>DAOTZT010000042.1:0-9196 GCA_034434255.1 Anaerolineales bacterium | reverse complement strand
CAGGATGGGCAGGGCCAGCACGTACAGGATGAACCAGACCGCTCCGAGCGCGGACCCGGCGGCCTGCCGCGCCGACCCGCGAAAGGCGCGCAGCCCAAACATCGCCGTCAGCCAGCCGACGAGCAGGGCCGCGCCCGAGGTCACGGCGACATAGAGAATGAATTCAGTGATGCCTGGAATCCAACTCAGGCCGAGCGTATGGTGGTCGAGCAGGAAATAGCGTCCGCAGAAAACGGCCAGGTAAGCCAGCGCGCCAGCCAGCATCCACAGCGCCTGTTTCTCGCGGCGCAGGAAAAGGAGATAAGCGGGCAGAATCGCCACGAACAGCGCTACCATGTTGCGCCAGATGCGCTCCTGCCCCAGCCGCGTCAGCCGCACCCGCTCGAGGAGGGCCTGCGCCTCGGCAACGGTCAGGGTTTCCTCCGGCAGGCGCACACTTTGACCGATAGCCGCCGCGTACGCCTGGACGAGCGCCCGCTGCTGGGCGTCTACAGACTGGGCAAGGGCCGCTTCCTGTTTGGGTGGCAGGGCGAGCATTTCCACCAGCGGGCGTCCCTGGCTCGAGGCGGGGAGATTCGTTCCCAGCAGGACGGCGACCGTCGGGGCAAGGTCCACCATCTCGATGTCGCCATACTCGCCGGGTAGGATGCTCGCTCCCACGGCTGCGAACGGCTCGACCAGAGTCACCGCTTCACTGCCGCCGTGTCCGCCCTGGTCAATCTGACCGTGGTCGGAGAAGACAAGCAGGGTGTCCTGCTTCAGGTCCAGCCGCGCTGCGATCTCGCCCAGCAAGGCATCGGCGCGGCCGGCGGCCGCGTTCCAGCGCGGGTCGCGCGGGCCGCCCTCGTGGTGACCGGCGTAGTCCACCTGGTCGAGGTGGATGAGGACGAGTTGATAATCGCCGCTTTCCAGCCAGGGCAGGGCGGCGGCAACCACAGCGCGGTCGGCGGCGTCGTCTTCCTCGGGCGTGACGTAGAGGGCATCCACGCCGGAGTGGGCGAGCATCCCCTCGAACCAGATGTAACCGGAGACGGCAGTCTTCAAACCGGCGCGCTCGGCGGCGGCGAAGAGGTCATCCTGCGTAAAGGCGCGGACGCTGAAATCGTCTGGCGGGTTCATCGGCTGACTGTCGTTCAGGTCGGGCCACGCGCCGCTCAGCAGGGTCGTCCAGCCGGGGGCGGAGAAGGACGGCGGGCGGGAGTGCATGCTTGCCGCGGCGCCCTGGGCGCGCAACCGGTTCAGGGTCGGCATGACCGAAGCGTCGTTCGAGGTGTCGTAGCGCAGGGCGTCTATCAGGACGAGGACCACGCGGCGGGTCAGCGGCGCGCCGACGGCAGGTCCGGGGGCGAGCGGGTGTTCTGCCAGGGGCGAGCGGTAAGTTTCGAGCGAATCCATGATGCCGGTCGCCCAAAAGTAGGCGCCGAGGGCGGTCAGCGGCAGGAGAAGGATTCCCAGCACGAACCAGTTAATTTTCGTCGAGCGTCGTCTCATTGTTTCCTTCTGTTTGGGCTTGAAGTTGCTGGCGCAGGGTGTCGAGGGGTTCGAGATTTCCGCGGTTTTCGTATAACCAGAGTTCCCAGCCGTTGGCGGGTGCGCCGCCGGAGAGCGCCTTTGCGACGGCGTGAATCGAGCCACTGAGATTGCCGCAACGCAGGCGACCGTCTGCCAGGACGATGGCGGTCACCGAGTGGTCGCGGGCGAAGGTGAGACTCTGCCCCGGCTGGAGCAATCCGGCCTCCAGCAGCGCTCCAAACGGGACCCGAGGCCGGCGGCGCGGTTCGACGAGCGTCAGCGCCGCCTCGGGCGCGGCCTGGATGGCGGCGATGCGTTCCTGCGCCAGGCGGACGTAGGCCGGGTCGCGCTCGATGCCGATGAAATGACGCCCCAGTTTCCTGGCCACCGCGCCGGTCGTCCCGCTGCCGAAGAACGGGTCCAGCACCACGTCGCCGGGGTGGGTGGAGGCCAGCAGGACGCGGTAGAGCAGGGCCTCCGGCTTTTGGGTGGAATGGGCCTTTTGGCCGTTGATTTTCAGCCGTTCCCTGCCGGTAGCCAGCGGCAGATGCCAGTCGGAGCGCATTTGCAGGTCATCGTTGAGGGCTTTCATCGCCTGGTGATTGAAGGTGTACCGCGCGCCGCGTTTCTTCTGCGCCCAGAGGAGCGTCTCGTGGGCGTTGGTGAAGCGCACACCGCGGAAGTTGGGCATGGGGTTGTCTTTGATCCAGACGACATCGTTCAAAATCCAGAAGCCCAGGTCTTGCAAGATGGCGCCGACGCGGTAGATGTTGTGATACGTGCCGATGACCCACAGCGTGCCGGTGTCTTTGAGCACGCGGCGGCAGGCGGAGAGCCAGGCGCGGGTGAAGGCGTCGTACTCGGCGAAACTGCCGAATTTGTCCCAGGGGTCGTCCACCGCGTCCACTTTGCTCTGGTCGGGGCGGTAGAGTTCCTGCGAGAGTTGCAGGTTGTAGGGCGGGTCGGCAAAGACCAAATCCACCGAGGCTGCGGGCAGGCGGGGGAGGACTTCGAGGCAGTCGCCGGTCAGGATTTGGTCGAGGGGGAGGCTTTCGATTGCAGATTTCACGTTTGCTTCCGCAGCCGCGTTTTCAGTTCCTGAAGATGAGCCAGGATGTCAGGATGAAAGTCGAATTTTCCCGCGCGAGACAGGGCAGTCTTCAGAATTTGTTCCAGGTCATCCATATTTACTTGGCTGTGCCGAATCAGAAAAACGAGATCGTCCAAGTCGCGGTCACTGCCGCGATCCAGTTTGCTGAGAGCGATGCTGTACGGATCCATAACATATACGTTTACTTTCCCATATTGACCTATATGAATTTTGCGTTGCTCGTGTCCTTCCGGCAGTGGAATAAAATGCTCGATGGGAACAGCCTCCGTATCCAGGCCCAGTTCATTGGCAATTTTCTCGATGGCAATTTGAAATTCGTTTTTGTGGACATCATCACCCACATAATCAATATCGAGCGTTTCGCGTGCACTTCCGAGGAGTATCAACGCGCTGCCTCCAAGCAGATAGAGCGTCGCCTGCTCGGGATAACGGTTTCCCAACTGCTCAAAGAATTCTCGAATATTCTGCTTGGACACCTTCTTCATTTGAATTTTTCCATGTACTTGATAAGACGTTCTGCGCTGTGCTGGTACGTTTCGAGCCAGTTGATGATCTGCCCGCTCAAGGTTTGATGATGTTTCCCCAAACGGGCGAGCGATTCCTCGATGTCTTCTCCGGGCAAGAACCCCAATTTTTCCGAGAACAAATCGGGCAAGGGGGGTTGCTTGCCGAAGATTTTCATCAGCCGTTCCCTGTGTTTCTTTTGGAGAAGAACGGCGGCGGTATAGTAGAAGCGAAGATAGAGTTGCTCTGCCGGTGACAGCCTCTCGTCTGCTACAATGACATCTTTGGAAAATTCGGGGTGACGCAAGAACAGCGGAATCAACGCCATGCGCAGGCGCGCATCGTGGCTCTGCGCCAGCGAGACGATGAGATGAGCGGGGTCAAGCGTCGGTTCGGGCGTGAGTTGTTCGCCCATCAAAAACCGCACGTCCCGCGCCCAGAGTTCGGAAATCAGCATCTCGTCGGTCACAACCAGGGGCGTGTTCATGCGCAGTTAATTCTCGCCAAAATCGTTCATCGTTTCCAAACACCTCTTTGCCAGCGTGACGGCAACATCGCGGCGGTATTCAGCAGAGGCCCATTCGTCGGCGGCATCGTGGGCAGCGTTGCGGGCGGCGGCGAACAAACCCTCACCCTCGTTCCCTCTCCCAGCGGGAGAGGAAGATAGTTTGCCATCCATGGCCACGGAAGGGGACGCGCCCCAGCCGCCGATGACCAGCCGCGTCCGGCCGGAGGGCCACTGCGCCAGCGCCGCGCAGACGATGGGTTGATCGGACGGGGTGCGGGCGACCTGTTCGTAGGCCAGTTTGACATGGAGGGGAATTTCGATTTGGGTGATGAGTTTGCCGCGCAGCAGTTCTTCGCGCAGCGGCAGGAGATCGCCCAGACTGCTCACTGACGACTGCTCACTGCTCACTGATAACTGCTCACTGACCACTGTGACTTTCGCGTCCAGGGCGAGCATTACGGCGGCGAAGGGGGAACGCCCATCGCAGGAGACCAGCGCGCCGGCCACGGTCGCCATGTTGCGCAGGTTGAGCGGGGCTTCGAGGCGCAAGGCAGAGCGGAGGGCTTCGGGGAACTGCGTGTAGTCAAGGAGGGCTTGCAGGGTGACCGTCGCGCCGATTTCGAGTTTCTCACCGACTCTGTGAATCTTGTTCAGGCCGAGGGCCTGCAGGTCCACCACGGAAAAACAGGCTTCTTTTTGCTGGTTCAAGACAGTGCCGCCACCCAGTGGGAAGGTATCGGGTTGTGAGATCAGTTTCAGGGCTTCTTCCAGGGTGGTGGGGCGAAAATACCTCTGGATCATGGCGCCTCCTCGTATGTTGTCTGACAATTATTATACAGGATGTTCCGCTCTTTGCGCATGTTCTGTTGACAAAAAGCAATCTGCCTCGGCGTTCTGGTTGTCAGGCGGCGGGAGAGTCTGGTTTGATGGCCCAGTGGATGGCGATGGTGCCGAACATCAACCGCTGATAACCGATTTCCTGAAAACCGGCCGTGGCCAGAAAATGGGCCAGTTCTTCGGCAGAGAGAAAGCCCTCGGTCGAATCGGGCAGGTAGTGATAGGCGTCTTGTTCGCCGGCCAGTAATTTCCCCAGGGTGGGAATGACGGTGTGCATGTGAAATCGGATGAGCGGCGAAAACAGATTCGGCCGCGGGCGGGTGGTGTCGAGAATGACGATCCGTCCGCCGGGCTTGAGGACGCGAAATTGCTCTCGCAGGGCTTGTGGCAAGTCAATGACGTTGCGCATCAAAAAGCCAGAGACAACTGCGTCAAAGGTGTGGGCGGGGAAGGGGAGAGCAAGGGCATCGGCCGCACACCACGGGAGAGGCCCATAGCGTTTGTTGCCGACCTGCATCATGGTCAGGGTGAAATCAGCCGCGACCACCCGCGTCTGGGGGCTCTGTCGCAGAGCCTCCCGCGCCAGGTCGCCGGTGCCGGTTCCCAGGTCGAGGAGCACGGCGCCCGGTCGCAGGCGGGCGAGGCGGATGACTTTTCGCCGCCAGCGCACATCCTGGAAGCCGGTCATGAGACGATTGATGAGGTCGTAGTGTGGGGCGATGCGGGTGAACAGGTTTTGGACGTAAGCGGCGCGTTCGTTGCCGTTTAGATGGGTCATGGAGACTCCTGGTGATAAAATGAATGGACGGCCGCAGCCAATGCAGCCGTCCTTGATTATAACGGGAACAGAGCGATGGTCAGGAGAAAATTGTCTACTTCGAATGCGGAGGCGCTCCTATTTCAGATCCTCCAACCTCTTCCACATCTTCGGCGCCAGTTCGCGCGAGCGGGCGGCGATGCGTTCCTCGTCCATCGTCAGCACTTGCTTGTTGCGCATCAGGATTTGCCCGCGGCAGACGGTCGTATCCACCACCGCGTCCACCAGCCCAAAGATGAGATGGCCGAGGAAGTTGGCCTCCGAGAGCGGTGTGGGCGGGTGATAGTCCAGGATAGCCAGGTCGGCGGGGCGGCCGGGGGCGATTTCACCCAGGGGCAGGCCAAACTGACGGCGGGCAATTTCGCGGTTGTTTTGCAGCAGCAGCGTCGGCGCTTCGACGAAGGCCACGCGCGGGTCGCGGTTGGCCAGGCGGTGCAGCAGGTAGGCGCAGCGCATTTGCGCCAGCATGTCCGAGTTCATCCCGTCCGTGCCGAGGCCCACCAGCACGCCCTTCTTCAGCATCGTCAACAGCGGCGTGACGCCCACCGCGTTGTTCATGTTCGATTCGGGGTTGTGGACGACAATCGTGCCGGTTTCAGCCAGGAGGTCCATTTCGGCCTCGTCCACGTGGACGCAGTGGACGAAGATGGACTTCTCGCCGGTCACGCCCAGGCGGTGCAGGCGGTTCACGGTCGGGACCCCGTAGCGGGTCAGCGAATCCTGGCGGTCGGCGGCGTCCTCGGCGACGTGAATGTGGCAGCCGACGCCGTGGTCGCGGGCGATGCCCACGCAGGTCTCGACGGTCTCGTCCGAGACGGTGAAGGAGGCATGCAGGCCCATCATGGCGGCGATTTGCCCGTCGCCCTGACCGACTTTCTTGATGAAGCGCTCGTTTTCGGCAATCCCGCCGCCTTTGACGTTGCGATCGGAGACCTCGTAACACAGCGAGGCGCGCAAACCGGCCTGGCGCACCGCGCCCTCGATGATGTCGAGCGAGCCGTCGCGCATGGACGGGGAGGCGTGATGGTCAATGACCGTGGTCGTGCCGTTGCGGATGCAGTCAATCAGCGGCAATTGCGCCGAAAGCAGGATGTCCTCGTCCAGGATGGCGCGGTCCACCTTCCACCACAGGCGTTCGAGGATTTGGACGAAGTTCTCGGCGGGGTCGCCGGGGATGGCCATGCCGCGCGCCATGGTCGAGTAGAAATGATGGTGGGCGCAGATGAAGCCGGGCAGGATGACCTTGCCCGAGCAGTCCACCGCCTCGGCCTCCGGATAGAGACGGCGCATCTCGGCCGCGTCGCCCACCGCCGCGACCGTTTCCCCGTCGGTGACGACCGCCGCGTTCCACAGCACGCGGTTGTTCTCGCCGAGGGTGACGACAATGCCGTTTTCGAATCGGATAGTCATGTCAATTATCCTTTTGTAGCACAACTTGTAGCACAACTCTTAAGAGTTGTGCTACAGATTCAGCGCTTTCAGCCCGCCCAGGGCCTCCAGGTCTTCGGGCAGGTCGAGGTCGAGGCCGAGGGAGGGGGAGACGACGATTTCGACCCGTGCCCCGGCCGCGGCGGCCAGTTCGGCGTGACGGCGGTTCGAGCCGGGACCGTAAGCGTAGTTCAGCAAACCGGCCGGGTTGACGAACAGGGCGTTGGTGCCGTCTTCGCGCCGATCGGGGGCGATGACCACGACCGGCGCTTTTTGTCCCCGCCGAATCACTTCTCGGATGTCATCCGCTGTGATCAGCGGCAGGTCGGCGGGCAGGATGAGGACGGCGTGCACACCATGCATTTGGGCGACGGCTGTGGCGCGTTTGAGCGCCAGGTTGAATTGCGGAGCGCCGTTTTCCAACACGGTGCGGCCGCCCAGTTCGCGGGTCAGGGCCAGGGCGGCCGGGTCGCGGCTGACGACCAGGGTATGCTCGATTTCGCTGACTTCGTTGAGCGTGTCGAGGGTGTGCTGGAGCAGGTAACGGTTCAGGCGCGCCCGCTGGTCTTCGGTCAACAGGCCGGCCAGACGGGATTTACCGCGCCGCAGGGGTTTGACGGGAACGATGCACCAGATAGGCATATAGTCTGGGAGACGGATAGTCAAATAGTCGGATTGTGTACCGCCGACCTACGGTCGGCTTTACCAGGCATAGCCTGGTGGTACAGTGTCTCGCCGACCTACGGTCGGCCCTTACCAGGCATAGCCTGGGGGTAATGCGTACCGCCGACCTACGGTCGGCCCTTACCAGGCATAGCCTGGGGGTAATGCGTACCGCCGACCTGTGGTCGGCTTTACCAGGCATAGCCTGGGGGTACAGTGTCTCGCCGACCTACGGTCGGCCTTGCCAGGCATAGCCTGGGGGTAATGCGTACCGCCGACCTACGGTCGGCCTTGCCAGGCATAGCCTGGGGGTAATGCGTACCGCCGACCTGTGGTCGGCTTTACCAGGCATAGCCTGGTGATAATGCGTACCGCCGACCTGTGGTCGGCTTTACCAGGCATAGCCTGGTGGTACAGTGTCTCGCCGACCTACGGTCGGCCTTGCCAGGCATAGCCTGGGGGTACACAGGTTTCGAGAAAGTTTAACACATCTTGCGCCAGGCGTCTGCGGTCGGCGGGGGTGTTCATCAAGGTATCGGTGACCAGGGTAGACAGGCCGCTTTCCTGGAGCAGGGGGGCGCTGGCGGCGTCCACGTTGTCCAGTACAAAGGCTGTCAACAGGCCGCGGTAGTGTTCGGCCACGGCCACCGCCGAAGGTTCGATGCCCAGTTCGCGGAACATCTTGGCGGCCGGGCCTTTGACGGTTTTGCCGCCGAGGATGGGGGAGACGGCGGCCCTCACCCCCGGCCCCTCTCCCAAAGGGCGAGGGGTGGCTCTCACTCCCGGCCCCTCTCCCAAAGGGCGAGGGGTGACTCTCACCCCCGGTCCCTCTCCCAAAGGGCGAGGGGTGACTCTCACCCTCGGCTCCTCTCCCAAAGGGCGAGGGGTGGCCTTCACCCCCGGCTCCTCTCCCAAAGGGCGAGGGGTGACTCTCACCCCCGGCTCCTCTCCCAAAGGGCGAGGGGTGACTCTCACTCCCGGCCCCTCTTCCACCAGGAGAGGAGAAAGGACGCGGAGGATGGGGTCAATGCTGACCCAGGGGTTGGAGGGGCAAAGGATGATGGCGTCGGCGCGGCGCAGGGCTTCTTCCACGCCCGGCGCGGGGCGGGCGGACTCGATGCCCGCGAATCGAAAGCCTTTGACGCGCGGCTCACAGCGGTATTTGACGAAGTACTCCTGGAAGGGCAATTCGCCGTACTCGACCGTGTCCACCATCGTGCGCACGGGCTGGTCGGACATGGGCAGGACGGTGTGACGCACGCCCCAGGCGGCGCAGAAGTCGCGGGTGATTTGTGAGAGGGGCTGTCCCTGTTTGAGCCGGCGGGTGCGCTCGAGGTGGGTCGCCAGGTCACGATCGCCGAGGTTGAACCAATCGGGTGCGCCGAGGCGGCGCAGGTTGTCCATCGCCTGCCAGGTCTCGCCCTCGCGGCCCCAGCCGGTGACCGGGTTGGCCAGCCCCGCCAGGGTGTAGCAGACCGTGTCCAGGTCGGGGCAAATATACAGGCCGAAATGCTCGAAGTCATCGCCGGTGTTGACGACGATGGTCAAGTCTTCGGGGGGCAGGAGTTGGGCGAGACCGTCGGCCAGTTTCGCGCCGCCGACCCCGCCAGCCAGGGCGAGGAGGTTCATCCGTGCGCGTCCACCTTCTCGATTTTCACCCGGTAGGTCACGCGCACTTCGCCGGGGGCGCGGTAGGGGTAGGTGCGCTGGCCGCGATATTTGAACATCAGGCGGTCAATGTGTTCGTCGGCGCCGGTTTCGGTGATTTCAACCACCCGGCCTTGAATTTGCAGGTAGCGGTAGGGGTTGGATGGGT
>DAOTZT010000041.1:0-8827 GCA_034434255.1 Anaerolineales bacterium | reverse complement strand
TCAAGCGCAACTTGCCTCGTTCTTTGCCAGCCAGAGGGGACAAATCCCACTCCGGCAACGCCCGCATTAGACCCCTTTGCAGCCATTTTATGATAGACTCCATCGCGACTACTCCGTGGGACAAGAAGGTTCTGATGAATGCTTCTTAATCGTGACTGTTCCAGAACTGGTAACAATTATGGCAAAGCCCTAAATATGGCGGTTAATCCTGTCTCTCAGCTACTATATATGCTGGTTTTGTAAGGTCTTTACCAAAGTTGAAACAATCACTCTTAATCCTACTCGGAGTAGTCCTTTCTTGGCTCTCTTTTTAAGGTGCAACTGAATTACCGAACGCTCTCTATAAACTCTACGCATTTTGTCACTGCGAGCAAAGCGAAGCAGTCTCCTGGCTTGCAAGGAGATTGCTTCGTCGCAAAAGACGCTCCTCGCAATGACATCTGTACGAAAAGTTGACATTGTCAAAATAGTTACGCTTTTCGATTTTGTGTTATCCTTGAGCAGGATGCGTGACCTCTTGAACTTGGATTTTGCATCTCTTGTTCTATCAAGCCTCGTCTCCTTGTTCAAATATTTTTTGGATAGGTTCTGAATGGAAGAACGATTGCAAAAAATTCTTGCTCGCGCTGGCTACGGCTCGCGACGATCTTGCGAGGAATTAATTGTCACGGGTCGGGTTGCTGTCAATGGCCGGGTGGCTGTGTTGGGGACGAAGGCGGATCCGGCGCGGGATAAAATCACGGTGGATGGAAAGCCGCTCTCTCCCTGCGAGGAATTGATCTACGTGATGATTTACAAGCCGCGCGGCGTCGTTTCCACCGTCTCGGCGCCAGACCCGCGGCCTGCGGTGCGCGACCTGATCCCGATCCCCGGTACGCTTTACCCGGTTGGCCGCCTCGATGTGGATTCGGAAGGGTTGCTGCTGCTCACCAACGATGGTGAACTTGCCAATCGGCTGACTCATCCCCGCTATGAGCACGAGAAAGAATATCGTGTTCTCGTGGCGCGTTACCCTGATCAAAAGCAGTTAGAGGCCTGGCGTCGGGGGGTGGTCTTGGAGGATGGCTTTCGTACCCGGCCAGCAGAAGTGTTTGTGGTCGAGAAGTTTGGCAAGGGGGCGTGGCTGAGGGTGGTTCTCAAGGAGGGCCATAAGCGCCAGATACGAGAAACCGGCAAGGTGCTGGGCCTGCCGGTGGTTAGAATCATTCGTGTCCGTATGGGGAGCCTGCGTTTGGGTTCCCTCAAGCCACGTCAGTGGCGTTATTTGACCCCTGAGGAAGTCAAAGCGCTGAAGGATTGACGGGGCTTGCTGCCCTGCCGCAGGGGGCCTCAAAGTACGACCGGCCATTTTCCTTCATGGGGAATTGGCAGGTCGGCTGTTTTATGAAATTTGTGCCATTGGGGCTGAATCACTTCTTTTCGTAGAAAATCAACAACGTATTGCCGTATTTTCGTTCTTCAAACCGTTCCAGGTTTTGTAAATCAATAGTGTGTTCTTCGCGGGGGTGAATTTGAACGATGACCCAGGCTCCCTCGCTCAGCCAGCCAGGATTGGCATCCAGGGCCAGCAAGGCTTTTGACCACATTTCCTGGTATTGGGGCGGGGCAATGTATACGTAGTCAAACTGCCGGTCGGGTGGAGAGGCAAGCATGGCAAAGGCGTCCCCGCGGCGAATCTCGGCCTGGGTGCTGAAGCCGGTGATTTCCAGGTTGGCTTTGATGGTCTCGAGGGGCAGGCGGTTCAGTTCACTGAAGCGGACAAATGCTGCGCCCCGGCTGAGGGCCTCGATCCCGATGGCGCCTGTCCCGCCGAACAAATCCCACCAGGTGGAATCGAGGACATCCGGGCCGAGGATGTTGAACAGCGCCTGTTTGACCAGGTCGGTCACTGGCCGGGTGGTTTTGCCGGGGACGCTTTTTAGTTTGCGACCTTTGGCCTTTCCTGAAATGACTCGCAGACTCATAATTTTTCCACGCTCTGGCGCGCAGCCAGGATATTGCCGTGCGGCGCCATGATCGGAACGACACAGCCGGTGCTCAAAATGAAACGCTGACCGCCGGTTTGCTGGATGGCGTCCTCGGCCTGTGCCCGAACATCGAGCCGATTCCCAAAGACCATGCTGTTTTGATGGATGCCGCCACACACAACCCCGGCGAATTTCTTTTTGCCTTCAGCCAGGGAAGGGGACCCTTGCCGGTCATGCCAGTTGACAATTGGCAGGTCAAATTTTTCGGCCAGGTCGAAGTAGATGTGCTCGCCGTGCATGTGCAGGACATTGCACCACAGGCTGCGGGCAGGTTCCAGAATGCTCAAGTCGAGCGGCAGGCTGAATTTGTAGTATTCGTCCAGGGTCAGTAAATCTGATTGAGCGTGCTGGACGGCGTAAAAGATACCGTCTATGCCGATTTTCATGGAGGCTTCTACAAATCGGCGGGTGGTTTTGGCGATGGTGGTGAGGCCTTTCATGACGGCTTCGGGGTAGTTACGCAGGTGGACGATGAGGCGTGCCCCACCCACCAGGTTTTTGGCCTGTGCCAGCGGGCTGAAAATTGTCTGGAGCAGCGGTGTCTCGGCGGGCAGGTTGTCACGAATCAACTTGAGGCAGGCAAGTTGTGCAGAAAGGTAAGGCGCCTTGCGTGGGTTGAGGACGGGCAGCGTTTCCCAGTCACGGGGATCTTCGATGACGCGTTGGACGTAACGGCGCGTTCCTTCGGGGTTGCCTTCCCAAACGTCTTCTGCTCCCCAGTCTTTCAGGCAGAACGACGAGGCCGGGGTCACTTTGACGAAGTCGAAGTCGTAGTTGCGCTGAAAGTTCAGGGTGGCAGCAGCGAGAGCGTCGGGTGACTGGTCGTCCACGGGGAAGTGTCGCCACAGGGCAACCGGTGGACGGTCCAGGGCGGGGTCTTCGGCCAGGCAGGCTTGCAGACGTTCGCGATGAGAAAGGGTCATAGGGGTTACCTGTGGGTTGCCTGAAATACTCGCAGCCATTCTTCGGCAATCAGGGCTGCGCCATTGCTGCCTGGATGCACTATGTCCATATACATTTTTTCGCTATTTTGGTGCTCTTGATACACTTTCCAGGCATCTACGAGGTACACCGGCTGATTACCGTCATACTCCTCAACCAGGGCACGTTGGGCAGCAACAAGTTGTGTCACACCTAAATTATAGTCGCACCAATGGTTTTCTTCCCAAACTAACTGACCATTTTCATCGAAGTGACTCCAGGGAAGTTTGCCCAATACCGGGATGGCAGTAACCACATAGACTGGAATATTTTGAGCCAGCAGAGTGTCGATTTGCAAACGCATATATTTGATGTGAAGCGCAATCCGCGCATCCAGTTTGGGCTGAAGTAATGTGTTTGTTTGAGGATCAAAGATGCCCGGGCATCCTTGCAAGTCATTGAGGCTCCACCACAAGGTGACGACATCAGGCTCGATGGCGAGCACATTTTCTTCCATGTGCTCGTATCCCCACTGTGCTCCTCGCCCGCCGTAGTTAGCGATGATAAGCGTGTAGTGAGGGTCAAGTTTGTCGGGGAGGTAATCTACAAAGGAAAAGCCTACTTTTGCTTGTTGCCCAACCATTCCTACTTTCAGGGAACTGTCGCCATAGAATACCAGCGTTTGCGGCAGAATTGGGGTAGGGGTGGGAGAAGGAACGGTGGCTGTGAGGGTGGGAGTGAAGGTAGGAGATGGGGAAGGTTGCTGCGTGTTTCTGAAAGGAACAGGTGTGCTTGTGGGGGGGTGGGTACAGGCACTCAATAGCAGGATTGCAAGCAAAGGGTGCAGAAGAATCAGTCTTAGGCTCATTTTACTTGTTTATCTCTTTATTGCGCAGGATGTTGCGTAAAGCAACTTGTAATTGGAGAGAGAAAGCGCCCAGAATGCGGTGCATGGTTCGTAAGAGTATGGGAGGCGGCGATTGGCTTAAGACCTCGCGCAGAAAGACGATGGTCTCGGTTGGGGAGAGACGTTCGAGGGCAACGAGGCAGGCCTGCAGGTCGAGTTGCGTGGCCGGACTGGCGGCCAGGAGGGCTGGTCGAAGGATGCGGAACACGGCAGGCAGGTTCTCGAAGTGTGGATCGTTCAGCAGAGGCAGGAGAGCCTGCAATCCCCAGGATTGCCAGGTGCTACGCGGTGAGCGGAGCCACTCCTCCAGCAGGAGGACAAAGGCCTCGGGGTTTTCCTGCCGCACGCGGGCGAGGGCATCGGTCAGCAGGGCGCGGCGAATTTCTTTATCGGTGGTGTGGGTGAGCCAGTCGGAAAGGCGCCCCAGGATGGGCATGGCTTCGGCAGGCGGCAACATGCCGGTCAATCGCGCTGCCAGGAGACGGCTTTCGAGGCTGCCATCCTTCCAGAGTTCGTTGACCAGTGTCACGCCTTTGAGTGGCAGCCGTTCGGCCAGTGGTGCCAGTTCGCGCTCGATTTGCCGCAATACCTGCGGGGGGGTGTGATAGGTGGGCAAACTGAGCCTTTGGGCGACCTGCGAGGCGCGCATGGTGCGGTTGGTGTAAAGTTCCAGCATCTCATGCAATTCGCGCAGGAAGGCTGGCGGGTTGCTGAAGTTTTCAGCCAGGCGAGCGGCTTGCAGTTTGAGGCGGGCGAGGTCAATGGCGGGCATTGGGGGCAGTGGGAAGTGATCAGTGATCAGTGGGCAGTGGGCAGTGGACAGTGGGAAGTGGACAGTGGGAAGTGATCAGTGGGCAGTGGGAAGTGATCAGCGATGGTGATCGGTGATCAGGAGGCAAGGATTTCGGACTGCAGCGTGTTGAGGGCAGAGCGGATGTAGGCCACGGCAGTATCGAGCGGAATCACGCGCCGGGTCGGTTCGCTGCGCAATTTTATTTCGACTCCGCTCTGGGTCAGTGCCCGTTCGCTGACGGTGACGCGCACGGGCAGGCCGATCAGGTCGGCGTCGTTGAATTTGACACCCGGGCTCTCGTCGCGGTCATCGTACAGGACTTCCAGGCCGGCATTTTGCAGGTCGGTGTAGAGTTTGTTGGCGACTTCTTCGGCCTGCGGTGTGCCTTTGCCGCGCAAGAGGACGAGATGGACGTGATAAGGGGCGACTGTCACCGGCCAGATCAGGCCCTGTTCGTCATGATGTTCTTCGGCGATGCAGGCCAGCAGGCGGCTGATGTCCACCTCACAGGAACCCATCTGGATTGGCCTTTGCTGTCCATCGCGGTCGAGGAAGGTGCAGCCGAGCGCCTGCGAGTAGCGGGTGCCCGTCTGGACGATGTGGCCCACTTCGATGCCGCGCGTGGCCTGGAGGGGAGCGCCGCACTCCGGGCAGGCGTGTCCGTCGTCGGCAGCAGCCAGGTCAGTGACGAGGTCGGCGGCGTAATCGCGGGGGTAGTTGGTGTTGAGCAGGTGGTAATCTGTCTCATTGGCCCCGGCGACCAGGTTGGGGGAGGATTGGATTGAGTCGTCAATGACGATCAGAACTTCTTTTTCCCCTTTTCCCTTTATTCCTAGCGGCGAAGCAAAGCCCGGTACTGCTCCGATTGCTCTGATTTCTTCTTCTGTGGCCGGTCGCAGGGCACGGGCGCCAAGGACACGGGCGAGTTTGGTCTCGTTCAGTTCCATGTCGCCGCGGATGACGGCGAAAATGAATTGTTCGCTGGTTGTTTCTTCTGCTGGAATGGTCGCCATGAAGAAGACGGCTTTAGCGGTGTGGGCTGTTGGCACGCCCAGGAATTTCGCCAGGTCTTCGATGGACTTGCAGGCGGGGGTCCTGACTTTTTCGATGGGTCTTGGCTCTTCGGGAGCAGCAGGCGGTTTGTGAAAGCGGGCCACCTGACGGTTGGCGCGGTAGCCGCAGGCGTTGCAGAGGAGAATCGTTTCGTCGCCGATGGGCGTCAGGTAGATGAAGCCGTGGACCTGTTCGCCGCCGGTGATGCCGGGGTTGGTGCGAACGGTCTGGACCGGCAACCCGCAGCGGCGAAAGATGTTGATGCAGGCCTGAGAGTGGGCGCGGTATTGTTTTTCGAGCCCTTCCGAGTTGGCATCCAGGCTGTAACTGCCGAGGCGGGTGCATTCCCGCAGGCGGATCAAGCCGGCGCGTGGGTGGGGATCATCGTACCAGCGGGTCTGGATGTGGTAGAGGAGGCGCGGCAGGTGCTTGTAGGACTGCACTTCATGGCGGGCCAGGTCGGCGATGATCTCTTCGTGGGCAATGGCGAGCACCATGTCGCGGCCGTTTCGGTCCTGGAAGCGTCCCATCTCTGGGCCGATCTGCAGAAAACGTCCGCTCTCTTTCCACACCTCGGCAGGGTGGACAAACGGCATGGAGATTTCCTGCCCGCCGATTTTGTTCATCTCGTCGCGCAGGATTGCTTCAATTTTTTGCAGGGTGCGTTGGGCAAGATGCAGGGAGGTGAAAATCCCCGCGCCGAGCGGACGGATGAAGCCGGCGCGCATCAGGAGTCGATGACTGGCGGTCTCGGCTTCTGCAGGGGTGTCGCGCAGGGTCTGGCCAAAGAGGTGGCGCATTCTCATGCCGATTTTCTCGAGGGTTGGAAGGTTTAAGGGTTGGAAGGTTGGAAGGTTAATAGGCTCTGGCAAAGTAGACCCGGCGCTTTGCATCTTTGCCGCAAACGACGCATTTTCCGTGGCCTTCTTCTTGCTCGAGGGGAATGCAACGGGTGGTGGCTTTGGTGTCTTCCTTGACTTTGGCCTCGCATGCGGCGGATTCGCACCACCAGGCATAGGCCCAGCCGTTTTGGACGATTTCGGTCAGTTCGGCGTAGTCTTTCGGTTCGTGAATGTGGCTATCGCGGAAGGCAGTGGCGCGCGCCAGCAGAGATTGCTGGATGTCGGCCAGGAGGTCGGTGACGGTCGCCACGAGGCCGCTTTGAGGAACGAAGGATTTGCCCTCTTTGCCGGGGCGGTCGCGGCGGGCCAGGGCAACGGTGCCTTTTTCCACGTCCTTTGGCCCGATTTCAATCCGCAGGGGAACGCCGCGCATTTCCCAATCGTTGAACTTGAAGCCGGGCGTGACCTCGGTGCGGCTGTCCACTTTGACGCGGAGGCCGGCGGCCTTGAGTTCGGCCTCGACGCGCTGCACGGTTTCCATCACGGGAGCAGAGTCGAGGTCCGATTTGAGAATCGGGACGATGACGACTTGAATGGGCGCCAGGCGCGGGGGCAGGATCAGGCCCTGGTCGTCACCGTGGGTCATGATGATCGCTCCGATGAAACGGGTGGAAAGCCCCCATGATGTGGTCCAGGCGTATTGCAGGGTGTTGTTCTCGTCCAGGAACTGGATGTTGAAGGCCTTGGCGAAGTTCTGACCGAGGAAGTGCGAGGTGCCCGATTGCAAGGCGCGCGTGTCGCCCATCATCGCCTCGATGGTGGTGGACATGACCGCACCGGCGAATTTTTCGGTCTGCGATTTGACGCCTTTGATCACCGGCACAGCCGCCTCGTTGATGGCGAAGTCGGCATAGACGTTGAGCATGCGCAGCGTTTCTTCGCGGGCCTCGGCCTCGGTGGCATGGGCGGTGTGTCCTTCCTGCCAGTAGAATTCGAGGGTGCGCAGGAAGAGACGGGTGCGCATCTCCCAGCGGACGACGTTGGCCCACTGGTTGATAAGGATGGGGAGATCACGGTAGGATTGGACCCATTTCGAGTACATGTAGCCGATAATGGTCTCCGAGGTGGGACGGACGACCAGGGGTTCTTCCAGTTTTTCGCCGCCGCCGATGGTGACCACGGCCAGTTCGGGAGAAAAGCCTTCTACGTGTTCCTTCTCTTTTTCCAGGAAGGACATGGGGATGAAGAGCGGAAAAGCAGCGTTGACGTGGCCAGTCTCTTTGAAACGCTTATCCAGGGCTTGCTGGATGTTTTCCCACAGTGCCCAACCATAAGGGCGCACGACCATGCAGCCGCGCACGGGGGCGTAGTCGGCCAGTTCGGCGCGCTGGACAATCTGGTTGTACCATTCGGAGAAGTCAACGTTGCGGGGAGTGAGTTTTTCGTCTGCCATTTGGACCTCGGTTTGAAAGTTGGAACGTCCGAACGTTCAAACGTTTAAACGTTCAAATGTTCAGACGTTGGAGAATGGAGTCAATATCTGGAGCAAAAGAAAGCAAGTTGCGTTGCTGTGGGGGGACGTAAATGTCAAGCGAGCGGAAAAACGTTTCGAGAACCAACCTCCAGCCTGCACCGACCAGGATGAGCGGACGCGGGGGGAGGGATTGGATGATCATCAGATTCCAGGTCAGGGCGATTTCGGTCAAGGTGCCGGGGCCGCCGGGGAGGGCGATGGCGGCGTCGCTGGCCGTGATGATGGCCTGCAATCGTTCCAGGAGGGTCGTTTTGCGCCATTCTTCTTTGACCCAGGCATTCGCTCGTACCGGACGCCAGCGTTCAATTTCTTCGCAGGTGACGCCGATGACGTGGCCGCCTGCCTCGCTGGCACCGCGGCTGACGGCCTCCATCGTGCCGATGTAGCCGCCAGTCAACACGGTGTGTCCGGCCTGAGCGAGCAATTGGCCGAGTTTAAAGGCTTCTGCGTAGGCCGCGTCGCCTGGTTTGGGTTGAGAACCGCCAAAGACTGAGATGTTCATCAGGATATCCGTAAAGTGTAAAGCAAAATTGAGTCTACTGTAAAAACTTTTTTATCACAAAGGGCACAAAGGAGCACGAAGTTTTTTGAAATTTACGATTTTCAATTGAGCCTTCCAGGTAACTATTTTGACAATGTCATCTTTTCGTATAGTTGTCATTGCGAGGAGCGTTTTTTGCGACGAAGCAATCTCCTTGCAAGCCAGGAGACTGCTTCGCTTTGCTCGCAGTGACAAAATGCGTAGAGTTT
>DAOTZT010000040.1:0-1930 GCA_034434255.1 Anaerolineales bacterium | reverse complement strand
GGCGCGGGAAGTTGGGACCGGTGGCGGTCTCGTCTTCGGGGCCGTTATAGGTTTTGGTCAGCGTAATCAATTGTGCGGTGGGCGATGGGCTCGTCGAGACCGGGCTGCCAACAATCGGCGGGTCAGTGGCGGGATTGTTCAGCGGGTCTGCGCCGAACATGAAGCCGCCCTGCGCCTGAATGGGCAACGCCACGCCCAGGTCGGCGTAGTTGCTCAGGTTCGCATTGACGGTGACTGTGGCCGGGGGCTGGCTCGGCACAAACGATCCGAAGGGCAGGGTGATGACCACCAGCTGCCAGGTGAAGGGCGAATACAGCCCCGGCGGTTGGGCCGGGCAGGTGATGTTCTGCCCGGTAAGCGGATGGGTGACGGTCGAACCAGCCGGGCAGTTCAGCACGTTCGTGGTGACCGATTGGCCCAGATAACTGGCGCTGACAAAGGAAATGCCGTCATCCTGCGGGGGCGGGTCTTGACCATCCGCACCGCTGAGAGGCAGGAAGAGGTCAATATAGGGGCCGTAGCCGGTGTCAGTTGGGTCGGTGTTGTCGAAGGTTACGGTGAAGGTTAATGGCTCGCCGATGAAGGGGTTGGCAGGGACATTGAGGGTCACGCC
The DNA here is from genome assembly GCA_034434255.1 of Anaerolineales bacterium. Taxonomy (GTDB): domain Bacteria; phylum Chloroflexota; class Anaerolineae; order Anaerolineales; family Villigracilaceae; genus UBA877. The sequence continues at coordinate 1,317 of DAOTZT010000040.1, read as the reverse complement.
CGGAACGGGCGCGAAAAGAGGGCGCTCAACAGGCGCGGCGCGAGCAATCGAGAGATTTCCCCATCCACTCTGGCCGGCAACCCATACAAGGATAAAGACGAATTGAAAAACAAAGCGCAACCAGCGCAAGCGAGGGGAGGCGAGGCGGTTTCTCATGGCATCCTCCATGCATATAAATTTCACCGCCGGTTGCGCCACTGGCTCGGCAGGGACACATGGCGCCCATGATGTGTCACCTGCTTCATTGCCGCGGTTCTTTAAAAGACCTAAGTTAGAGATTAAGTAGAATTGTATATTAATTTTTTATCATTAATGTTTGGATTTTGTGAAAATTTTGTTTCAAAACAGGTAATTTGTTTTGTGATTGACCACTGTTCTAAAGTCCTAATTTTGGAGATTGAAGGCAAGGAAAGGTTCAGGATAAACAATTTTTGGGGAGTCGAGATCGCGTAATTTTTGCTGCAGCGCTGCAGCCGCTTTGGTCTCGCCGTGTACCAGGAAAATCCCCTTCAGAGAGGGAACAGCCCGGGCATAGGGGATCAACAAATCCTGCCCGGCGTGAGCCGAGAGACCGCCAATGGTGACGACTTCGGCGCGACGCATATACGTCTCTCCAAAGATGCGCACTTCTTGTTCCCGTTCAGCCAGGCGGCGCCCCAGGGTGTTGGGAGCCTGCCAGCCGACAATCAGGATGGTGTTGCGGGCATCTTCGATATTGTTTTTGAGATGATGGAGAATCCGCCCAGCCTCGGCCATGCCAGAGGCAGAGATGATGACCATCGGTTCATGGCGTTCGTTGAGCGCTTTTGATTCTTCCACCGTCTCGATATACTTCAGCCCATCAAAGGAAAGGGCCGGGTGTTTTCCAAGACGGATGAACTGCAGCGTTTGCTCATCGTAACATTCAGGATGTTTTTCGAAAATTTGGGTAGCGTGTAGGGCTAAGGGACTATCCACGTAAACAGGCACATCGAGCGTACCGGCTGCTTTCATCATGTGCAGGCTGTAGACCAGTTCCTGGGTCCGCCCCACAGCAAAGGCGGGGATGATGACCTTGCCACCGCGCTGGACGGTGCGCAGGACGGTTTCCTGGAATTCCAGGTGGGCTTCTCGCGGGTCACGGTGAGGCTTGTCGCCGTAGGTGCACTCCATGATGAGATAATCCACGTCGGAGGGCAGAACCGGGTCGCGCAGCAGGGGCAGGTCGCGGCGGCCAATGTCGCCCGAAAACCACAGGCGCGTGGTGCGCCCCTTTTCGCGGACCTCGAGGCGGATGGCGGCTGAACCGAGGATGTGCCCGGCTTCAATGAATTCGGC
>DAOTZT010000039.1:0-7631 GCA_034434255.1 Anaerolineales bacterium | reverse complement strand
GTTGCAGGGTGGAGGCGTTCGGGCGGATTTGTGGAATGACGAGGTCTTCGGTGGTGGAGGTGTCGGTCCAGGTGCCATCGGGGTTTTCGGTGGCGGAGAAACGGGTGAGGCGGGTGTGGAGGTTGCCTTCGAGGTCAATGTAGCCGATTTCGTGGGTGGTCTGGGAGGTGAAGGATTGGGAGGTTTCGTCCCAGGCGAGTTGGGAGATGAGGTAGCGGCAGGTTTCGGCGTCCCAAGTAATGTGCCAGCCCTGGCGAGTGAGCAGGGCCTGGGTCTCTGGGGAGAGGCCGAGGGATTCGAGGGAGGGCGGGGCGACGGGAGTCTCGGTGGGAGATGCGGTCTGCGGTCCGTTGTCTGCCGTCTGCACTGCCGTCTGCCGTCTGCCGTCCGCGGTCTGGGATGTGGTCGGCGGGACGGTGTTCGCCGTATGGGGTATGCAGGCAGCGAGAAGAACAAGGAACAGCAAGATCAGAAAAGAGCGGGAGATTCGCAGCATAGGGACATCCAAGAGAGAAATATACCACAGGTCACGTTTTAAACGTTACCTACGACTGCTGCTCGGCAGCCTTCAACTTCTCCGCGGCACGGAAATACTTGAGATAGCGCATCGAATTGGGGTCGCGGCTCAGCAGCAGGTCGGTGGCGCGGACGGTCAGCCCCATTTTGGCCGGGTCAGTGATGGCGCAGGTGGCCCCGGCCTGGATGCACAGCGTCAAAAACGCGGCGTTGACCACTGGCCGCTCCGGCAGGCCAAAAGAGACATTCGAGGCGCCCACGTTGACATTCACGCCGAGCGACTTGCGCAGGATTTCGATGGTCTGGAGGGTGACCAGGGCAGCCTTGCTGTCGGAGCCGACGGTCAGCACGAGCGGGTCAATGACCACGTCCTCCGCCGGGATACCCATCTGCGCGGCGCGGTTCAGGATTTTCTCGGCAACGGCGACGCGCTCCTCGGCAGTGGGGGGAATGCCGCTATCGTCCATCGTCAGCCCGATGACCGCCGCTCCGCGCTCCTTCACCAGCGGCAGGACAGTCTCCAGTCGCTTCGTCTCGCCGCTGACCGAGTTGACCAGCGGTTTGCCCGGCGCGGCCGCCAGCCCCGCCGCGAGGACATCTGGATTGGCCGAGTCCAGGCACAGGGGCAGGTCGGTGACCGAAGCGACCAGTTCCACGACCTGCTTGACGACGGCCACCTCGTCAATGCCCGGCGCGCCGACGTTGACATCCAGCACGTCCGCGCCCCAGGCAGCCTGGTCAAGCGCCAACTGGCGGACGTAGTCCAGGTTGCCCTCGGTCAGGGCAGCAGCCAGTTTCTTGCGGCCAGTGGGGTTGATCTTTTCACCGATCATCACGAACGGTCGTCCCACGCCAATCGTAACTTCCTTGCTGTTGCTTTTCAAAACGGTGTTCATAAGGCATCCTTTCTCTGTGTACTTGTATACCTGTGTACCTGTATACCTGTGTACCTCTCTACCTCTTCACTCTCCGACCGCCCTGGCGCGCAAAAACCGCAGCGCCGCCTCGGCCAGAACGGCCACGCCGATGGGCAGGGCGCGTTCATCAATGTCGAAGCGCGGCGTATGGGCAAGCCGTTCATCGCCTGCGATGCGCGTCCCCAGCGAAAACATCGCCCCAGGGACAATCTCGAGGAAACAGCCGAAGTCCTCGGCTCCCAATTCCTTCTCAAAAGGCAGGACATGCTGAGCGCCCAGTACCTCGGTCGCCGCGGCGCGGATCAGGTCCACGCTGACGGGGTGATTGTACATCGGCGGGACGCCAATCTCGAAGCGCAGATCGTAATCCCCACCCAGGGCGCGGGCGACCTCGAAGGCGCGGCGCATCTCGGCGTGAATCTGCTCCTGGACGCGCTTCTCCATGTAGCGCAGCGTGCCGCTCAATTCCACCCGCTCCGGGATGACATTCTGCGCCTGCCCGCCGTGCACCGAGCCGATGCTGACCACAGCCGGGTCGAAGGGATGCAGCCGACGCGAGACGATGGCGTTCAGGGCCAGGATGACCTGCGCCGTCAGGTAGAACGGGTCCACGCCGCGATGGGGGAACGCCCCATGACAGCCCTTGCCAATCACCGCCGCGAACCACGAATCCACCCCGCCGGAAGACGGCCCGGCCTCGACGCAGATGTCGCCGACCGCCGTCGCCGGGTCCACGTGCAGGGCGAGGACCATGTCCACCCCGTCGAGGGCGCCATCGGCAATCATGCGCGGCGCCCCGGAGATGCCTTCCTCGTCCCCCACTTCTTCTGAAGGCTGGAAGAGAAAGCGCACCGAACCGGGGAACTGCTCCCGCGAAAGGAGCAGAGCCACGCCCAGGGCAATGGCCGTGTGAGCGTCGTGGCCGCAGGCGTGCATCTTGCCTGGATGTTGGGAACAATACGGCCGGTCGTCGGCCTCTTGAATGGGCAGGGCGTCCATGTCGGCGCGGATGGCGATGCGCGGCGAACCGGAACCGAGGTCGGCCACCACGCCCGTCCGCCCGACCTCGCGCCGGACGCGGCACCCCATCGCTTCGCAGATTTCGGCCACCCGGGCGGCGGTACGCGTCTCCTGGAAGCCGAGTTCGGGGTGCATGTGGAAGTCGCGCCGCCAGGCGGTCAACTGGTCTTGAATGGCTTGGGCTTTCAAGAGCATAAAAACCTCTTTACCACAAAGGTCACCAAGGAGCACGAAGGCAAATAAAGACTCCACTGCAAAAACCCTGAAGTTTCACCACGAAGACACGGAGTCACAAAGTTTCCTTTCATTTACTTACTCGTGTCTCCGTGTCTTTGTGGTTCGATTTTCACCTTTTTGCAGGAGACTCAAATAAAAGAACATTGCGATTCCTTTGTGCGCCTTTGTGTCCTTTATAGTGAATCACCTTTTTACGTTCTGCTGCGGCGAGCAAGTCGGCCTCAACCTGTTACGTCAGCAGCATCCCGGCAGCAATCAATCGAGGGCAGGGAGGGGATCCATGCCGGCCTGCTTCGCCAGCGACTCAACCAGGGCGCGCAGTTCGCGCTCGGCTTCGGGAGGCAGGGCCGGCCGCTCGTACGCAGCGAGCAGGTCGCGGGTCCGCAGACGGGCGCGGGCAAAGGCGTCCAGGCCGCCGCTCTCCTGCCAGCCGCGCAGGGAGTCGCGGTCAATCAGCGCAGAGGGCAGGTACTGTTCCTGCGGGAAGAGTTCCCGCGTCAGGCGCTGGCGCAGGAAGTCGCCCTTGAAGTTGAAGGTTTCGTAGAAGAGCAGCGCCAGCGGATCGGTGCGCGGTTGCAGGCCAGCCAGCAACCGCCGCGCCATGCCGATCGCTTCGGCGTCGAGGACGAGTTTTTCGGCGCTCTGGCAGGCGAGGAAATCGAGCATGCCGGCGCCGGAAATCATGTTGATGCCGCCGAGGGCGCCCAGCAGGAGGCTGATGCCGCTTTCGAGGCCCGATTGGGCGTCCACCACCTTGGCGTCGCTGGCGCCGAGGTAGGTGTGGGTGGGCAGGCTGAGCGACTTGCCGACCTGGGCATAAGCCAGGTCAATCATGGCCGTCTCGATGGCGCCCATGGGCGTGGTGCCGCGGCGCATGTCGAAGATGGCGGGCGCGCCGCCCCAGACGATGGGCGCGCCGGGATTGGCGAGTTGGTGGATGGCGATTCCGCTCAAACTCTCGACCGTGTGCTGGACGACCGAACCGAGCAGGGTGACCGGCGCGGCCGCCCCCGCCAGCGGCATGGAGATGAGTTCTGCCGGAACGCGCGCCCGCGCCAGTTGAATCAGGTTCTGGGCAGCGAAATCGCTCCAGATGAGCGGCGGCGAGGGACAGACATCGAAAACGGCTCGCGGTTTTTCGGCCAGGGCAGTACGCCCCCCAGCCAGAAGAGCGAGCATGTCCAGCATGGGCTGGAGGGTTTCGATGGCAAACGCGCCGGTGACAACCGGTTTGCGCGAGTAAAGCAGGACGATGTACAGGCGATACAGGTCGCCGATGGCCTTTGGCACCTCGTTACAGACCACCGCCGTGGACTGAGCGTCGTAGGCGGGGAGCATCTCGGCTACTTTCACCAGGCGGACGAGGTCAGCAGTTTCGGAGGGGCGATGCTCCAGCGTTTCGGGGTCGAGGACGTGGACGCCGGAGGAGCCGGGGTCGAAGTGGACGGCGTCGCCGCCATAATGCACCGCCGGGCGGCCCTGGTCGTCGTACAGATAAAATTCGGAGGGGGGCGTGTCGAGGGCGCGACGGACGACCTTTTCAGGAATGTGGACGATGTCGCCTTCGACAGTCGCGCCGGCAGAGGCCAGCAGTTGCCGCGCCTCGGCATCCTGGACTTTGACGCCAGGCTTCATCAGCAGGTAAAAGGCTTCGTCCAGGATACGGGCGAGGAGGTCGGGGGAGAGGAGGAAGAGTTGGGGTTGCATGGGAGGAGGATTGGGCAGCAGGCAGTGATCAGTGAGCAGTGGTCAGCGGGGAGTGGAAAGGGAGAAGGAGGAAGGAGAGAGAAGGGAGGAGGGAGAAGGGAGAAGGAGGAAGGAGGGAGAAGGGAGAAGGAGGAAGGGAGAAGGAGGAAGGGAGAAGGAGGAAGGAGGAAGAAGGGAGGAGGGAGGAGGAAGGGAGAAGGGAAGGATTAGAAAGGAGGAGCAAGAGGATCCGCAAAAGGATCATCAGAGGGCGGGTCGGGTTCGTCGGGGAAGGGGAGGTACTCCTGAGCAGGTTCGCGCACATAGAGAGTTGCGCCGGGTTCACGCGCACCAATTTTCTGCGCCTTCAACCAGGCGATGTAGCCGTTCAGCATGCGTCGGATTTCTTCCGCCTGGCGGCGAAACTCTTCATACATTTCCTTTGGGCAATATTCCAGATCAAAAGCCACCCGTAAGTGGTTGATGGTTTCGTCCAGGGAGCCGCGGGCATGGTAGCAGAAACGGACATTGTCCATGTAGTAAAAGCGTCCACTTCCTTCAGCGATATTCGCGCCAATACTTTTGGAAGAACGGCTAATCTGGTCGGCCAATCCGTATTTTTCGTGCGGCGGGAGCAGAGGAATGAGACGGCGATGAATATCCAGCATGAAGGCATGCGCCTTCTGCCACACCTTCAGCGTTTCAAATCCCTGATCTGTCATTGCTCACTCCTTTCTTTGCTTCCTACTTCTTACTTTCCACTTCTTACTTTCCACTTCTTACTTCCCACTTCTTCCTTCCTACTTCTTCCTTCCTACTTCTTCCTCCCTACTTCTTCGACTTCTCAATCACCTTCGCCAACTCCGCACTCAACTTCGGGTCGAGCGGTTCAGGCTGGTGGGAGGCGAGAATCTGGCGGGCTTTGGCAAGCGCCCAGTCGCGGGCATCGTCGCGCTTCGCTTCCCATTCGTTGTAGGGGCGGCGGTCCATGAATTGGGGGACAAAGAGTTCGCGCATGTGGCGCAGGGTGTGCTTCTGGGTGAGGAAATTTCCGCCCGGGCCGACCGCGGCAATGGTGTCGAGGGCGAGCGTTTCGTCGTCCACCACGATGCCCTGCATGGTCTTGCGGATGATGGCAAAAATTTCGCAGTCAAGCATCATCTGCGCATACGACCAGATGCGGCTGCCGTGCAAAAGCCCCACGCCGAGCAGCATGTCGGACATGACGATGCTGGCCATGAAGGTGGACAGGCTGTTTTCAACGCCCGCCTGCCAGTTCGGCTCTTTGGCGCCGGTGGCAAACGAACCCATCGAGAGCGGGATGTTGTAGAAATCGGCCAGGACATTGGTCGCTGCGCCGTAGAGGAAATCTTCCGGGCCGCCGCCGGTGTACGCGCCGGTGCGCGGGTCAGAGGCGGTCTGCGCCGCGGCGTAGAAGACCGGCGCGCCGGGGTAGGCCAGTTGCAGCAGGGCGGTGGCGGCGATGACCTCGGCATTGCCCACCGCCAGGTTGCCGGCGAGCGTGGCCGGACCGGTGGTCAGGTTGGCGGCCATGGTCATGAATCCGGTCGGGACGCCCGCCTCGGCGGCCACCAGGGCAGCGTCCAGCGAGCCGCCGTCGTGTCCGAGCGGCGGGGCGGAGCATTGCATCAGCGATAGAACCGGCCGCTTGCGCAGTTCTTCCCGACCACCCGCGATGATAGCCGCCATTTCGATCGCCGCCCGCGCCTCGCGTTCGTTGTAGATGCTCTCGGTCTGGACGTGCTTGGTGGAGTTCTCCCAGATGACCTTGATCTCGTGCAGGCCGCGCGTCTCGGGGGGCATGTCCTGGGCCGAGACCGGCACCCAGTGAAAGGCCACTTCGGGAACGGCGTCGGCCAGGCGGGCGATTTCGGCCACGTCGCGCAGGGTGGAGGTCCGCCGCACGCCAGTCTCGAGGTCGAGCACTTCCACGCCGCAGCCATCTGTCCCCACGAAGACATGGTTGCCGTCGAGGGGCAAATCCTGAGAGGGGTCGCGGGCACAAAGGGGGTAAGCAGGCGGACAGGTCTTGAGCGCCGACTCGATCAGTTCGGGTCGGGCGCGGACAATCATCCGCTGGCGGTCAACGGTCGCGCCGTGGGCTTCCCAAATCTCCAACGCTCGTTCGGAGGGAAAACGAACGCCAACCTTTTCGATGATCCAAAGGGTGGCGTCGTGAATCTTCTGGACTTCCTGCGGGGTGAGAATTTCGAGCCGCAGTTTGGGGTTGGTGATGGAATGAACGGGAGCAGGCATAAGGGAGTGAGAAGGGAAGAGGAAAGGGGGAAGGAATAGGGAGAAGCAAGAAGGGAAAAGGCAAACAGGTGGAAAGGGAAAAAGGGAGAGGGGAAGGGTTAAGAGGCGCCGACGAGTTCGCGGGCAACCGCGACGGCGCCGATAGCGTCTTCGGAGTAGCCGTCGGCTTCAATGCGCTGGACCCATTCGCGGGTCACAGGCGCGCCACCGACCATCACCTTGACCTTGCGGCGCATGCCGGCGCGGTCGAGCGCTTCGATGACCTCGCGCTGTTTGACCATCGTCGTCGTCAGCAACGCCGAGAGACCGACAATGTCGGCATCTACTTCCTGGGCTTTGGCGAGGATTTTTTCGGTTGGCACATCCACGCCCAGGTCATAGACCTCGAAGCCGGAGGCCGAAAGCATCGTCCCGACCAGCGTCTTGCCGATTTCATGGATGTCGCCCTGCACCGTGGCCAGCACCACCTTGCCGAGGATCTTGCGCTCGGAGCCGCGCTTTTTCATCTCAGGTTCGAGGACGGCTACCGCGGCTTTCATCGCCTCGCCTGCCATGACCAGTTCAGGCAGGAAGGCATCGCCGCGCGCAAAGGCGTCGCCAACCGTGTTGACGCCGACCACAAAGCCCTGGTTGATGGCATCGAGGGGGTCAATCCCCGCCGCGATGGACTGTTTGGCCAGTGCTTCGGCGGCTTCGGCGTCACCGTCAATGATGGATTGAGCCATTTTCTGGAATAATTCTGCGCTCATAAAATCTCCTTTGTAAGGGGAAATTTCGGCAGGCAAGCACTCCAACCGAAAATTTATGATGAGGAAAGGCTGCTGCAATTATACAACGTAACGCCGAATTTTGGTTCATTGGGAATCGCCGTGGTTAAGCCAGATATGGTGGTCTGATGCAAAACAATCGGTAGCCATTCAAGTCCAGGAAGAGGCGTTGAAAGAAGTGTTTGAGATTGAACAGGCCATAACAACGGCG
>DAOTZT010000038.1:0-3048 GCA_034434255.1 Anaerolineales bacterium | reverse complement strand
GTAAAGCGTCCATCGCGCAGGGCGAGCAACACATTGCCGGTTGTCCCCTGGCGGCGGATCAACGCACTGACCAATACCCCCGTATCTATCACGGCGCGCATAGGTTACCCTCGCGCGGCTTCGATGTCGGCGGCCAATTCTTCTTCGCTTACGGCGGCGTTCACTTCGGCCAGACGGTTCCAGACCTTGTCGAAACGCGCCAGCACCTCGCTCTCCTGGATTTGCTGAAAGCGCAGATAGTCTTCATAAGAAATCAGCACTGCTTCCGGGCGTGAACCGCGGGTCAGGATGATCGGCGTGCGCTTGCTGACCACCTGATCGAAAAACGAGCGAAATTTGCGCTGAAGTTCGGTGACCCCAATGATTTGCTGCATGTCAGGCTCCTTTCTGTGTATTGCAATTCATATTGTAACACATATAAATAATCCAGCCGACCCGAAGAAACGTCCACAGCCCTATCCTCGCGTCTATATCATTGCGAGACCGGAGGTCGAAGCAATCTCCCTATGGTTGGGGATGGCGGAAGCCCTGGTCACCGGCTTTTTCGCCGAGGGCTTTGGCTGCCTCCTGCCCGGCCAGTTTGACGCCTTTGACCAGGTAAGGCAGGAAGGGAGCGAGAAATTGCACAAGTTGGGCGGGGAGTTGAGGGTCCATGGGAACTCCTTTCAGGAATGCGAGTGGGAGGCGGAACAGGAGAACGTATGACAATTATAGTCCTGCCTGCATGTCATGGCGAGACGCCAGCCCCAAGCTGCTTCATCTCCCTGGGCAACCTGCTGTAAAAAAAAGCCGCCGCCCGAAAAAAACAGGCAGCGGCGTGTTTTCTCAGTGCCAGTTATAGAGCAGTCGAGGCGCCATAGAGCAGATTCCGCATCTGGACCACCTGACGCCGGATTTTATCATCCCGTTCGATAAGGTCGGCCACCTTCTCGCAGGCGTACATGACTGTGGTGTGGTCGCGTCCGCCCAGCGCCTGGCCGATTTGCGGGAGCGAGAGATTGGTTTCACGCATCAAGTACATGGCAATCTGACGAGGCAAAGCCACCTCGCGCGAGCGCTCCGAAGAAAGCAATCGCTCCACCGAAAGGTTAAAGGTGCGGGCCACCACATCCACAATCGCATCCGGGCGAATCTCGGAGCGTTGCGGCAAGAGATCTGCCAGCGCCGACTCGGCCAGTTGCAACGTCAGCGCCATGCCGCTTAACTCCGCGAAGGCGATAATTCGATTCAGGGCGCCTTCCAGTTCGCGGATGTTGGATTGAACCCGGCGGGCAATAAACTCCATGATTTCCGGAGGCACATGGCGTCCCTGTCGTTCGGCCTTAGAGCGGAGAATGGCCAGGCGGGTTTCGAAATCAGGGGGCTGAATATCGGCGGTCAATCCCCATTCAAAGCGAGAGCGCAAGCGTTCTTCGAGGGTCACCAGGGCCTTCGGTGGCCGGTCGGAGGATAAGATAATCTGCTTGTTTTGACCGTGCAGCGTGTTGAAAGTATGGAAAAACTCTTCCTGCGTGGACTCCTTGCCGGCAATAAATTGAATATCGTCAATCAGGAGGATGTCGGCAGAGCGGTATTTCTCGCGAAAAGCGGGCGTGGTGTGCGTACGAATGGCATTGATCAGGTCATTGGTGAATTCTTCGGAAGAAACATACAGCACATACAGGCCGCGTTCCTGGCAGGCATTGCCAATCGCGTGGAGAAGGTGCGTTTTGCCCAAGCCAACACCACCGTACAGGAAAAGGGGATTGTAAGCAATGGCAGGATTCTCGGCCACTGCCTGGGCAGCCGCGTGCGCCAAACGGTTATTTGGCCCTACCACGAAATTCGCAAAGGTATAACGAGGATTGAGATTGGCAGGGCGCAAGGGAGCCGGCGAGGTACTTTTGACAGAAGCAGCAGCAAGGTCCGTTTCCGCGACGGGCGAAGCAGTTTCCTCTGCTTCTTCTGCCTCCGAGGCAACCACAAAACGAACAACGACCTCTTCTTCCAACAGTTTTGAAAGAAGAGTCTGGACAGTCTCCGAAAGACGACGGTCCAGCCAGTCACGCGCGTAGGCATTGCGGACGCCAATCGTAATCACCCCCTTATCAGCGCGCAGAAGGCGAGCATCGCGCACCCAGGTATCGAAAGACGCCTTGGGCATTTCCATCTCAAGTTGTGCAAGGGCTGATTGCCAGGCCTGTGCAGCATCCATATCTCTTCTCCTGGTTATGAAGTGTAGCGTTTTGTAAGAAGATGCAGGGACAGAAACCCGCTGCAAATACAGCGGGAGAGAAAATTGCTGATTTGTCCAATCGCTTACGGGAATTTGTGCTGACTACACGGTACTTGTATTCTAGCAGAAAGGCCGATTTCAATCCATACGAGAAACCTACGCTCTTCTAAAAACTTACAGATTTTTAAGGCTTATGGAATCTTAAAAAAAGCAATTTTAGAACTAGCGTTCCACAAACAGATATAGCAACTGCACATGACAATCAGTTTGCTCTTCCAAAAAACGCCCCCCCATATATAGGGGGGTAAAGTTGGAACTTGCCATAGAAGTGCATATCAAGGCTGAAATCTTAAAAATTTCTTCTGTCAACGAAGTGCTCTGAAGACAAATGTGAAACGCAGATCTCTGCGTTTCAGCCAGGCCGTTTATAGCGTTTTTTCTTCGCCTGGCTTTTTCGAGCGTGGCAGCCAGACAAGAACGCTCGTCCCCTCTCCGGGAGCAGAAGTAATCTCAATGTCGCCCCCTGCATTCAAAACGCGCGTATGCATATTGACCAGGCCGTGACCGGCGGTGCGGCTCACGGTTGCCGGGTCAAATCCACGTCCATTGTCGGTAATTTCCAGCAAGACGCGGTCAGCAGTCAACCACAAGTCCACCGAAACCCTGGTCGCGTGTGAATGCTTGGCTGCATTGGCCAGACTTTCCTGACAAATCAAGTAAAGAGTCAGGGCGTGAGTTGGCGGCAGGTCGCTCAGCGCCTCACTTTTTGGCCCCGAGAAGACGACCTCCAAACCTGTATTTTGGCGAAATTCGGTCGTGAGGCGCTCCAATCC
>DAOTZT010000037.1:0-11654 GCA_034434255.1 Anaerolineales bacterium | reverse complement strand
GTTTTGAGAACCCGCACATCGGGTATGTCTAACGGAATTGTGACTTGGGCTTTTGACATGTTGACCTTTGTTTTTCCTGCTATTTTACCCCCCAGATATGGGGGCTACCACGCTAATTCCCAATGAGCCTGTTTTTCAAAGTGTACATGACATCGGTGATGTGAATATCCTGCGGGCAGCGTACCGTGCAGAAGTAGCAGGAGACACACATCCAGGGGGTGTTGCTCTTCAGCACTTCCTCTCGCATCCCGGCTCGCAGCATGGCAAAGATGGCTCGTGGCGTGTGATCCATGGCTGCGGCAGAGGGACATGAACCGCCACAAGTTCCGCATTGGATGCACATTTCCACATGCGATTCGCCGGGGGTGCGCAAGGCTACTTCATGCAGAAGAGACAGGTCCTCGCCCCGAGTTGGGACTGAGGGATGGGCAGACACAGATACTGCTTCAGTCATAGCATTGCTCCACCTCAAAGTAGAATTTCCCGCGCCAAAAGACGCGCAGGCTTTAAAACCTTTGCATAGTATGTCTTGTTTTCCTCTTTAATTCCAGTGGGAATAGTCATTGTATAATGTGACAAATTTCCCAAATTATAACCCGCCAAAATAGCCCTTTTCTCTAGGGTATAATGTTCCCCCACTAATAAACAGGAGTATTTCTTATGGTCAATTTTGCAATGTGGCGTAAAGCCTTACAGGTAATTCCAGATGTTTCTAAAGAGGAATGGGATGCTCTTGATTTGGTCTCCAAATGGCTGATTGCAACCCGCGCAGCCGTGCTGGTGATGACCTTCCTCTCTGCGGTTCTGGCCGGACTTTTTGCCCTGCACGATGGGTACTCGGTCAACCCCCTGGCCTGGTTAGTTCTGGCTCTTGGCCTGGTCCTGGCCCATGCTTCGAATAACATCTTCAATGATTTTACCGATTACGTGCGTGGTGTGGATAAAGATAACTACTTCCGCACGATGTACGGACCTCAGCCGGTGGCGCACGGTCTGCTGACCAAACGCCAGCACCTGACTTACTTTGCCGTCACCGGTCTGCTCGCGTTGATCTGCGGCCTGTTCCTGCTTTTCCTGAACGGCTGGGACCCGGTCATCTGGCTGCTGCTGGGCCTGGGCATGGTGTTTGTTCTTTTCTACACCTGGCCGATGAAGGGGTGGGCGCTGGGGGAACTGGCCGTGCTCATCGTCTGGGGGCCGTTGATGATCGGCGGCGGCTATTACGTGCTGACCGGCCTCTGGAACTGGAACGTGGTTTGGGCCAGCCTGCCCTACGTCCTGGGTGTGACGACGGTCATCTTTGGCAAGCATATTGACAAATATCTGGTGGATAAAGCCAAGAAAATTTACACTCTTCCGGTGGTAATTGGGGAAAAAACTGCCCGCTATGCTGTCCTTGCCATGATGATTGCCCCGTATTTGCTGGTGATTTATCTCATCGTCACCCGCTATTTCACGCCGGTCATGCTGGTTGTCTTTCTGGCGGTGCCGCAATTCCTGAAAATTTATCCGCAATTCCTCAAGCCTAAACCAGAGACGCGCCCCGAGGGCTTCCCAGAGGGGCAAGGCGGCTGGCCGCTCTACTTTGCTCCACAGGCCTTCGTCAATAACCGTGCCTTTGGGATGTGGTTCATGCTCGGCCTGATTGCCGATATTGTGCTCAGACTTTTATTCCCGACTTTTTGGGTGTAAAAGGTCCCCCTCATTCCAGACAAAATAGCCTCACCTTTTCGGGTGAGGCATATTTTTTATACGTAGCAGGGCATCCCTCTACTGGATTGGTGGCTTGCAAGATTACCCTTCTGGTCGGTTTTGTAACTTAATTCCGTGTCCTCGCACGGTCACAATATAGACATGGTGTGGGTCAATCTCGGCTAATCGTTCACGCAGGCGGCGCAGCAGCGCATCCAGTGCCTGGTCTGAAACCCCGATGGCTTGTTCTTTTCCCCAACAGGCTTCGACCAGTTCCTGGCGTGGTACAACCTGCCCCTGCCGCTCATAGAGCGCTTTCAAGACTTCGAATTGCAGTAAGGAGAGTGGCGGGTCGAGCAAAATATCGTGGATCCATACGCTGCGGGAGCGAGGATCGAGGCGGAGGCCGCCACTTTCGACAGGAGAGTCGGGCAAAGGCACCGTCGCGTCGGAGGTGAGGAACATCAATTCCTGGGCCAGGGCAATCTGGATGATGTCTCCATCCTGGAGCAAGACCGGGCCGGTCAGCAATTGCCCGTTGCGATACGTGCCATTTTTACTGCCCAAATCTTCCAGACTGACCCCCGAATCTTCCGGGTTTAGCCGGGCATGGAAGCGGGAAACCATCCGGTCGGCAATGACGATGTCGCAGGTGACGTCGCGACCGATGGTTAAAGGCCGGTTGAGGATCCAGCGATTTCCTTTCAGGGGGCCTGATTGGGCAATCAGGAGAGGGGCTTCTTCCTGGTTCCTGTCCATCGGATTGATTATACAACAGGAGCAGAAAGACGTTTATAATACAAGAGTACTGTTCAACCGTGCCGTGCTTCCAAAACGCCGACATCAGCACTCACGGGATCATTTTTTCGCTACGTGGTTGATCATGCCTGTTTCTCTCAAAACCGGCGAGGTTTTGCATGACCGTTACCGCATCCTTGACCGGATTGGTCAGGGAGGGATGGGAAACATTTACCTGGCCGAGGATTTGCGCCTGGAAGGGCGGAAATGCGCCATCAAAGAAGTGGAGCACGACCGCACTGTTCCTCCTGATTTGCTGGAAGAGGCCCGCCGGCAATTCCGTCAGGAGGCAACGGTTTTGGCGCGGCTTGATCACCCTAATTTGCCTAAAGTCTCTGACTTCTTTTCAATTGGCCCACGCGATTATCTGGTGATGGATTACATCCCCGGCAAAGACTTGCGGACGATTGTTCTGGAAGCCAAACAGAAGAATGTGTTTCTCCCCGAAACCGATGTATTGAATTGGGCTGCGCAACTGGCCAGTGCACTTTCTTATTTACATCACCAGGACCCGCCCCTTGTCCACCGCGATGTCAAACCATCGAACCTGAAGATTACCCCCGACGGGTTGCTTAAACTCGTTGATTTCGGCCTGGTCAAGGCCCTTGTGCCGGATGAAGTGACCATTACGGTCATTCAGGGACGCGGTACGGCCTTATATACCCCGCTTGAACAATACGGAGGGGACGGTCTCCATACCGATGCCCGCTCCGATATTTACGCCTTTGGCTGCACTCTCTATCACTTGCTGACCAATACCCCTCCGGTTGATGCGCGGCAACGCTTTTTGCATCCTGAAAGTTTGCTTCCTCCCTCGAGCATCAATCCGGCGATCAGCCCCCGCACAGAACGGGCAATTCTGTGGGCGATGAGCCTGCACCCCGATGAACGTCCTGCGAGTGTAGATGAGTTTCGTGACTATCTGCTCGGAGGCCGCGACTTGCCGTTTCGTTCCTCTTCGACCGCTACCCAACCGATGTGGATGGATTTGTTGTTTGCGGGTAAGCCAGAAAGTATTTTGACCTGGCTGGTAGGGGGATTGCTGATTGTCAGTTTGATTGCTTCGTTGATTCCCTGAGCAAAGTTGTTTTGTGTACAAAGGTTTGGCAGGGGCAAGCAGGCGGCAATTTTAACCCCTGCGCGTAACTATTCAGCCATGTCATTGCGAGCCGTTTTCTGGCGAAGCAATCTCCCGTTTCTCAGGCCAGCTTGAATGCTTGGGGATTGCTTCGTCGCAAAGAACGCTCCTCGCAATGACAAACACAACAGTTTTGATACAAGACTGAACAGTTACCCCTGCGCTTTTTATTTTTCTCGCGAAGAAAACAAGAACCACAGATAGCCGCCGCCCAGGCCAATCAAAGCGCCGATGAGCGTTACAATGGCGATGCCGCCCCATCTCGCCTGCGCAAGATAGTCGGCCGCGCCAGGTAAACGCAAGGCCAGGTAGGAGTATGTTGTCAGGCCGCCCAAGAGCGTGCAAAGCCCCATTCGCACCCCCCACCGGTACGAGAGTTGTCGTTGCACAGCGAAATAGGCCACAAAGCCAATTCCACTTAACAGTGTGATTGCCAAAAGCCAACCAGAAAAGCCGGGCAAAGGACGGTTCTGGCTCTCGCTCACACTACTCTCTGGCGTGGTCTCCTCGTTTTGTCCTACGGGGGAAGGCTCCAAACTGGGCGTTGGGGCTACCACCGTCACGCTGAATGTATCGCCTGAAACGTCCAGTTGTAAAATGACCGAGGTAGAGGCCTGTTCGCTGATGGCGCGGATTTCGAGCAATCCAGCCCGGTCAATGTTGAACGTAGCAGAGGCGACACCGCCCGTCGTCGCCGCCTCTACCTGTTGGATAATGCCTCCGGCTCCACTTTGCGTTAGCAAAAATTGCACCTCCGTTCCGTCGGGGACAGGATGCCCGTTGTGGTCGAGCAGGATTCCGGTCTGGATGGTGATCGTGTCGCCAACGCGGAAGAGCAGGGTGGGGGAAGCGAGCGGGGTCGCCGCATCGGTCGCTCCTGCAGCGGAGGGCAGATTCAAGGAAAGGGTGATGACCTGGTTGGGGTCGGGAGTCAGAGCCGAAAACAGATCGTATTCCACGCCAGGGACCGACACCGGCAGGTCGCCCAGGGGGGTCAGTTCACGGAAGAGGAGCCGGGCGGCTACGTCCACAAAGGGAGGGGCGCTGTTGTAGAGGCAGTAGTAGGCGGTTAAGTTAGAGATTTGCGTGGCATCGAGAAAATAGGGGGCGCCAAAAGCGAACAGGATGACATACTTGTTGCGCAGTAAATCTTGCCGTTCCGACAGGAAGCGGCGCAAGATCATTGCTCCTTCGGGATTGTGCGAAAAGTCGAGCGTGTTGATCACAATCCAGCTGGCATGCCGAAGAGTCGTTTCCAGGGTGGAATCCCCTTTACCACCTGACAGAATCGCCGAAACATTTTCCAGAGAATATGAATTGAGCCGTGAACTCGTCACCAGGGCGCTGGCATGTGGCCCATACAGGCGCAAAATAGCATTTTGCATCTCTTCCACGCCGAGAAGCGATACGGCTGGGCAGGAACTGCATTGGGAGACGGCAGAGGTATCGGTGATGAAGACGATATTGTCGTAGAGTCCCGGCGGCTCAGGCAGGACAAGGTCCAGGTCGGTCAAATCGGGACTGACAAGGGTAGCCGCGCGGCGGGCTGTTTCGAATGTTATCGTTTCATTTGCGCTTCCTGTTAAATTGCTTCCTGTTGTGGGGAGAGTGTTTGCGAGGTCGAATTCATCGAAGAGACGATATTTGGCAGCCAGGATGCGGATGACGGATTCATCTACGCGTTCAGCGAAAGCAGCGTCTTCGCGATATTTCTGAATGAAGTAGGTGAGGACGTTGATGACGGTTGTGTACGTGTCTGGCGAATCGCTGGATTGGATGTTGCCAAGGTAAATCAAGTCATTGCCTGCCAGAAACGCGTCTCGGGCAGCAATGCGAGCCTGAAAACTGGTCCCGCCAGGGTCGTAGAAACGGCGAACAGTCTGATTGCCCAAATCCTCACTGATGAGCAAGCCGCCTTCGGCACGCCAGGTGGCAAATTCTGGCAGGTTCATGATGAGAGAGAGGGCTTGGGCGTCCAGGCTGACCGGTCGCGTTGTGGCGCGGATGTTGCCCTGAAAGCCTTGATAGCGGATGTGGGAGACGAGCAGACCGTCTGTCACGTCTGCTGTGCCCACCGGACCAGCCGTGACGGCGAAGAAAGGTGCCAGTTCAATTTGCTTCAGTTGTTCCAGCGATTTTCGCACGGTGGGCGCTTCTGTCCCCAGTGGCCGATCGGTGGAGCCGCGGCCAGGAAAGTTGCGAGCGACGACCAGGAGCCGGTTCTGACCACCGGTGTGCAGGCCGCGCAGGTAGGCTTTCCCCATCTGGCTGACCCAAAACGGATCGCCGCCAAAAGTGTCGGTTCCCAGGCCGTTTGCCAGGGCTGCATCGGGATTTTCCAGCACGTCCAGCGATGGCCCAAAGAGCAAATTGAAGCCCAAACTGCTCAATTCGCTGCCTAAAGCATTGCCTGTGCGTTCTGCCAGGAGGGGGTCCCAGGTGGCTCCTAGGGCCATGGGGGGCGGCAGAGGGGTCAGTCCGCTGAAGATTTGCGCGGCAGGGCTTTCGGTGGTGGTATGAGCAATGCCCACAAACAGGGGAATGTATTGCCTGGAGGCGGGGGCGGTGGGGGTAGGGGATGCGCCTGCTGCGGATGGCGTTTGGGTAGATTCCCAGGCGGCGGTTTGCAGCGCAGCAATCAGTTTGGCTGTGGCATTCAACGTGTAAGGACTCTCGACGAAGTTGTCGTTTTCTGCAAGGAAGACCACCCCGCCAATGTGGTAATTTGCAATGAGGCTGTAAATTTCACTTTCTGGCGTGACCGTTGTGCCTTTGAAAGTAACCAGGAACAATTGCCCCACGCGCTCCTCAGGGGTCATCTTTACCAGGAGTTGTCGGGCGCGGGCGAAAGAGTCGTCCTCGTAGAGTGCTTGGGCAGCATGAACACTTCCTGCTGAAGAGGTTAGCAGGCAAATGAGAAGGAAGGTCACAAAAAGACGACGGACAGGCATGAAACTTACCCCTCAGTTGCGGACTTGCGGTATGTCGTTTCCTGACCGCGGATTGCATTCAAGGGGGAAAAATAGCGGCGGCATAATTCCTCATGAACCTCGTGCGGGATATTGCCGCCCGAAATGATGACCACGGCGGGCGGGGTGACTTTGCCCGCCAGGACGGCAGCCAGACCTACGGCTCCAGAGCCTTCAATCACCTGCCCGTGCTGGTGCCAGGCGTAAGCAATTGCCTGACCGATTTCCTCCTCGGAGACGGTCACGAAATCATCTGCGTATTTTTTGACCAGCGGAATCGTGATGGAATCGGCTTCGATGGCGCCGCTCAAACCATCGGCCAGGGTGGGTAAATCGGGAACCCCCTCCTGGGTCCCTCGATGGTAGAGGGTGTGCATGAACGCAGATGCCCCGGCATTGACCCCAACGATGCGGGCGCGACGACCGAGATGTTCAAATGCTGCACCAATGCCTGCCAGCATTCCCCCGCCGCCTACCGGGACCACGATCGAGACAAAGAGATCGGGGGGCAAGTCTTGGGCCACTTCCAGCCCGATGGTTCCCTGTCCAGCGACAACCTGCCCATCGTTGTAAGCCGAAATCCACGTCTGGCCGTTCTGACGGGCAAAGGTAATGGCGTGGCTTTCGGCTTCTTCGTATCCGCCGGCGACCAGGCGGACATCTGCTCCCAGCGCTTGCATGGCTTTGATTTTGGTCGGGACAGCGTGATTAGAAGCGAAGACGATGACCGGCGCCCCCACCAGTTGACCGGCCAGCGCCACCCCCTGACCATGATTGCCCGCCGAAGCCGTGACCAGACCTGCAGCCTGTTCCCATTTTTCCAGGGCGAGGACCTTGTTGAGGGCGCCGCGCACTTTGAATGAGCCGGTCACCTGCTGGTTTTCCCATTTCAGGTAAAGATTCAGGTGAGCATCATTCGTCAGCAAAGTGCGCCGGACGTGGGGCGCAATGCGCACGGCTGCCTGTTCAATCCATTCCCCAGGAATCATGCGTCCCTGCCGATCACACGACGAAGGAGAGCGGGATCATCGGTAAAAATGCCATCCACCCCCAGGTGGAGAAGGCGTTGCATCTCTGTCTCTTGATTGACCGTCCAGACGAAGATGCGCTTCCCGGCGTGGTGCAGGCGTGAGACCAGGTTTTTGTTCACATCTGTCTGGTAGGGGTGGAGCGCAAAGTGGCCGCGCCAGCCGAAGGTACGAGCCGGCCATCCCACCCAGCCGCGCCAGGCCAGTTGCCCGCGCGGAATTTCGGGGAGCAGTTCCTGCGCCCGGCGCAAATTGCGCGGCAAAAAGGACGAAAACAGGACCCACTCCTGGAGTTGGTGCTTTTTGACCAGGGCCACGACTTTTTCGACCAGGGCATCGTTGGGGGTGGCGTAGTTGGTCAATTCGATGTTCATGTGGATGCGCCTGCCCACTGCCTCGAATACTTCTTCCAGGGTGGGGATGCGTTCGCCGCGGTAACGCGCGTCGAAGCGGGCGCCGGCGTCCAGGTCCCGTAATGCTGCCAGGGAAAGGTTGCGGACGTCGCCATGACCGTTGGTGGTGCGGTCCACTGTCTGGTCGTGGAGGACGATGACTTCTCCATCTGCCGAGAGTTTGACGTCGAACTCAATCGCGTCGGCGCGGTTAGCGATGGCCAGGTGGAAGGCGGCCAGCGTGTTTTCGGGGGCGTGGGCCGAATCGCCGCGATGGGCAATGATGACGGGGCGGGGGAGGTCAGTCCACATGTTACAACTCGACGAAATAAGCCTGGGCGGCGCGGTCAAGCATTTCTTTGCTCATGACAGGCTCCACGGAGAGATAGCGAGCGATGTCGAGAATCTGGTCGCACAGGTCGCGGGGATGGGAGGCGCGCAGTTTGCGGTTGCGCTTGATGTACCATTCCTGGAGGAGATAGGCCAGGCCCTGATCGCTGTACTGAACGCCTTTTTGTTGGGCCACACGCTTGAAGATTTCGCGGTATTCCTCGTAAGAAGGGTCGCCGATTTCAATTTTGTGGCGCAGGCGGCGCAGGAAGGCTTCGTCCACCAGGTCGCGGGGCGGCAGGTTGGTGGAAAACACCACCAGGACGTCGAACGGGACCTCGACTTTGCGACCGGTGTGCAGGGTGAGGTAGTCCACGCGGTTTTCGAGGGGAACGATCCAGCGGTTGAGCAGGTCCCGCGGCCGCACCAACTGGCGGCCAAAGTCGTCAATCAGCAGGATGCCGCCATTGGCTTTGACCTGGAAGGGGGCTTCGTAGTATTTGTGAACGTCATCGAAGACGAGGTCCAGTCCTTCGAGGGTCAATTCGCCGCCGGTCATGATAAAAGGCCGGCGGATTTTGACCCAGCGCGGGTCCCGTCGCGTGCTGTTGCGCAGGGCGCCTGTGCCAGAGGGGGGGGGATTGTCCTGATCCACAACGCGCTGATGATTGACGGAATCGAACAATTTCACAATCTGCCCATCCAGGTAAAGAGCGTAGGGAATGTACATTGTCTGGCTGAGGCTCAGGCTGCCAAAGGCTTTGGCCACGCTGGTTTTACCGTTCCCGGGCGGGCCATAGAGGAAAATGGAGGTCCCCGAGTTGAGCGCTGGCCCCAATCGTTGGAAGGTTTTTTCAGAAAGCACCAGGTGAGAGAGTAATTGCCGCATGGTGCGGCTGGTGATAGCCACCCGGTTGCGGCTCTGGCGGCGGATGGCGTCGTTATAGACTTCGATCGGCACCGGCGCTGGACCGGCGTACTGGCTCCGTTCGAGGGCCTCGCGCGCCCGGATGATGCCGGCGCCGGTAATGGCATATTGATAGGAGCCTTCTCCCAGGCCCATTTGAGAGGATTTGACTTCAATCAATTTCTCGCGCTTGAGTCCTTCGAGAATCTGGTCTACAATGCCGGCGAAAGGCAGGGCGATTTCCTCGGCGATTCTGAAGCCGGAAAGGTAGCCGTGGTAATACAGGATTTTGAGCGCCAGGTCTTGCAGCCAGAGCAAAGAAAGGCCGGTATCTTCCAGACGGGTGAGCGGCGGGGGAAGAAACGGGCCTGTTTGTGGGGTTGGATTGGGTCGCGCGACAGCAGTCATACTGGCCTCCTGAAGGGGATAGGTTAATTATAGCACGCCCAATCCACAGATTGATTTATAATGCTGCTTATGAAACTCAGTGTCATTATTCCCGTCTACAATGAGCGAAATACCATTTCGGAAATTGTCGCCCGCGTCCGCGCGACCGGTCTGGCGGATGAAATCATCCTCGTGGATGATTTTTCCACGGATGGGACTCGCGACTTGCTCGCGGGCATGGAGCAGATTCCAGGCGTACGCGTGCTCTATCATGAAAAGAATCGGGGGAAGGGGGCGGCGGTCCGAACCGGTTTGGCGGCGGCGCGCGGTGACGTCCTTCTGATTCAGGACGCGGACCTGGAGTACGACCCGCGCGATTATCCCATCCTGCTTAAGCCAATTCAAGAAAACCTGGCCGATGTTGTCTATGGCTCTCGTTTTTTGGGCGGCCCGCGGCGGGTGATGATGTTCTGGCACATGCTTGCCAACAAGTTGCTGACATTTGTGACCAACGTCCTCTATGATACCATTTTGAGTGACATGGAGACGGGCTATAAGGTCTTTCGGCGGGAAGTGTTGGAGGGCATGACTCTGCGGGCCTGCCGTTTTGACTTTGAACCGGAGTTCACGGCCAAAGTGCTCAAACGCCGTTACCGCATTTTCGAGGTGCCCATTTCGTTCAATCCACGGGATTATTCAGAAGGCAAAAAGATCAAGTTCAAGGATGCCTTTGAAGCCATCTGGACGCTGTTGAAATACCGTTTTGTGGATTGACTCCCTGCATAACCTTGTGCAATACGAGATGAAGGGATACAGAGGAAAATCTGGTGGCGTTTTATGTACTTGGTGTCCTTCGTATTTGAAAGCCTTTTTGCATGGACGCTCATTTTTAAATTGAGTCCACTGCAAACACCTGTTTTACCGCAAAGGGCACAAAGGAGCACGAAGTTTTTTCAAACAATTGTGCGCTGAAATTCAAGATTTTCAATTGAGCCTTTCAGAAATCCTTTGTGTACTTCGGTCCTTTGTGGTTCAGACCTTTTTGCAGAAGAGTCAAATTTGTGTTGGTTTTTTAACTTTTCACCCGTAAGAACTTTTCACATCTGAACACCACCACAGATGAGGACAGTCAACACAAATAAAAGGGGTCGGTTTAGTTGAAGCCGAACACTTACTTATTCAGGCAAATTGGTGCTCATCCAGTCTAAGGTTATTCAAAAAATCCGAGTTTATCTGCGTCTCTCTGGCAAATTGAATGTGGCGTGCTCATTCCAAACTGATGGTAGTTTAATTCGTGAGCCGGCTGCCAAAATGTATCAATACAACCAGGACAGATTCGCTTCTTTAACTAGCGCTGCGGGGCTAACCACAACAAAAAGGCCGTCCAAGAGTTCTCCTGGACGGCCAAACTTTACTCAAACAGGCTGACTATGGCAAGTTGAAGGTGCGGATGATGAAGACGGCCATCTGCCCACGTGTCACCAGACCATCGGGGCAGTAATTGCCGCCGCCACAACCAGTTGTGATGCCTTCCGCCGCCAGTTGTTTGATCCATGCGGCCAATGGGTGAGTCACCGGCACATCGTTGAAGCCCGTGCTATCTCCCACAGCCGGGGGCGTGTAAGAGCCGCCATGCTCGGCCCGCAGGAGGAAGACGGCTATCTGCTCACGTGTCACCGGATCATTGGGGCAGTAATTGCCGCCGCCACAACCACTTGTGATGCCTTCTGCTGCCAGTTGTTTGATCCATGCGGCGAAGGGGTGGGTCACCGGCACATCGTTGAAACCGGTGCTATCTCCCACAGCCGGAGGCGTGTAGGTATACCCGTGCTCGCCACGCAGCAGGAAGACCGCCATCTGAGCGCGGGTGGTACTGGCGGTTGGGCAGAAGTTGTTACTATCGCAGCCCCCGCTGATGCCCATGTAGAACAGGCGCTCAATCCACGTCCAGAGAGCATGTGAAGGAGATACGTCCCCGAAGGTTTGTTGTTCGACGATGGAGTAAATCTCCCC
>DAOTZT010000036.1:0-8041 GCA_034434255.1 Anaerolineales bacterium | reverse complement strand
GAGGGCGTTCTCTGCCCGAAGCAATCTCGTCTTGAACAGGAAAAACCATGCTTTGGGAGACTGCTTCACTCGCAAAAAGCGCTCGTTCGCAGTGACACCCCTGTTTCGAGTGGATGGCTGAATAGTTACTTGTGTACTTCGTGTCCTTTGTGGTTCACCACCTTTTTGCAGTAGGGTCATCTATAACAATTCCAGCGGCTGGCCATTTTCCAACCGCTGGATTGTTTTGTCGGCTGAACGCGGCGCGCTGACTTACACCACTTCCAGGTAGCGCTCCACTTCCCAGTCGGTGACTTTGGTACGGAAGTTGTCCCACTCGGCGCGTTTGGCGCGCAGGAAAGCGGTGTAAATCGTCTTGCCCAGCGCTTCTTGCAAAATTGTGTCTTTTTCAAGTTCGTCGAGTGCTTCGGCCAGCGAACCGGGAAGTTCTCCCACGCCCATCTGGTGGCGTTCTTCGGTGTCGAGTTCGTAGAGATTGACATTGTTGAGCGCTTTGGGCGGCGTCATCTTGTTGTCAATGCCGTCCAGGGCGGCGGCCAACATGGCGGTGAAGGCCAGATAGGGATTCGACGAGGGATCGGGGAAGCGCAGTTCGGCGCGCATGGCTTTGTGACGTCCCTCGGTGTAGCGGGGGATGCGGATGAGCGCCGAGCGGTTGATTTGCGCCCAGCCGATATAGACGGGCGCCTCGTAGCCGGGGACAAGCCGCTTGTAAGAGTTCACTGTAGGGGCGACCACGGCGGCCAGGGCGCGGGCATGTTTCAATTGCCCGGCAATGAACCCGTAGGCCAGCGGGGAAAGATGGAACTCGTCTTTCTTGTCGTAGAAGAGGTTGTTGCCGTTGCTGTCGAAGATGGATTGATGGCAATGCATGCCGGAGCCATTGATGCCAAAGACCGGTTTGGGCATGAACGAAGCCACCAGGTCGTGTTTGGCGGCGATGGCCTTGACCGTGTACTTGAGCGTCAGGACGTTATCGGCGGTGCGCAGGGCGTCGGCAAAGCGAAAGTCAATCTCGTGCTGGCCAAGGGCTACTTCATGATGCCCGACTTCCACTTCCAGCCCCATGCTGGCGAGGGCATCCATCAGTTCGGTGCGGACGCGCACAGCCTCGTCGTCGGCGGAAAAGTCGAAGTAACTGCCCACGTCGTGGGGAACGGGATGAATGGACTCGCCCCCGTTGCGGCGGAAGAGGAAGAATTCGGGTTCCGGGCCCACGTTATAGGTCCAGCCGCGCTCGGCCAGTCTGGCGAGCAGCCGTTTCAAGGCCCCGCGCGGGTCGCCTTCAAAGGGTTCGCCGTCTGGGGTGTAGATGTCGCAGAAGAGACGCGCCCGCCGGCGGTCGTCCAGCGTCCAGGGCAGGATGGCGTAGGTGGACGGGTCCAGGCGCAGCATCATGTCGCTTTCCTGGATGCGGGCAAAGCCCTCCACCGATGAGCCGTCGAACCAGACGCCATCTTCGAGTGCCTCGGGCAGGCGCTGGACCGGCATATCCACGCTTTTGACGGCGCCGGTGACATCGGTGAATTGCAGCGAGATGAACCGGACATTGTCTTCTTCTACGCGTTTGAGCAATTCTTTGTTATTCATGCAGTACCTCCTTGAGTGGTATGGGCGGTCGGCGGGACCGGCCGCAGGGGAAAATAAAAAAGGCACGCCAGGGCGCGCCTTTCAGGTAACACAAAAGTATCAGGCTGACAGCCCTTCCGAGACAAATGGCAATTGCTTGCCAGTCACTGCGCTGCCTTTGGCCCGCCCGTTGCCGGACGGTTTTGGGCATTGCGCTTGTTCTGGAAGGGAGAAAGGAGCCTGTGACCGGGCTCCGGAGGCATCCGCTGATCCATTCGATTTTCTCCCGGTGTGCCGGGATTAGCCTCTGCTCGCGCAGAGGAACCTCCACCTCGTCATCCCGCCCCCAGCGGGACTCAGCCGCTATTTCTCCAGATATTCAACTGTTCTTGTTCAGATTCAATGGGCAGATTATATATCAATCCTGAGATGTGTCAAGGAATGGAAAGGGGAAGTTTCCGTCTGGCTCGATGATGCGGGAATGGAGCAGGTCAATCTCAAAGGGGATGGTCTCCACAGATGTCACGCCTTTTGCATCCAGCGTGACCAGCACCAGCGCCGACTGACGCGTGTCGTCCAGCCCGCCCTGATCGAAGAGGGCGTTGCCCAAACTGTAAAGGACAAGGGTCGGTTCTCTTGCGGGCTCCGAATCGGCGGGTGGTTCCAGCCATTCGGCAGGCTGCAAGACGTGCGGGTGATGCCCCCAGATGAGCGTTGCTCCGGCCTCGGCGAATTGCCGCGCCAGCGCCTCCTGCCGCCTGGTGGGCGCGGCCTGGTATTCCACGCCCCAGTGGACGGAGACAATCACCAGCGCGCCGCCCTCGTGCGCGGTGCGGATGGACTGCGCGGCGGCCCCGGCATCCAGCGGGGCGGAGATGTCATCGAAGGCAAAGAAGGCCAGTGTCAGGCCGTTGATGGAACGGATAACGGGCTTCTCTATCAGGCCGATGGCGCTCAGGCCGGCGTTTTCCAGCAGGTCGGCGGTTTCGGAGGGGCCATCCGGCCCGCAGTCGAAGCGGTGGTTGTTGGCGATGGAGAGCAGGTCGAGGCCCCAGTCGGCCAGGAGTGGGGTGAGAGGCCCCAGCACGCACAGATTGTATCCGCTCGTTGTGGCTCCGGCTGGGGGATAGTTGGCCAGGGGACTCTCCAGGTTGGCCAGCGCCAGGTCGGCGGCACGCAGGCGCGGGGTCAGGAAGCCGAACGTGTCGGCGGAGGGTGCCACGCCGCGTCCCAGGTTGATGTCGCCCAGCAGGGCCAGCGTCACGCTGCGGCGCGGCTGACAGGCGTTCAGCGGGAGAATGCACAGGAGCAGCAAAAAGATGGCAGGTTGGAAGGCAACCATCCATCCTTCCAACCTGCAACACGAAAACCGGTTTCTCACGGCGCGATGAAGGTCTCTGTCCAGTCGGGCTGGGGCGGATTGGTCCCCGCTTCTACCATTGACTGCCAGGTCTCGTCGGTCATGCGCTGGTCGGGCGGGACGGTGAATTCGTAGTAGGTGAACACCGCGCCGACGGCGACGCGCCAGGGCGAATCAGGCAGGACGACGAAGATTTCTGTTGGCTGGCCGATGGCCTCTTCGAGGACGACCAGGTTCATCAGGTCGTTGGTGCCGGTGGCTACGTCGGCGACGAGGGCGGCCTTCTGGTCGGAAAGGTCGCGGTCCATGTCGCCGGTGGTGTCGGCGGCGGCCAGGGTAAATTGTTCGAGCACGCCGCCCCAGTAGAGCATGTGCAGGTATTCGTCATCGCTGATGGGTTCTCCGGCCAGTTCGCGTTCGGCGATGTCTTTCAGGAAGGTCAGTTCCTCGATGAGATTGGCCAGGTTGGCGCGGGTCAGGTCGCTGAGCAGGCCGCGCGCTTCGAGGCCGTTGTAGGTCATCTGCGCCAGCGCCAGCAGACGAGCATAGGCTTCGGGGTTCGGCTCCACGTAACTGTGTGGAATTTGGTCTGGACCGCCAGCACCCATTTCGGCCATCACCTGCTTGGCGTAGAGGATGGTATCGTGCTTGAGTTCCGTCCATGAGCCGAGAGCGGTCTGCAGGTCTTTGCGCGCCCAGGCCTGGGTTTGCATGAAGGGCGGGTAGGCGGCGCCCTTCGGTTCGATGAGCGGCTGGAGGGCATAGAGCCACGACCAGTACAGGTTCTGGGTCCAGGAATCGGTTCCCAGAGCGGCGATCTCGGCCTGGACTTTTGCCATCTGAGTGTCGTAGTTGGCATAGCGCGACTCGTTCATCTCGTTGACGAGGATGTTCTGCGCCTCGTCTGAACCCATGGCGGCGAAGAAGTCCAGCCCCTTGGGCAGGCCGCGCGGCTGATCGATGGTGCCGACCCTGCGCCAGATGAGTTGCCCGAAGACGTACTCATCCAGCGTGAAGCGCTGCCCCATGAAGCGGAAGCCTTTGGTGACCGTCTCCTGGTCCTGCCAGATCCAGACCCACATGGAGTTGATTTGCGGCGGCGGCAGGGACTCGCTGGCCTGCTTGAACCGGGCAAAGAGCGTCTCGTCGGCAAAGGCGGTCAGGTCTGGCGCGGGGCCGAAGATTTGATCCGACAGCGCCCCGTACTCGTAGATGCCGAGGTCATCGGCCTTGCCGACGATGAAGACGGTCGGGTCGTAGATGTTTTGCCAGAGGGTCAGGGCGGGCGTCCCATCGCCCGCTTGGGCCGAGCGCATGGCCTGGACGACGAGCAGAGCGCGCTGGGTCTCGAAATCGTCCATCAGGCGGTAGGTCAGCCGCCCGTACCACATCATGGCGCGGAAGTACATTTTCAGGTCTTCGGAGCGGGTGTAGTGGCCGCGCGGGATGTACTGTGAGTAATCTTCAATAAGTTTTTTGTCAGCGTCCAGGTCGGGGCGATCCCAAAGCGGCGAAATGGAAGGCTCGCTGGCGGCGTTGATGAGGGCCAGTTCTGCATCCACCAGCGCCTGGGCTTCGGGCGGGATGGGGTCGTTGAGGCCAAGCAGACGGTCGGCCACGCCAAAGAAAGCGACGTTGCGCAGGGCCTGCTCCTCCAGCGCCGCGCCGCGCAGGGCAGTGTACTGCTCTGAAGTTTCGGCCAGCAGGGCGCTGGTCAGGGCGCGCAGGTCGGCGATGAAGTAGTCCCGCTCCAGGTCGCGCAGCATTTTGTCGAAGATGAGATGATAGACGTGATAGACCGAGTCGGTGGTGATGAAGAGCGGCATGGTGTAATAGCGCCCCGATTCGTAAATCTGGTAGAACTCGCGGTACTTGCCGGGGACCGGCGCGGCGACCACAAAGCCGTTCTCGGCCAGCAGGGCGAGTTGCTCGCTGCTCAACTCCAGGTCGGTCAGGCCTTGCACCTGGCCCAGGTCGAGCGGCAAGGAGTAACCACCGCCGGCGAAGGTTTGCGGCAGGCGCGCCGTGATGGGCGCATACTCCGCAAACGGCGGCGGGTAAACCTCCGCCGGGGGCGACGGCGGCTGGGTGGGCGGCTCGGTTGGTGTGGCAGTCGAGAAATTGCACGCCGCCTGCACCAACACGACGACCATCATCCCCCATAGCAATTTACGCAAGGAACTTTTCATGGCATCCTCCTCAGGGTGTCAGAATCAGAATCTGGCCGTCCTCCTGGCGGGCAAGTGCCAGCGCGGAGAACGAACCGTTTACGGATGAGACGAGCGTGAACCCGAATCCGTTCCATTCCCAGACTTTGAGCGCCCGTGCGGGGCCCGACCCGACGCCTGCGTAGCGCCCCTCGAGCGTGATCAACTCCTGAGCCGCGTCGCCGTTTAAATCGGCCGCGGCGAAGGCGGTGACCGGATCGGCCAGCGCCGACCCGGCCCATACTTCCCCCAGCCGGCCGCGGATTCGCCCAATCAGGATGATATGGCAGGAATTCCCCGCCCGGTCATGGAAGTCGGCAATGCGCCCGCCGTAGGGCAGGAATTCGTCCACCGGCCAGGGGCGGAAGGCGCGCCAGACCAGCAGGGTGGCTTCGGGCAAGGCGTCGTCGTTCAGGGACGTGAAGGCGGCCTGGAGGACATTCCAGTTGGGCGGGCTTTCCCAGATGGTTTGGCCTGCCGAGAGGAGGGCGAGGCGTCCATCGCTCAGCGTCAGGGTTTCGGCCATGCCGTCGCCGTCCAGGTCGGCGCGGGCGGGGGGATGGAGGGGAGTCGTTCCGGCGGGGAGAGCGGCCGGTTCGAGGGCGGCAGAGTCGAGGGTCCAGGCGCGGGGCGGAATGGGGCTGGTCTGCACCAGAGCTGCCATTGCCAGCAAAGTTGCAAGTAGCAAAGTCAAGCGCTGCATCTTCTTTCATTGTACAGCCGCTGGGGAATTGGCTCAAGGCCTGTTTGGGGGATACGATTCGTGCAAAATTGCGCGAAGATAGAGTTGACTCGACTGCAAAAAGTTTGATCTGCGGCAGAAACGAGACAAGTGCGCGTTCTCTGGGCGCGCGCGGATGTGTTGACTTTTTGCAGCGACAGCTTGTTCTCTGGAACCAAACACAGGGGGGAGGCGTCTTAAACTCCAGGGTCTTTGTGCATGCGTTTTTCTGAAAGGAGAGTTCTCATGAAATCCAAACGCGTTTCTTCCACGGTGATCGTCTTGCTGGCGCTCTTTGCGCAGTTCTTCTGGACGCTGCCCCCTGCGGCGGCTGCTCCGTGCGATGCTGCCCAATTTGTTGCTGATGTGACCGTGCCCGACGGGACGACCTTTGCCCCTGGCGCGGCAATCTCGAAAACCTGGCGGCTCAAAAACGTCGGCACCTGCACGTGGACGACCTCGTATGCCGTGGTCTTTGTGTCCGGTTCCAAAATGGGGGCGCCGACGGTGGTCAACCTGCCTTCGTCGGTCGCGCCGGGGGAGACGGTGGATGTGACGGTCAACATGACCGCACCAAACACGCCCGGCCACTACCGCGGCTACTGGAAACTGCGCAACGCCGCCAATGTGCTTTTCGGGGTGGGGGCGAATGCAAACAGTCCGTTTTTCATTGACATCAAGGTTGCGGCTTCGCCCGGCAGCGTTTGCGACAAAGCCACGTTTCTCAGCGATGTGACTATTCCCGATGGCACTACGTTGACGGCCGGGACGCCCTTCACCAAGACCTGGCGCATCCGCAACGATGGTTCCTGCACCTGGACGACCTCTTACGCCCTGGTCTTTGTGGCCGGGGACTTGCTGGGCGCTTCACCCACGGTGAACCTGCCCTCCAGTGTTGCCCCCGGTCAGACGGTGGATGTGTCGGTCAATATGGTGGCTCCGACGGCGTCTGGCCATTATCGCAGTTATTGGATGCTGCGCAATGCTTCTGGCAAGAAATTTGGCTTTGGTTCAAGCGGAACGTGGGGCATTTTTGCTGATATCAACGTGTCCGGTACGTATGCAGCAGCCTACGATTTTTATGCCAATGCCTGTTCGGCCACCTGGATGAGTGGCGCAGGTGTGCTGCCTTGCCCAGGCACCGATGGCGACTCAAAAGGCTTTGTGCTCAAACTGGACGCGCCAAAACTGGAAGATGGCTCCACGGGTGCATCAGGCTTGTTGACGTTCCCGCAGAAGGTAACCAATGGCTATATCCAAGGCGTCTATCCTCCCTTTACGGTGCAGCAGGGTGACCGCTTCCAGTCGGTGGTCAACTGCCAGTATGGCGCCACCGGCTGCTACGTGAAATTCCGCCTGGACTACCAGATCGGTTCGGGGACGGTGAAGACGCTCAAGAGTTTCAGCGAGAAGATAGATGGCATGTATTACCGCTTCGACGTGGATCTCTCCTCGCTGGCGGGGCAGAACGTCAAATTCATCCTGACCGTGCTGGCGAACGGCTCCCCGACCGGCGACCGGGCGGTTTGGTCAGGGCCGCGCATTGCTCGCCCCGCTTCTTCTAATGAGACGACGTTGACGGTCTACTTCCTGGATCAAACGCGTTATGCGGCCGGGACGGAACCCTACGAGGTCGCTGTGACGCGGGTGGTGAGTCCGCCGCCTGCTTCGCTGCCCCAGGCGGTGCTTCTCCAGTTGTATGCTGGGCCGAATGCCGCCGAGCAGGCTGCCGGTTTGCGGCTGGTGGCGAGCGGGACGACCGGTTTTTCGGAGTTCCGCATCGAGAACGGGGTGGCGCATGTCCGCCTGACGGGGACGTGTAATTCCAACGGCGCCACATACACGATTGCCAATTTGATTTTCAAGAATCTCAAGCAGTTTTCTGAGATTCAGTATGTGAAGATTTACGATGAAAATGGCAACACCGAGACCCCCGATGGGCTGAGCGATTCGATTCCGGCGTGCCTGGAGCCATGACCAGAACCGGATTTAGGTAGCACACTGCAGGCGTTGCACGGCTATAAAACAGTAACTACCCGACAATGTTACATTCTTCGTAACTGTTCAGTCTTGCATCAAAACTGTTGTGTTTGTCATTGCGAGGAGCGTTCTTTGCGACGAAGCAATCCCCAAGCGGTCAAGCTGGCCTGATAAACGGGAGATTGCTTACCCTTCGGGTACGCT
>DAOTZT010000035.1:0-2455 GCA_034434255.1 Anaerolineales bacterium | reverse complement strand
GAGTTCGACCTCGGGCCGGCTGACCGTTACCCGGTCGGTTCGCGCACCCCGATTCTCTCCATCCCCGCCCTGCTCATCCACGACGAAGACGGATTCCGCGCCCTCAGCCTGGTCTGCACCCACCTGGGCTGCACCGTGGAACAGCAAGCCGCGGGCTTCGCCTGCCCCTGTCACGGTTCGCGCTTCGACGCCAACGGCAACGTGACCCACGGTCCGGCCGGCGCGCCGCTGCGCTCCCTGCGGGTGGAGGTCAACGAGACGGGGAACGTCATCGTGTCTCTGGAGTGATGGAATGACGAAGAAAATCCTCTCCGCTCTGCTGGCTGTGCTTTTGCTCGCCGTCCTGCTCGTCCTGCTCGTGCGCCCGCGCTGGTACCTGAACCTGACCAAGCGGGTGGATGTTTCCCCCGCCACCGGCGCGGCGCTGGTGGAGAAATACGAGTGCCGCAAATGCCACTTCATCAAGGGCGAAGGCGCCTATTACGCCCCCAACCTGGACAAGATTACGGACAGCGACGAGACGCTCTATGGCTGGCTGGCGAACCCGCGCGCCATGCGCCCCAACACCGCCATGCCCAACCTGCACCTGTCGGATAGCGAGATCCAGGCCATTATCGCCTATCTCAAATCTGTGCCGTAACCCACCTCATTGACTTGCACTACGCATCAAAAGGAGAGTCCCATGACCACCCTGCCCAAAAACTACCGCAAATTCCAGGCAAAGCATCCCCAGGTCTACGCCGCTTACGAAGCGCTCGGCAAAACCGCCGCCGAGAGCGGCCCGCTGGACGAAAAGACCCGCGAACTCATCAAGTTAGGCATGGCCGCGGCCCGCGGCTCGGAGAGCGGCGTCCATTCGCACGTTCACCGTGCCCTGGCAGCCGGGGCCACCCCCGCCGAAATCGAACACACCCTCACCCTCGGCATCAACACCATTGGCTTCCCGGCTATGATGGCCGCCCTCAGTTGGGCCTGGGAAGCGCTGGAAAAATAGCCACATTGTCATTGGGAAGCGGTGATAGCCGCCGAAGCAAACCCCTCACGAGGGTTCGCCCTGCGAAAATACCCAGGTTATCATTGCGAGGCGGCGATAGCCGCCGAAGCAATCTCCTCGCCAGCGTTGAGCCTGGCAAACGCTGGAAAAATAGCCCTATTGTCATTGCAAGCTTGCATGGCGGCAGGATATTTTTCAAATCTCTGAGCGTTTTCCAAGCAGCCAAAAAGTTTCGACTTTCCCCTTCCCCTTCAAACTGACGAATCCACGCCGCTTGCAAATGAATTCATCTTTTAGTATTTCGTACATTTCGCGCGAGATGTGAATTTTGCCCGCCTCACCATAAGTCTCCAGGCGACTGGCCAGATTGACCGTATCACCCCATAAGTCGTAGATAAACTTCTCCCGCCCGATGACGCCTGCAACAACCGGACCACTCGCCGCGCCAAAACGGAACTGCAGGGCGTGGCCATCAAAGGTATGCGTGGAGAGATACTCGCGCATTTCAAGCAAGGCTAATGCCACTCTGCGAGCATGATCGGGTTGAGGCTGCGGTACACCCGCGGCGGCCATGTAAGCATCGCCAATGGTCTTGATTTTTTCCAGGCCATGTTTGCGGCTGATTTTATCCAGCGCTTGAAAAACGGCGTTGAGCATACGCACCAAGTCGCGTGGAGGAAGTCGCGCCGAAAGCGGGGTGAAATCTACAATATCCACGAACAGAACGCTCACCGCAGGGAAGGAATTAACAATTTGGCCGGGCTTTTCTTTCAACCGCTGAGCGATGCTTTCTGGCAAGATGTTCAACAGCAGCGCTTCGGAACGCTGACGGTAGGTTTCTTTCTGCCAGGTGAAATAAGCGGCGGTGACGAAGGTGATGATGAAGGCGCTTCCCAGATTCATCATAAAGGACAGGCGCAAGATAGCCTCTGGCAAGGCGCGCTGGAATGGCAGCAGCGGCTTAATCAAGCCGCTCACGGTGAGCAAAATCAGAAACGCAAGAAACCAGCGCAGGGCGCGCTTCTGATTTTCCAACACCAGCGAGGCGAACGGTGTCAGGGCCGACCAGAGAATGACCAGGCCAGAGTTCATGAAGCCACCCAGAATGAAATTGAGCGCAGCCGGCAGGAGCAACGTTTGAATCAGTGCATAAGTGCGGAAGAGTTCATAGTTTTTGGTGTGGGTGTAATAGACCAGTCCAATCGCCAGCAACAGTGTACCGGTGAGCGGAGCAAAACCCGCCTCACGCAGGCCTAGCCAGAAGTAGGCCGCGCTCCACAGCAATCCGGCGGGAATAAACAACACTGCCGCGCCAGAAATCAGGGCTTTGTTCAGACGCAACAGCTCATCATCATCAAAATCTTGCCCCCATGAGGCAATTTTGTTTCTCCATTCGGCCAGCCGCTGCCGAACAGGGTTATTCTTTTTTTTCATCAATGCGCCTGGCAAGTTCTTTTGCAT
>DAOTZT010000034.1:0-3688 GCA_034434255.1 Anaerolineales bacterium | reverse complement strand
CTGACCGCCCCCGACCCCTCCGGCGGATTGCAGCCCGATATGTTCCGCGACCATCAGGTGCGGGAATTTGTGCGCCTGAAGAACGAGTTCATGAGCGTTCACGCCGGTTCGCAGGAGAAGGAAAAACTCCGCCGCCAAATCGAGCAGTTGAAGGCCGAAATCAAAGCCTGGGCGCACGGGGGACAGGTCTCTGCCCTCTCGAATGACAGTTTCGACTGGCAGGTGGAGTTTGCGGAGGTCTTCGCGCCTTCCCTCACCCCTTCCCTCACCCCTGACCCCTCTCCCAAAGGGAGAGGGGAACAACTCCCTTCTCCCCCTGGGAGAAGGGTTGGGGATGAGGGCGGCTTCGACATCGTCCTTGCCAACCCGCCCTATGTGCGCGCCGATGCCCAATTCAAGCACATCGAAGACGAAGCAGAACGGCAAAGACAAATTGCCGCCTGGCAAGCCTACCGCAAACGCCTGAAGGATTCCAAAATCTACAAGACCCTGCACGAAAAATGGGATTTGTACATCCCGTTTTTAGAGCGCGCCTACCAGCTCCTGCGGCGAAACGGGCAGATGGTTTTTATTATTCCCGATGCGTACAATTTTGCAAATTATGCAAAAAAATCCAAAGAATTCTTTGTAAGCAATACACATATTAGGAGAGTTGATTTCTGCTCTGAAATTCCGTTGTTTAGCGCAGGTGTTCGTAACACAATTTTTCACTTTGAACGTAAAGAACCTACTAGAGCATTGGTATCTATTCTTGTACGGCGCTTTGGGGAAAAATCTGACGATTTTGAGAAGAATTTGGAAATTTTTGCTTCTTTTCCACAGCTTGATGCAAAGGAAAGTGTTTTTCGTCCAAGGGAAAATATCAATCAGAATCATTATTTCAAACAAAATTTCATTCCCCTTGGCGACATCTGTTATATCAGTACAGGACTTCGCCCTTGGCGATCAAGCTCTCTTAAGAATGAGCCTGATTTTGTTACAGATGATTTAATACAAGATTTCCAAGACGACAAACATCCAAAAACTTGGATTGAAAGCAAAGATATTGTTAAGTGGTCTTTTAAACGCAAGCGTTTTTTGGAATGGAATACTAAAAGAGCTCCCGCACAATTTGAGTCTCAAACATTTCCGGAATTCTACAATTCTCCAGAGAAATTTTTGACAAAGGATATTTCATCAGAGAAGATTGAAGTCGCTTACGATGATAATCAGTGTCTCCCAAGTCATACTGCATATTGTGGTGTTCCTTGGCACTACCTAAAAGGAGTAATCAATAAGTCCATAAATAAGACAGCCAGGTACTGCCGCCAAGACCCCTTAGGCGACCGCGAACAGCGCGAAGAGATTTCCAAGAAATTCAACTTGAAGTATGTGCTGGCAATCATGAATTCATCATTTGCGCGGGAGTGGCTCAAAGGCAGGCGGCGTAGCAAAATGCACATTTACCCTGATGACTGGAAACAACTGCCGATTGCGCCGATTTCGCTGGAAGAACAACAACCTTTCGTGCAACTGGTGGATAAGATTCTGAACGAGTACAAACAACACGGCTACCCCCTGCCCGAAGAATCTGCCCGCAAAGTGCGCGCGTGGGAAGCGGAATTGGACGAGATGGTGGCACGGTTGTATGAGTAAAACAACGGGATGAAAAAATGAGAATCGAATCGGTGAAAATTTCTGGCTTCAAACCAATTCCTTTTTGCGCCAATTTCAGAGCAGAAGAAAAAAATATTCCTGCGCAAATTACCTGGGAAGATAAGCCATTTCAAATTTCATTTGCTAATTCTGCCCCGCTCATCAATGCAATCATTGGACCAAACAGTAGCGGTAAATCCAGCATTTTTTACGCGCTCGATAAGTTCTTTAGTAGTGCCCGTAAATTGGAAGTCGAGAATTTCAACAACAAGGAAACTGGCAAACCTGTAATTGTCGAAGTTGTTTTCTCAGGAAAAATTCCTTCCGTTGAGCAATGGCATTTGGAAAATTGTGATGTTAAAAATCCAACCCTGGGGCAAGAGAGTGAAGGTAAATTTATTCTGGCTGTTATGTGGCAGGGCGGCGAAAACGAGGGAAGAACGGATTACATCAGAAGACCGAACGGCGCATTACGTAAGGTTACTGGCAATGACACTAAAACATACAAACCTTTGCTTCCAAAGTATCGTTTGATTTCAGCCGATAGTCGTTTAAGCGAACAGGCAAATCCAGAAAAGAACGACCTTCTCACTGATCTTATTGATGATGTAATCGCAAACGTACAAAGACCTGAGTCGGCTATATTTCAGATAAGCCAAAAAATCAATGAAATTAAAGCGTTGACAAGCCGAGTTGCCAACGATGATGCCTGGCATGAAATTGAACAACTTGAAGAAGAAATTTCAAACAGTCTTTCGCCGATAACGTCAACGACATCTAATGTGCGTTTGCAAATTCAACAAAATGTCCCCGACACCAAAAACATATTTTTACAAGGAAAAATTCAAATCGAAGACGGAGTTGATCTGAATTTTTCCCAACATGGTTTGGGCGTTCAACGATCTTTCGTAGCATCTGTCCTTCATGTTTGGTGTAAACAAATTGGTCACAAAAAGGATTTTCAAGATTATGTCTTTGCCATTGAAGAACCTGAGTTATATTTACATCCACATGCGACTCGCGCATTTATAAAAACATTGGAAAACATCGCGCAGAATGAACAAATTATCTTTACAACCCATTCAACCGAATTTGCTAATCGAGTACCGCTTGAAAATATCATAAGATTACAGCGTAATCAGAACTTACGTGCTATAAAGCAACCCAATTTTTCCACGATTAACCCCCGGTTCAAAGAAAAAACTCAGAGATACATTCAAGAAAATCGA
This sequence comes from Anaerolineales bacterium, assembly GCA_034434255.1. Taxonomy (GTDB): domain Bacteria; phylum Chloroflexota; class Anaerolineae; order Anaerolineales; family Villigracilaceae; genus UBA877. The sequence continues at coordinate 824 of DAOTZT010000034.1, read as the reverse complement.
AGTGACATGCTGTTTGCCCGCGCCGTTTTGCTTGTTGAAGGTCAAACTGAATTTTTTGCGTTGCCAGGTCTATTTAAGACTTTGGAACTTGATTTGGATAAAGCAGGAATTTCGCTTGTTTGGGTTGAAGGTAAAGGCAATTTTGAAGCATATCACCATACCCTGCGTGCTTTTGATATACCACACATAATTTTTGGAGATGGAGATGGGCAAAAAGAGATACACCAGAACAAATATAGTAAATGGATTGGCAGCGAAAATGTGTTTGTGCTCGATGTAGATTTTGAAACGACTATATGTTCAATTTTGCCCTATGAGCGGTTAGTTGAAATTGTCAATGCTTGTCGAAGCGAATTAGGCGAGAGGGATTTACCAAACAAGGCAGCAATAACTCCAAAAACCTTTGAAAAGGTGGGTAAGCCGCTTGCAGGACGCATTGTAGGTCAAATGTTGAAAAAAGAAGAAATCGCACAGATTCCTGAGATTGTTAATTCATTACAAAGGGTTTTGGCATTGAGATAAAAGCGGCCCGCGAAGAAACCGCCGCCTCAGCGCCCAAATCGTCCGCGTGGAGGCGGAAATAGATGAGCGGGTCAAGGCGTTGTATGGGGTAGGGTGACCGTCCACGAATGGAGCACGAATAAACGAATAACCGGCGGGCATTCGTGCATTCGTGGCCGTATTCGCGGACGGTTGCTCACCGCCAGGCGCGCTGGCCCTGTGGTGAGCAAGTTGTAGAGTGCAACAGGCAGATTCGTGATATAAAATAACCAATGGCAGAGAACAGCGAAATTCTCTTTGAAGTCGAAACACCGCTCAGATTC
>DAOTZT010000033.1:0-15302 GCA_034434255.1 Anaerolineales bacterium | reverse complement strand
CCCGCCCCGATGACCAGGCCAATCAGCATCGCCCAGGCAATGCGGCGAAAAAGTTCAGCGCGGCTCATGGCTCCTGGACGGTCACGGTGATCGTCAGGTCCTCCCCCTTCTCGAAGTCGAGCGTCAGGTCGAAGGTATCGCCGACCTTCAGGTCCTGTTTCAGGCCGATGAGCATGATGTGCAAGCCGCCCGGCTCCAGTTGAACGATCTGACCGTTGGGCAGGGGAATGCCATGCGCCATGTGCTGCATGTGCATATGGCCGTCATCCATGCTCGTCTGATGCAATTCGACTGCCTCGGCCACATCGCTGGAGGCCGCAAGAAGCACATCATCGTAGCCCTGGACCTCGATGGTGAAGTACACGGCGGAATTCCCGCCTGCCAGGCCAGGCCGCGCCCAGACAGCGCTGATCGAAACACTCTTCGTCGTTGCCGTCTGGCAAGAGGCCAGCAGCAGCGCCAGGAAAGCAAAAAGGAACTTTTTCATTTCAGAACCTCCAGAACATCATGCACAATGTCTTCCGGCGGGGTGCCGTAGGAAAAGGACAGGAACAGCCGCCCCTGCGGGTCAATCAGGTACAGGCGGGTCGAATGGGTGACAAAGTATCCGACGGCAGAGTCGGGCGCCGGGTCAATGACGCGGGTCACGCCGTAGGCCGCCCAGGTCTCCTCCAGGACGGACAAATCGCCGCTCAAGCCGATGAACGACGGGTCGAAGAAGGAAACGTACTCCTGCACCCGGTCGGGGGTGTCGCGGTCCGGGTCCACCGTCACGTAGAGGACCTGGAGCCGGTTCGCCGCGTCCCCCAGGTCAGCGCGCACCTGACGGAGGATGGCCAGCGTCGTCGGGCAAACGTCGGGGCAGGTGGTGTAACCGAAGAAGAGCAACACCACCCGGCCGCGGAAGTCGCTCAGGCTCACTTGCCGCCCGCCAGCGGTCAGCAGGGTGAAATCGGGGGCCGGCTGGGGCGGATCGTAGAGGACGCCGCGGTAGGCGGGTCGCTGCGCCAGGATGGCCGCGCCGATAGCGCCTGCCAGCAGGAACAGGATCAGCGGTGCAACCAGAAGAAAACGGCGTTCGCTCATTTTTTATTTGCCAGGATACGAGTACTCCACTGCACAAAGGGCAGGAAACACACAGGTTACCAGGTCAAAAAATTTCCTTTGTGTCTCTTCGTGTCCTTCGTGGTAGATTGTGTTTATTGAATCACCGTCCCTACCAGGTAGAGGGCCGGGTAGAAAAAGACCCAGACCACGTCCACAAAGTGCCAGTAGATAGCGCAGGCCTCCACGCCCCAGTGTTTCTCCGCTGAATAGCGCCCGCGCAGGCCGTTGCGCAGGATAATGACCAGGAAGATGACGCCGGTCAGGACGTGGAAGGCGTGGAAGCCGGTCATCGAGTAGAAGACCGCGCCCTGGACGCCGTCGCCGGGGCCGAAGGGGGCAATCTGCCATTCGACGCCGACCACGCCCACCAGGAAGAGCAGGCCGAGGGTCAGGGTGACGGCCGTGCCGAGGACGAACTGCTTGCGGTCGCCATGCGCCATGGCCGTCTCGGCGCGGTTCATGAAAAAGGACGAGATGAGCAGGATGGAGGTCACCGCCAGGCCAAGGTACTGGTTCAACTCCGGGTGAGTCAGGCCGAGCAAGTTAATGCGGGCAATCATCAGGCCGCCGAAGATGAACGAGTCAGAGATGAAGAACAGCCACAAGCCCATGCGGTTGGTCGCCAGTTTGTAGGCGTAGGAATTGTGGTCGAGGGTGGGATCGCTCTCGAACAGGCGGTAAATGTGCATGTAGTAATACAACACCAGCCCGGCCTTGAGCACGGCCACCAGCAGGAGCAATTGCCAGACGTTCAAGAAAAGCGCCAGGACGAACTCGATGCCGGTCAGCACGGCCAGGGCAGCAAAGACCATCAGTCCGAGACGGAACGCAGCCGATTTGGTGATGTGCGCCATAGTAATTATTCCTCTCCCTCGAATTTGACGTAACGCGAGCCGGGCAAGCCGTAGTCGTAGGGTTCACCCACGACCTCCAGTTCGTGGTCGTAGTTATGCACCGGCATTGGCGAGGGGACGAGCCACTCCGGCGAGCGCGAGTTCCACACATTGCCGCGGGCAACCTGCCCCTTGCGTTGGGTGTAAATCACGTTGATGAAGAAGACGATCACGCCCAGGGCGGTGAGGAAGGCCATGACCGTCATCAGCACATGGTACAGGTCGAAGCCCAGCGCCGGGTCGTAGTCGGCGATGCGGCGGCGCATCCCCAGCAGGCCGACGCGCATCATCAGCAGCGACATGACCATAAACGACGGGGCCATCAGCCAGAATTGCAGTTTGCCCAGTTTTTCGTTCAGGCGCTTGCCGGTCATCTTGGGATACCAGTAAAAGATGGCCGCAAAGAAGGGGAAGATATAGCCGCCGTACATCGCGTCGTGGAAGTGACCGACGATGTAATAGGTGTCGTGCAGGTGCAGGTCGGTGGAGATGGTGGCATTGGGCGGGCCGGAGAGGCCTCCCAGCAGGAAGACGATGATTCCTGCCAGGAGGAAGAGCATGGGCGTATCGAACGAAATCTTGCCGCGCCAGACTGTGCCCACCCACGAGAAAAACTTGACGCCCGTCGGCACGGCGACCAGCAGGGTGCTGTACATGAACGGCACGCGCAAGTACTCGGCCATGCCAGACGTGAACATGTGGTGCGCCCACACCAGGAAACCCACCAGGGCAATCCCCAACGAGGACATCGCCACCCAACGGTAACCGAAGAGCGGCTTGCGGACGAAGACCGGCAGCAGTTCGCTGATGATTCCCAGCCCCGGCAGGACGAAGACGTACACCGCCGGGTGCGAGTAGAACCAGAACAAGTGCTGGAAGAGAATGGGATTGCCGCCTTTCGAGAGGTCGAAGAAGCCCATCCCGAAGAGGCGCTGGAGCATCACCATCTGGAACGAGAGACCGATCAACTGGGTCGCCGTCAAACTGATGAGCGAGGTCGCCAGCGCCGCCCAGACGAAGATGGGCATCTTGAACGGCGTCATGCTCTTTGCCCGCAGGCGGACAATCGTGACGATGATGTTCAACCCGCCCAGGATGGAGGAGAACCCGGCCAGCGAGACGCCCAGGAAGAACATCTGCATCCCCAGCGGGGCGCGGGCCGAGAGCGGCGGGTAGCCGGTCCAGCCGGTATCGAACCCGCCCAGGAAGAGGCTGGAGAGCAGAATCAGCCCGGCCGGGACAGCGATCCAGAACGAAAAGGAATTGAGCCGCGGGAAAGCCATGTCGCGCGCCCCAATCAGCATCGGGACGAGGTAGTTCATGAAGGCCGCAATGCCCAGCAGGATGGAGACAATCATCACCATCCCGTGCAGCGACATGAGCGTGTTGTACTGATTGAGCGTCAGGAATTGCATCTGCGTCTGCGCCAGTTCGGTGCGGAAGGTGAGCGCAAAGGTCCCGCCCACGCCCATCAGTAGCAGCGACAGCGCCAGGTACTGCACGCCGATCACCTTGTGGTCGAGCGACGGGCCGAAGTAGCGCCGCCAGCCGAGATGAGAATCGTCCAGGTGGTCTTCGGTTTCCTCGCCGGCGGCCCACTTGAGCCAGTCATCCAGAATCCCAACGCCGTAGAGGAAGAACAGCGCCCCCAGCAGCGCCCCAAAGACGACCGCTGGTTCGGCTTTCCAGGCGGGCAGGCCCATCAGCAGGCGGATGAGGGTCACGAAGCCAATGCCGAGGGCCGTTCCCAAAATTTCCCAAAGCAAGCCTCGCACGAGGCCGAGAGAAAAGATCTTCTTCATGCGTACTCACCTCAAGCTGTGTAATCTGTGTAGTGGCTTACCTTTCTGTGCAATCTGTTGGCTTTCTGTGTAATCTGTGTAATCTGTGGCTTTCTGTGTAATCTGCGTAATCTGTGGCTTTCTGTGTAATCTGTGTAATCTGTGGCTTTCTGTGTAATCTGTGTAATCTGTGGCTTTCTGTGTAATCTGTGTAATCTGTGGCAAAAATCACTTCACACTCTGAATATACGCCACCAGGTCTTCCACCTGAGTCTGGTCGAGGATTTCAGCGAAATTGGGCATCACATTGGGCTGATACCCGGCGACGATGTGCAAATTGGGGTTGACAATCGAGGTGCGCAGATACTCGGCATCGGCCAGGATAGTAGTCCCATCGGCAAGCGGCACCTCGCTATCGGCCAGCCCTTTCCAGGTCGGTCCCACTTTTGCGCTGCCATCCACGGAGTGGCACGCCACACAATACTGATTGGCCAGTTTGCGGCCACGCTGCACCGGGTCGAGCGACACCTGCGAGGCTTGCTGCTCGATCCAGGCGGTGAACTCTTCCTGGCTCACCACGTACACTTTGGCTACCATGTACGCATGCAAAGCGCCGCACAACTCAGCGCACAGCACCTTGTACTCGCCCGGCAGGGTCGGCGTGATGCGCAATTCGGTCGTCTCACCTGGCACCAGGTCCTGCTTGACGCGAAATTCCGGCACCCAAAACGAGTGAATCACATCCGCGCTGGTCATGCGCAGGAGCACCTGCTGGTTGACCGGCAGGTAGAGAGTATCAGTCGTGACGCCGTAATCGGGATATGTGAACGACCAGTACCATTGCCCGCCAAGCACCTCCACCTGCAGGGCGGTCGGGTCCACGCGGCGCGTCTCTCCCAGCGACTGCGCCCCTAAATACGCCAGAAAGACCACCACAAAGAGTGGAATCATCGTCCAGAAGATTTCCAGGCGGGTATTGCCCTCGATGTGCGCCCCATCGCCCGTTTCCCCTTTCTTGCGGCGGAAGACCACCAGACTGTAGAGCAGGGTCACGACAATCAGGGAGAAGAGGAACGAAATCAGCCAGAGGTGGATGTTGAGCAGCCGGTCAATCGAGACCGCCTGCAGACTGGCCTGAGGAGGAAGCAATCCGATGCTGTTGAGGCCTGAATAGACCAGGAGGGTTGCTCCGATGACCAGAATAGCAACGATGACAAAATGCTTCATAAGTTTTCTCCAACCTGAAAAACAAATCCTTTGTGATAAGTATATCATGTCTGCGAAACATTTTGGATATTGTGGGTAAATGAAGTATAATTTGAACAAGTCATCTTCTCGAGGAGAGCACCATGAAGGTCCAGCAAAAATCGGGGCTTGCAATTGTCCTCATCGTGGTCGGCCTGGCGCTGGCTGTGGTCACAAAGACAGGGGCACAGGGGATTTCTCAACAGGAAGACATCATCCGCGGAGCCATTCTTTACGATAACTGGTTTGCTGCCCTGGGCGTGGACGCCCCGCCCGGCGACATGCCCATCTGGTCGCGCCAGTCCACCAACACCCGCTCTGGACCCGACACCTGGCGCTGTGTGGAATGTCACGGCTGGGATTACCGCGGCGCGCAGGGCGCCTATGCCTCGGGCTCGCACTACACCGGCTTCCCCGACGTCATGTTCCTCACCCAGCAGATGACCGAGGCCGACATCGTCGCCCACCTGAAAGGCGCCAAAGACCCGGCCCACGACTTTTCCCCCTACCTGGACGAGACCTCCATGCGCCAACTGGCTGCCTTTCTCAAGCGCGGCCTGATTGACGACAGTCTGTACATTGATGCCGTCTCGCTCAAGGTCATCGGCGGGGATGTGGATCACGGTCAGCGGCTCTACCAAAGCGTCTGCGCCGCGTGCCACGGCGAGGACGGGACGAAAATCGTCTTCCGCAGCGAGGGGGTCAACGAGTACCTGGGGACGGTGGCCGCCCGCGACCCCTGGCGTTTCCTCCACCGCACCCGCTTCGGCGTGGCCGGGACCGAGATGCCGGTCGGCGCGACCCTGGGCTGGCTGCCCTCCGACGGGCGCGATGTGCTTGCCTACGCCCAGACCCTGCCCACCGGGCTGGAGGAGACCTCCCCTGCCCCGGCCTCGGACGGGGCCGAACCGGCGCAGCAGATCGGAGGTCCGGCCACGAATTGGTGGACCGGCATCCTGACCGGTTTGGGGTCATTCCTGGGCGCGTTGGGCTATGCCATCCTGTTCATCGGCGGCTTTGCCCTGGTTGGCTTTGTGGTGGTCACCATCCTTCGCAGGCGGAAATAGAGGAGTTTTCATGTTGGAGCGCATCAAACAACGCAACCTGTCCGCGACCCTCGGCAGGCTGATTCGCAAACCTGCCTTTTACATCGGCCTGGGGGTCCTCCTCCTGGTGGTCTTTGCCGCCGCCGGTTACGGTCTCTGGCGGATGCAGCAGGCCCCACCCCAGCCGATTCAGTTCAATCACCAGGTACACGTCGGCCTGGGGGTGCAATGCCTCTACTGCCACCCCGGCGCATGGAAACAGGCCTCCGCCGGCCTGCCCACCACCGCCAAATGCTGGGGCTGCCATCAACAAATGGCCAACACCAAGCCCGAACAGCAAAAACTGGTGGCTTACGCCCAGAACAACCTGTCCATCCCCTGGGTACCGGTCTTCATCCAGCCAGACTTTGTGTACTTCAACCACCGTCCGCACATCGCCGCGGGCGTCAATTGCGAGACCTGCCACGGCGAAATCAGCCGCATGACGGTGGCGCAGCCTATCCCGCGCCAGAACATGGGCTGGTGTCTGAATTGTCACCGCCAAAAGGCCGGAGACGACCAGGAGAAACTGACGCGCCTGACCGATTGTGCAACATGTCACCGCTAACTCTGTAGCACAACTCTTAAGAGTTGTGCTACAGAGTTGTGCTACAAAGGATTCTTTTATGAGCAATCAACTTACCCGACGCGACTTTCTCAAACTCGCTGGAGCCGGAGCAGCAGCGACAGCAGTTCTGACCGGCTGCGGCCCCGCCTCCCGTTACGTGGTGCGGGAGCCGTACGCTCAGATGCCCGAATACACCTACAACGGGCAAAGCACCTACTACGCCACCACGTGCCGTGAATGCCCGGCGGGCTGTGGCATCATCGTCCGCACCCATCAGGGGCGCGCCATCAAGGTAGAGGGCAACAAACTCCACCCCGTGAGCCAGGGCAAGACCTGCGCCCGCGCCCAGGCCGCCCTGCAGGGCCTCTACAACCCCGACCGCCTGCAGAACCCGCTGCGGCAGAACGGGCGCGGCAGTGGCAATTACACGACCCTGACCTGGGACGACGCCGTAACGGTGGTGCGCGACGCTCTGACGGAGAATCGCCCGTCCGAAATTGCCTTTTTGCTCGGCCTGGCCCCCGACCATCTGGCCGACCTGACGGCGCAACTGACCGCGGCCCTGGGCGCGCCTTCCCCACTCCGCTACGGGGCGTTTGGCCTGTTCGAGGCGCGCAACACCCTGGCCGAGGCCGCCGGACGGGTCTTCGGTCAGCGCAGTGTGCCGCTCTTCGACCTGGCCAACGCCGACACAGTGTTCTCCTTTGGGGCCAACTTCCTCGAGACGTGGCTCTCGCCGGTGGCCTACACGCGCGGTTACGCCCGCATGCGACGCGGCAATGAATTCCGCCGCGGCTACTTCGTCCACTTCGAGGCACGGCTCTCGCAGACGGCCTCCAAAGCCGATGAGTGGATTCCCGCCGCACCCGGCACGGAAGGATTGCTGGCGCTCGCCCTGGGGCGGCTGGTAGCCGAGGCCAAAGGCGGCGTCATCCCGCAGGCTTTCCTGAACGTGGAGGTGGCCGCCATTGCCGCGCAAACTGACGTGAGTGAGGAAACGCTGACGCGCCTGGCCGGCCTGCTGGCAGCAGCGGAACGACCGCTCGTCCTCGCCGGGGGAGCCGCGCTGGGCAATGCAAATGCTCTTGAGACGGCGCAGGCGATTCTGGCCCTCAACGCCCTGCTGGGCAACGTCGGTCAGGCGGGCGGCGTTTTCCTGACCCCCAGCCTGCCGGTCTGGCCCGATCGCAGCCGCCTGCCCAACACCCTGTCCGACATGGCCGCGCTGGTGGAAAAGATGAAGAGCGGCAAGGTGAAAGTGCTGTTCGTGCATGGAGTCAACCCGGTCTTCGAGTTCCCGGCCGGGCTGGAATTTGCCGCAGCGCTGGCCAACGTGCCGCTGGTTATCTCGTTTGCCTCCTTCCCGGATGAAACCGCGGCGCAGGCTGACTTCATCTTCCCCGACCACACGCCGCTCGAATCGTGGGGCTATCAGTTTGCCGCTCCCGCCGCCGACCGGCCGGTTCTTTCCGGCTCGCAGCCGGTGGCGGTGCCCTTCTACAACACCCGCGCCACCGCCGACGTGCTGCTGGCGGCGGTGCAATCCATCGGCGGGAAACTGGCCGAGGCCCTGCCCTACAAGGACGAGGTGGAATTCCTGCAACAGTCGGTGTTGAGCCTGGTAACGGAGCAGGGCGGCTATTTCAGCGCCCCTGAAATCAACACCTTCTGGGCACAGTGGCAGCAATTCGGCGGCTGGTGGCCTGCCGAGGCTGCCCTGACGGCTCCTGCGGCTGCCGAGGCGCTCAACCGTCCCCTGCGCCTGCCCGAGGCGCAGAGCGAGGGAGAGGGCGAATTCCTGCTCCATGTGTATCCCTCGCCGCTGATGGGCGATGGGACGGGCGCCAATCGCCCCTGGCTGCAAGAGACGCCCGACCCAATGACGACGGTGATGTGGAACTCGTGGGTGGAGATCAATCCGCAGGTGGCCGAGGAACTCGGCCTGCACGATGACGACGTGGTCCTCGTCGTCTCTCCCTACGGGGCGATCGAGGCTTCGGTGTACCGTTACCCGGCCCTTCGTCCAGATGTGATTGCCATCCCGTTCGGGCAGGGGCACGAGGCCCTGGGGCGGTACGCCGCCGGCCGCGGGTCCAACCCCGCCCGCCTGCTGGGGGCGCAGGTCAACGCGGCAGGCGACTTGATCTTTACCGGTCTGAAAGTCAAACTCGAAAAGACGGGCAAAAAGCGCCCGCTGGCGCGCAAGGAAAGCATCCTGGGCGTGTATGGTGAGGAGTAAGCGATGAGCGAGAAGAAAATTCCCGAATTTAGCGCCAACTGGAGCGCAGAAGAACAGGAGAAATGGGGGCTGGTGGTGGACCAGGACTTATGCACGGGCTGTCAGGCCTGCGTCACCGCCTGCGCGATGGAGAATAACATCCCCTTCGTGGGCGAGGAAGACGCCGCCTATGGCCGGGCGATGCACTGGATTCGCATCGAGCGGTTCTGGGAAGGCACGTACCCTGAAGTGAAGGCCACGCCCTTCCAGCCGGTGATGTGTCAGCAGTGCGGGGCGGCGCCGTGCGAACCGGTCTGCCCGGTCTTCGCCTCGGTGCACAGTCAGGCCGAGCAACTCAATATCCAGGTCTATAACCGCTGCGTGGGGACGCGCTACTGCGCCAACAACTGCCCCTACGTGGCACGCACGTTCAACTGGCGCGATTACGAGCGACCGGAGCCGCTGCCCAATCAACTCAACCCCGATGTGACCGTGCGACGGCGCGGCATTATGGAGAAATGCACTTTCTGCGTTCAGCGCATCAAGCGAGCGGAAGACCGCGCCAAATCGGAAGGGCGCGAGGTGTACGATGGCGAAGTGGAACCTGCCTGCGTGCAGGCCTGCCCGGCAGAGGCGCTCACCTTCGGTCGGCTCGATGACCCCGAAAGCGCCGTCAGCAAGAAGGCACGCAGCGGCCGCGGTGTGAAATTGCTCGAAGACCTCGGCACCCTGCCACACGTCACCTATCTCAAGGGAGGCGCATAATGAGCGCAACGCACGCACACGAAACAGATCACGAACTCGAACATCTGCGCCGCGAGCATCTCATGCTCGACCCCAAGCCGCGCGGCGAGATGAACAGGATGATCATGGAGGCCATGCACACCACCTCCTGGCGCTTCCGTCTCACTTTCGCTTTCCTGGCGCTGGTGGTGCTGGTGTGTCTGTTTGGCGTTTGGGGCTACATGATTGCTGAGGGCTTGGGCGTGGCCGGGGTGACCGTCCCCATCTACTGGGGCATTTTCCTGGTCAACACCGTCTTCTGGATCGGCATCAGCCACGCCGGGACGTTCGTCTCGGCCCTGCTGCGGGTGTTCAAAGCCGAGTACCGCCGTCCGTTCACCCGCGCGGCCGAGTTGATGACCACCTTCGGGCTGGTGCAGGCCGGGCTGAGCATTTTCTTCCACATGGGGCGCGTCTGGCTCTCGTACTGGCTCTTCCCCTACCCCAATGAACGACAACTGTGGCCAAACTTCCATTCACCGCTCTCGTGGGACTTCCTGGCGATCAACACCTACCTGATGGCCTCGACGATGTACCTGTTCCTGCCGCTCATCCCCGACCTGGCGATGGCGCGCGACCGTTCGACTGGCTGGCGCAAGGTCTTCTATCGCATCCTTTCGCTGGGCTTTCGCGGCACCGAGGGCGAGTGGGCGCACTTGCGGATTGCGATGAACATCTTTGCCTTCGCCATCTTGCCGGTCATGTTCAGTGTCCACACCATCGTCTCGTGGGACTTTGCCGCAGCGATGCGACCTGGCTGGAGTTCGACCATTTTCGGGCCGTACTTCGTGGTGGGGGCGCTGCAATCGGGCCTTTCGGCGGTGGCAATGGTGCTGGTGGTAGTGCGCGGCACGATGAAGAACATGAAATACTTCATCCGGCCAGAGGTCTTCGACGCCCTCGGCAAATTGATGCTGGTCATCTCGATGGCCTGGGCTTACTTCTTCTTCAATGACTACATGGTGCAGTGGTACGGCGGCGATAAATTCACCGACGCGTTGCTCCACTTCCACGAGGAGGGGCCGCTCGGCTGGATGTGGTTTGCCATGCTCATCCTCAACGTAGTCGTTCCCTGGCTGACGCTGTGGAACAAGAAGGTACGCCGCACGCCCTGGGCCATCTTTGCCATCGGGCTGGGCGTGAACGTGGCGATGTGGTTCGAGCGCTACATCATCGTCCCCATTTCGCTGACCATCAACCGCATGCCGTTCACCTGGCGCGAGTATGTGCCGGGGGTGGAAATTCCGCTCGGCATCGGCACGCTGGCCTTCTTCATTCTGCTCTACATGGCAGCCAGCAAACTCGTCCCGCTCGTGCCGGTGTGGGAGGTGCAGGAAGGCCAGTTGGCGCACAGCGTCCGCAAGGTCGGCAAGGAAGTGGTGGTCAGCGTGGCAGATATGGAGTAGGAGGACGAGATGGCAGAGAAGCTCTCCCTTCTGGCAATTTTCCCCGATATTGACCCGGCGGCGCAGGCGGTGGACGAACTGCGCGGCCTGGGGCTGGAGGACGGCGACATCAACGTCATCTCCGGCATCCCGGTCACCGAGGCGATGCTCGGACGGCCGCGTCAGTGGTCGAACGTGCCGCGGCTGGCGCTGGGCGGCGCGGTGGGCGGGTTCCTCATCGGGGCGTTCTTCGCCTTCGGGACCCCGAACCTGTACCCGATCTACGTGGGCGGGCAGCCGCTCCTGCCAGGCGCGCCTAGCATCGTCGTCCTGTTCGAACTGACCATGCTGGGCATGCTGGCAGCCACCTTCCTGGGCGTTTTCCTCGACAGCCGCTTCCCCTCCTATTCGCCCAAGGAGTACGTGCCGCAAATCAGCGATGGCAAGATTGCCATCTTCTTCGAGTGTCCGGCGGAGAAAGAGAAGAAATGCAGCCAGAGGCTGTTGGCCCTCGGCGCAGAATCAATCCAGCCGGCGGAGGCGCAACGACTATGAGTCTCACCGACCGTCTTCTCCTGATTGGCGCAGTGGCGCTGCTGGCGCTGGGCGCGCTGCTCCTGTTCAGTTACGACATCATCAAGATAGACTGGATTTCTTTCATGGAGATTCAGCCCTCGTACAAGCCGATGGAGAATCCGCTGCCCGTTCCGGCGCAATCCATCCCGATCGATGGCGCGGCCTATGTTCCCGGGATGGGCGCGCCGGTCAACCCCATCGAGGCGGACGAGGTCTCGCTGGCGCGCGGGGCGCAGTTGTACAACATCAACTGTTCGCACTGTCACGGCGTCGGCGGGATGGGCGATGGGCCGGTGGCGGCCTTCCTGGAAAAGCGCAAACCGGCCAACCTGACCTCGGACGTGGTCCAAAACAAGAGCGACGGCGCCCTGTTCCTGACGATTTCCAACGGCGTGCCGGGCAGTATGCCGGCCCTCAACGAAAACCTGACCGTGCGTGAGCGCTGGGATATTGTCAACTACCTGCGCACGCTCAAACCGTAACCGGAGATGAACAGAGATAAACGCAACCGGAGATGAACAGAGATAAACGCAACCGGAGATAAACGGAGATGGCTGCATGAAACGTGATTTCAAGTTTTGGATGCTGCTTTTACTCTTTGGCATGCCCTTATTGTTCCTGGCTTTCATTGCCGGGCTGTACTTCATCCCCTGCGGCTTCAATAACGACTGCTCGCAAGCCGCCTTGCCGGAAATCATCCACACCCCCATCCCGACCCTCATCCCGGCGGCGATGCCGGTCGCCCAAACTGGCGGCGGAGGAAGCGGCGGAGGCAAGTGTGCTGTGCAAGCCATGATCGCCCTGGAAGCATGGATCAACGCCGGTTACCCGGAAAGTGAACCTTTCCAGTTCACCGACAGCAACGGCGCCTCCTGCCAGGCAACCTTTGCCGATATTCAAGTGTTGTTCAACGAGGGCAATCTCTGGTACGCGGGCGCGCCGGCCTGCATTACCTGTCATCACAGCAACGTGGCGGCGGCTTCAGCCAACATGGACCTGTCCAGTTATGCTGGCATCCTGGCGGGGTCACGGCGCGCGTCTCCGGACGCGAAGGGCAACGACATCCTGGGCGGGGGCGTGTGGGCGCAGTCGAAACTCAACGAGGTGCTCAACCTGCCGAGCGGCAACGCCCTGGCCATGCCCCTTGGCCGCCCGCCGGCGGCTTTTCCGCCCGGAGGGCCAATCGTCCTGCTGGGGCAGCAGGTGACCGGTCCGTAAGGACGAAGAGCAATCCATTTAGCGTGGAGCGAGTTTTCGCTCCACGTTTGTTTTTGGAGAAATTTATGGTATAAAAACAAAACATTGGTTTTCCCCAAATGTCATGTCACCACGCGACGTTTGAGTGTGCCAGTTCTTGTTTGCCACCCTCTTCGCCATAGAGTAGATCGCAGACTTCCAAAAAGTTGAACTTTGTCACACACTGCATCGAGAGCCTGGACCAGTTAGCACTTCCCATCTCGTTCAGGGTGCTGATTTTACCAATTGCCGCTCCAGACGTTTAGAGCATCTTGCGGCTACGTTGCCATGATGGTGGTCAGCCGCTTTAAACGGCAATGCACCTCATCGGCTCGAATGCCAAAATCTGATAGCCACGCCCTCCCAAAAGACGCACACACATTGCCTCCCACATCCCGATTGTTTGTAAAAAGCGCGGTTTTTCGGGAACGTGGACGACCTGAGCGATGGTCTCCACTTTTTACATCTGGCTTATCCACGACTTACACGAAAATAAGGAGGAAGTCATGCAAAAAACCGTCGTCGCCGCCGCGCTGGGCGAATGCGTCCACGTGGCGGGAATCTCCAATTTTCTTCGGCTGGCCGAACAGGCCGGCTGGCGCACGGTCTTCCTCGGCCCGGCAGTGCCCATCGAGCAAGTCATCGCCGCTGCCGAACGGGAAGGCGCCGATCTGGTGGGCGTCTCGTACCGGCTGACGCCCGAAACCGGCGAGCGGCTGCTCGGTCAGTTTGCTGAAGCGGCCTCCGAACTGCACGCGCGCGGCGTGCGCTTCGTCTTCGGCGGGACGCCGCCTGTGGCCGAGCGCGCCGCGGCCCTGGGCTTCTTCGAGCGCGTCTTCGATGGCAGTGAAACACCGGAGGACGTGCTGACCTTCCTGAAGGGCGAAGCCGGCGGCGGGTCCGGACCCGAAGCCTACCCCCAGACAACCGTCGAACGCATCCGCTGGAAGTCACCCTACCCCATCCTGCGCCATCACTTCGGCCTGCCCACGATGGAGGCGACCATCGCCGGCATCGAGCAAATCGCCGAGGCGCGGGCGCTGGATGTGATCTCGCTCGGCACCGACCAGGACGCCCAGGAGAACTTCTTCCACCCCGAACGGCAGGACCCACGCCGACGGGGAGCAGGCGGCGTGCCGGTGCGCACTCCCGACGACTTCCGCGCCCTCTACGCCGCCAGCCGGCGCGGCAATTTCCCCCTGATGCGCGCCTACTCCGGCACCGACGATTTCATCCGCTACGCCGAATTGCTGACCGAGACCATCCACAACGCCTGGTGCGCCATCCCGCTCTTCTGGTTCAACCAGATGGATGGGCGCGGCCCCTGGGACCTGGAAGGCTCGATCCGCGAACATCAGCGCGTCATGGCCTGGTATGGGGAGCGCGACATCCCGGTCGAACTCAACGAGCCACACCACTGGGGGATGCGCGACGCCCCCGATGTGATTTTCGTGGTCAGCGCCTTCCTTTCAGCCTACAACGCCTACCGCTATGGCGTGCGAGACTACATCGCCCAGATGATGTTCAACAGCCCGCCAGGGCTTTCGGATGCCATGGACCTGGCGAAAATGCTGGCAATTCTCGAAATGATTGCCCCGCTGGAAAGAGAGAACTTCCGCATCTGGCGTCAGACCCGCATCGGCCTCCTGTCGCACCCGCTCGACCCCGACGCGGCGCGCGGTCACCTGGCAGCCAGCACCTACCTGCAAATGGCGCTGCGCCCGCACATCTACCACATCGTCGGACACACCGAGGCGCATCACGCCGCTACTGCAGAGGATGTCATCGAGGCGAGCAAGATTGCCCGCCGCGCCATCGAAAATGCCCTGCGCGGCGCCCCCGATATGACGCGCGACCCCGCCGTGCAGACCCGCAAGGAGGAACTCATCGCCGAAGCGCAGGTCACGCTGGAGGCCATTCGCTCCCTCGCTGCACCGGGGGTCGTGGACCCGTGGGCTGACGCGGCCACCCTGGCGCGAGCAGTCACGACAGGCATCCTGGATGCGCCGCAATTGAAGAACAACCCCTTCGGGCGCGGGGCAGTGCGCACGCGTATTGTCAACGGCATGTGCCTGGTGGTAGACGCCGAAGGCCGGCCACTGAGTGAAAAGGAAAGGCTGAAAATGTAGCCACAGATTTCACAGATTACACAGATTTTTAAAGAATTCTTCGCGTTCAATGTACAGCCACAGATTTCATAGATTACACAGATTTTGTGCTCCGTCATAAAGAATTCTTCGCGTTCAATGTACAGCCACAGATTTCACAGATTACACAGATTTTGTGCTCCGTCATAAAGAATTCCTTCGTGTTCCTTCGTGTCCTTTGTGGTAAAAAATCAACAGCAAAAGGAGTGAAAGATGACCACCCCCGAACGTTACACCGTCATTGGCGCCGGTCATGGCGGCAAAGCCATGGCTGCTCA
>DAOTZT010000032.1:0-25294 GCA_034434255.1 Anaerolineales bacterium | reverse complement strand
TCAGCGCGGCGGAGGCGGTGAACGTCACCCACAGGGCTTGAATCGTCCAGGCGTTGAGGAAGCGGATGAAGGAGGGCTTGATCTCGTCGAAGCGGTCGTCCTTGCCCGCCTTGCGGATGCGGCGGAAGAGGAACGTTCCAAGGCGCAGCGCCCAGACGATGACCAGCGCTGCCAGCAGGAGGGCGCGGGCGTTGGCCCCGTCGCTGAAGAAAACGGCAATCAGTGTGATCGAAAGGTAGGTCAGGCTGCCTGTCAGGTCGTAGAATTTTTCGGTCTGGAAGAGATAGGCGGGAATGAACGCCAGCCACTGAATGAGGAAAGCGAGGGCCACGACCAGCGCAAAGACGGGGAAGCCGCCGAGCGTCGCGCCGCCCTGACTGCCCGCCAGTGCCACCAGCGCGCCGACGAGGAGAAGGATGGAAAAGGTCAGCAGCGCGTTACGCATGTTTCCCCAGCCAGAATTTGCGCCAGTCGCCGTTGCTGGCTTGCAGGGCGAGGAAGGCATACAGGGCACCGGTGAAGAAGCCGAGCGTCATCATGGCAATCGTCCACAGGATGGCGACGGGCAGGGACTTCTCGCGGTAGATGATCCACATCGAGAAGAGCGTGAAACCCGTGTACAGGTCCACGAGCGAGACGATGCCCCAGGGCATGGACAGCAGTTGACTGCCTTCGCCGGAAAAATCACCGACGGTGAAGCCGTAGAACAACACGGCGGTCATGGCGAGAACGCCAAGCAGGGAGATGAGTTTTGCGATTTTCATTTGCGGATAACGCCTTCTCTTTTTACTGTCATTGCGAGGGCAGCGTTCTTCTGCCCGAAGCAATCTCCTTGCGTGCAGGGATTGCCCGGTCACAATGACATGTTTACTTGCGGTTACAAGTCCAGCAATCCTTCTTTTCCCTCCAGAATCGCGGCATAGATCCGTTCTGCCAGGGCTTCGGGTTGGAGGGCATTTTTGGGCATCGAGAAGGGGACCTTCGACCAGAAGGCGGTGTCCACCGCGCCCGGGCGGACGACGAGGGTCTTGCGGCGGGTTTCCTTGCGGAGGGCTTCGACGTAGGCTTCGAGACCTGCCTTGGCGGCGGCATAGGCGCTGAGACCGGGCAGGCGCAGGCGCTCGTGAACGGCACCCAGGAAGACCATGCGCCCCTCAGGAGCGAGGAAGGGCAGGCTGGCCTGGACAGTGAGAAAGGCGCCTGTCAGGTTTGCGGCCAGGATGCGGTTCCAGTCGGCGGGGGTCATCTCGCTGACTTTGATGGAGGCGATGTCCCCCGCGGTGTAGAGGAAAAGGTCGAAGGTGGGGACCATTTCGCCTGCCATCCGCGCTGCAGCGGTGACCTGCGAGGGCTGAGTCACGTCAGCGGCGATGACGTGCGGCGTGATGACTTTCATTTCGGCCGGGTGGCGGGAGACCGCGACCACAGTGAAGTTTTCGTTCACGAGTTTTTGGGTGAGGGCTTTGCCGATCCCGCCGGCGGCGCCCCAGATAATTGCGTTTTTCATGGGTGTCTTCTCAAGATTTCTGACGAAAGAGGGTAGGGTTATTTTTGTGCGTTGATCCCGGCGATCGAGTACCTTGCTTCGGGCTGGTCGTTGATGCGAATGGAGATGTCGCCGGCCCGGTTCAGTTCGAGCCGGCCGGTGTTGCCGCAGTTGTCTTTCAGGCTCAGGAAGCCGTAGGCGCGGATGCGGGTGCCTCCAAACAAGGAGAGCGCCAGTTCACTGGTGAGAATACCTTCGAATTCGGCGGTGTAACTGCCTGCGGTGAAACTGAATTTCGAGGGGGCAGGCATGCCCAGTCCGCGCAAGCCGACGGTGGTGCCGGTGATTCGCTCGGAGCCTTTGAAGGTGCTTCCATTTGGCAACGTGGCTTCGTAGGTGATGTGATAGTGCGGCGAGTCGCTTTCCAGTCTGGCGGTGACGATTGCGCCGGTGGCCGGGTCTGCTTCGCGCACCTGGTCGCCGACGCGGTTGAAGCGCGGCTGGTAGTACGCCCGCCCGAACGAGGTCGAGGCTGCCACCGCGTAGACGGCCGCGAATTCGAGAGCCTGCTGGGTCTTGCTCTCGGCCAGGGCGGCGGAGGCTTTCACAAGCCATTCCGTCTTATGCATGCGGCGGACGATATAGCCGAGCAGGGTGATGCCTTCAGGGGGCAGTTCGTAACGGGCGGTTTCAAGGGACATGATTTCTTGCTAACTAACAGAAAACCCAAAACTTCTTGGTTATGATGCACAGCCTTCGCTTTTCAAGGCTTTTGTTTTAATCCATATACCTGGCAGGCGACGGAACTTAGCCCAAGAAGACAGGTGGGCACGGCAAGAAAAAACGTCATAGTCATGGGCTTCTATATCGTCAAGGATAGCCTGGTATAAATCCACTGCTGCGGCAATCGCAAAGCGACCATCCTGTTCCAGCAAAGCGATCCCAGGCCAGGCCTGTGCATACAGATGGCGTACCCGTTGAATTTGAAAGCGCATAAAATCCCGCCAGGCAGGGGTTACTTTTCCGGCGCTCAGATCTGCTTCATTAAGCCCAAAGTTTTCCAGTTCTTCCTGAGGTAGATATAGACGTCCCATTTTCCAATCTTCCGCAACATCTCGCAAAATATTGGTGAGTTGCAGCGCAATGCCTAGTTTGACAGCATAATGAATGGCTCTAGGTGTACAAAAACCAATAATATGCATCACCATCAATCCAACCGTAGAAGCGACACCGTAAGCATATTCTGCAAGTTCGTCAAAAGTGTGATAACGCAATTTTGCGAGATCTGCAGCAACTCCTGCAATCAGTTGATCGGCATATTTGATGGGAATGCTGAAGCGAGCGCAAGTATCCATCCATGCTACTGCAACCAGACTGGAAGTCGGAGCATAAGGGGCAAGGATAGATTCGCGCCATGCATAGAGTTTTTTCAGACGTTCATTGTCTTGGGAGTTGTCCACTATATCATCCGTCACCCGACAAAAGGCATAAAGCGCCCAGGCTGCCCGACGTTTTGGTTTTGGTAAGAGGGACGAAGCAAGAAAAAAAGTGCGACTGTGTTCGCGAGTAATCCGTTTACATAACTGATAGGCTGCCTCCAGGAGCGAATCATCAAACGAAACAGTGCTGTGGTGACGCGAATCAAGACCCTCATAGGCCATCTTCAATAGACGCGTTTCCCAGGAGAAGTTTGAATGGCTGTCCATAAGACACCTTCACAGATGCCCATCCTTTGGTAATGGGCAAGGATATTATGATCCTTTGGAGATTCTTTCGGCAGTCAACTTTGCAGAAAGCAATACAATTGGCAGACCCGTCCCGGGGTGGGTGCTGGCACCCACAAAATACAGATTCTGATAACGGGGGTGGCGATTATGAGGGCGCAAGTAACCTACCTGCAGGAAATTATGACTTAGGCCAAAAGCAGCACCTTTGGCGAGATTCAGGTGGCGCAAATAATCCGGTGGCTCAATTGTCTCTTCGACAATGAGGCGTTGCTCTAAGTTTTTCACCCCAATTTCTTGCAGTTTAGCAATCACAAAACGACGAGCACGTGTGCGCAGCGCTTCCCAATTTTGGGGTTGTTTGTTGTTCAGGTGGCCGACAGGCACCAGTATCATCAGCGTATCACCATTTGCTGGAGCAAAGGAAGAATCTGTACGTGCCGGCGCATTGACATAGAAAGAGGGGGTTTGAGGCAAGGTCAATTCTTTGAAAATTTGATCAAAGGAGGCTTTGTACTCATGATCGGCGAGAAAGACATTGTGATGCAAAAGTCGGGAAGACTTTTCTCCCTTGATTCCCCAGTAGAACATCAGCGTAGAAGATGTGTATTTCTTACGGGCTAGCTGAGCCGCACTACCATCATCTGGAAGCAGACTGGAGTATACATATGGCAAATCTGCATTGGCTATCACAACATCTGCTTTTACAAACGTGCCATCTTCTAGGATAACTCCTTCTGCATGACGGCCATTGACCCGAATCTCCTGCACAGGCGCGTTATACTCAAAGCGCACCCCCAACCCTTCGACGATCTTGACAAGCGTCTCGATGGCCCGATACATTCCCCCTTTTGGAAACCAAACTCCCTCTCCTAGTTCAGTATATTGCAAAAGAGAATACGTTGCAGGAGCATCGTAAGGACTAAGACCCAGATACATGTTTTGGAAAGAAAAGGCCGCCTGCAAGCGGGGATCTCTGAAATAGCGAGTGATATTTTGGGCGTGCTTTGTCAGAGCCTTGAGCTGAAACAATAAGGGCAAATTCCGTGGGGAGAAATAATCGAGATACGAGTAAAAGTTCCGACCAACGAACTTTTGCAGAGAAAGCGTATAGTGTCTGTAACCTTCCGCCATGAACTCCAAAAATTTTGCAAATGCCCCCGCTTCCATGGCCTCCAGTTGCGCACGCATGGAAAGCAAGTTGTGGCTCAAATCCAAATGCGTGCCATCATGGAAATGAATGCGGTAAGTGGGGTCAATGGAAACAAGTTCTAGATGGTTTTCCATTTTTTCGCCCAGCGCTTCATATGTTTCCCTGTACACTTCGGGCATTAAAAATAGCGTCGGGCCGGTATCGAATCGAAACCCATCTTTCTGAATGACTTGGACGCGCCCACCGGGAGTCGCGTTCTTTTCAAAAACCATCACCTGATGGCCGGCTCTCGCAAGACGTCCAGCGATTGCGATACCACCAATTCCTGCACCAATCACCACAATTTTCATGCTCTTATTGCTCCTTTTAGTTTTGCATCATTGTAAGAGATTGTAGAGTTTTTGTCAAGATTTTGCACAGGAATTTGATACAATAATCTTGACAAAACCTGTGCGATCTAGTACACTTTGAATGCAAAAGCCAAAAAATTCTTCGAATCTTGAGGGCGTTTCTTCGTAATCCATCGGAAAAGAATGTCAGAGACCCCCCTCTACAATATCGGAATTGTTACCCGTCTCACCGGAATCCCCGCTTCCACCTTACACGCCTGGGAGCGGCGCTACCGATTTCCAGTGGCCCACCGTACCGCTGGTGGACATCGCCTCTACTCGGAACAGGATATTGTGCGCTTACGTTGGGTGAAAATACAAATAGAGGCCGGAATGAGCGCCGGTCGAGCCATTGAAGCACTGCGCCTGCTGGAAAAACAAGGACAGCTGTTCCCTGTTTCTGGTTTTCCCAAAGAAACGCAAACAACAACATCCTCTCCGCTTCTACTCCAGGAACGTTTACTTGAAGCGCTAAAAAAACACGATTTAAATCTCTCCGACCAGCTAATGGGGGAAATGCTGGCTTTCCTTTCACCAGAAGAAATAATCCTGGACGTCATTGTGCCGGTGTTAGTACAAATTGGAGAGGCCTGGGAACAAGGGCACATCTCCATAGCGACGGAACATTTTGCTTCTAATTACTTGCGTCATCGCTTGTTGATGTGGATGATTACCGGTCCACCCACTCGTCCCTCCCGACCGGTCATTCTGGCCTGTCCACCTCATGAATGGCATGAGGGAAGTCTCCTTGTCTTTGGGGTCTTGCTTCGCCGACGGGGATGGCCTGTCGCTTACCTGGGTCAAAATGTGCCGTTGCAAGATCTGGCTGACTTCATCTCGCAAATCCAACCCTCTTGGGTCGTACTGGTGGCCACGATAGAAGAGTCAGCACTGGCCATGGCTGACTGGCCAAAGTGGATCAAGATCGTGGCTGATCAACCCAAGATCGCCTTTGGCGGGCGAGCATTCGTTGTCAATCCCTCGCTGCGCCAGAAGGTCCCAGGCTACTATTTGGGGGACACGCTCCAGGAGGGAATCCTAAAATTGGAAGCCCTGTTGAGTGCTACCTCATACCCTTTACGCTCTCCATGAATCCCAACAGTGAATCCCCTGCAAAAAACTTTGTTACCACAAAGGACACAAAGTTTTTTCAAACAATTGTGCGCTGTAATTCAAGATTTTCAATTGAGCCTTGCAGACATCCTTTAGAATCTCCCTGAAAGGAGTCCTCAATGAAAAAACTCATTCCTCTACTCATGGCACTCATCTTTGTCCCAACAGCTTGCGCCCTAAGAGTGGAATTACCTGCCACAGACACAGCCACCCAGCCTCCAGCGCAGGATGCTTCTCAGCCCACGACCGATTTGCAGCATGCGGATTTGGACGCACTGCCCCCTGAACCCCAGAAAATCACCTTCCAGGCCTCCGACGGTCAGGCTCTCAGCGGCTACTACTACCCCGCGGCTGTCAACCCTGCCCCCCTGGTCGTCCTCATGCACTGGGCGCGCGGCAATTTGAGCGACTGGTATGAAATTGCCGTCTGGTTGCAAAATCGGGGTCAGGCAAACCCATTTCAAAGTCGTTCCGGCATCCCCTGGCTCGATTCGTCCTGGTTTCCTCCGCTGAGTGCTTCTCAATCCTATGGAGTGTTCCTCTTCTCCTTCCGCAATTGCCGCCCCTTCGATGCTGGTTGTCCCGATTGGACGCCTGACCTCTGGCTGCTGGATGCGCAGGCCGCCATGCAGACCGCCCTCACCCTGCCCGGCGTGGACCCAACCCGCATTGTTGCCATCGGTTCCAGCATCGGCGCGGATGGTGCTGCCGATGGCTGCGCCTGGCTCAATGAGCAGCAAGCCGGTGCCTGCCAGGGGGCGCTTTCCCTCTCGCCCGGCGGCCATTTGGGCCTCTCCTATCCCGCGGTCGTCAGGCAACTCGGCCAAAGTCAGCCGCCTGCGGCGGCCTGGTGCCTGGCAGATGAAGCCGAAATTGGCATTTGCGACAAGGCTGCGAATGCCGGCAATCCGGCCTTTCGCGCCATCAAGATTACCGGCGGCGGGCATGGCAACTACCTCCTGCGCCCCAACCTTGATCCCTTACCCATTCAAATTCTCCTTGATTTCCTTGTGCAAACTTTAGAGGAAAAGTGAGACATTCTGCCTGGCTCTTACTTCTTTTCCTCTTCTTGAGCGGATTCCTGGCTGGTTGCGCCTCCCGCCCGACGCTTTCCCCGCCTGCGCCTGTTCCCACGCCCACTGCTTCATCTACCCCGTTACCTGCCACCGCTTCCCCTGTGCCGACCGGCACCCCCTCTCCCAGCCCCGAGCCGCTCCAGGTCCGCTTTGCCGTCATCGGCGACTACGGCTCAGGCGATGCAGCCGAGGCCGACGTGGCTGCTCTTGTCCATTCCTGGCAGCCGGACATCATCCTCACCGTCGGCGACAACAACTACCCCTTTGGGGCCGCTGACACCATTGATGACCACATCGGCCAGTTCTATCACGATTACATCTTCCCCTACACCGGCAAATATGGTTCCGGAGCAGACGAAAATCGCTTCTTTCCTGTTCTCGGCAACCATGACTGGTACACGCCCCATGCCCAACCGTATCTGGATTACTTCACCCTTCCTGGCAACGAGCGCTATTACGACTTCATCTGGGGGCCGGTGCACTTCTTTGCCCTCGACAGCCTCGAAGACGAACCCGATGGCGTGACGGTGGCCTCAGTTCAGGCTGCCTGGCTCGAAGAAAAGATGACAACCTCGACCAGTCCCTGGCAGGTTGTCTATTTTCATACGCCCCCCTATTCCTCCGGCCATCATGGCTCTTCTCCCTGGATGCGCTGGCCGTTTGCGGCCTGGGGGGCCGATGCGGTCTTGACCGGTCATAACCACAGTTACGAGAGATTGCTAGTAGATGGCATTCCCCATTTCGTCAACGGCCTGGGCGGCGGAGCTATCTACGAGTTCGGCGAACCGATTCCCGAATTGCAGTTTCGCTACAACAGCGACTATGGCGCAATGCTGGTCCAGGCGACCGACACAGAGATGCAGTTCACCTTCTACACCCGCACCGGCGCGTTGATAGATACGTATGTTGTCACCCGACCCTAGCCCGATGGTCTGGCGCCGGGATTTCCTGTCAGGTCTTCCAAAATCTGCAGCAAATCGGCTGAAATCTTACTGCGACTGAAATGTTTTTCCAGGTAGGCCCGCCCTTGCAACCCCATGTGGCGGGCTTTTTCGCGGTCGGTGTATAACGCCTCGACCGCCCGGACCAGCGCGGCCGGGTCGCCGGGGCGGGCAAATACCCCACAACCGGCATCTTCGACCACCTGGCGGATGACGCCATCAATGGCAAGCACAATCGGCCTGCCGGCGGCCATGTAGTCGAAGACTTTGTTCGGGTAGGTGGTCTTGTATTCTTCGATGGGCTTGAGGATGGCCAGACAGACATCTGCTCCGGCCAGGGCTTCGGCCATCTCCTGCTTGGGGATGGGGGGGAGGAACAGGACATTCGGCAGATCAGCAGCCTGCACCTGCAAGTTGGCCTTTTCTTTCCCGTCGCCCACGAAGACAAACTGTATCATTGGGTGGCTTTCTGCCAGCAATCTGGCGGCCTCCAGAGCGATGCCCAAATCGTTGGACAGGCCATGTGCGCCGGCGTAGAGGACGATGAATTTATCGCTCAGGCCGTAGCGGGTGCGGAACGATTCGCCAGCGGCAAACGGGTCGAACATGGCCGGATCGGCGCCGTTTGGGATGAGGTCCACGCGCCGGGCGCCGCGCGCCGTCACATGGTCGAGGTAGCCGGGGCTGTTGACGATGAGCCGGTCGGCGTGGCGGTAGAGGAAGCGTTCCAGCCAGAGGGAAAGTCGAATCAGGATGGGATTTTTCAACACGCCGACGGCAATGGCAAATTTCGGCCACAAATCGCGCACTTCGAAGAGAAATTTTGCTCCCTTGAGCCGTGCCAGTGCCCAGGCGGTGACGCCCTGAAAGATGGGCGGCGAAGTTCCCCAGACGACATCCACCTGGCGGACGCTCAGGCCGCTCCAGAAGGAGGAAGCCATGAAGGAAAAAAAGGCGAAGACGCGGTGGACAAAGGATTTGTGGATGGCCGAATACGTCCAGACGCGGCGAATGACGATGTTCTCGCTGGTGGCAGAGGCGGGGCGGGACGGGGTAGGCTGATTCTTACCGCCGGTGAGGTAACTGACCGGGCTGGCAATGACGGTGACGCGATGGCCATGAGCGGCAAGGTAGCGCGCCAGTTCGTGGTGGCGTGTTCCGCCGGGTTCGTCGAGGGCGGCAAAAGCCTGATGAATGAGCAAAATGTGCATCAGTCAGACAACTCGCTGCTGATGATGGGAGTTTTGGGCCAGCCTTCGCGCACGAAGCGAATGACCAGTTCGGCCATCTGGCGGGGCTTGATGGGCAGGTTGAGCAGTTCAGAGAGCGGCACCCAGACCGGGTGGTAGGTCCCTTTTTCGGCGTGAGGGGTGGTCAGTTCCTCGCCAGTGCCGGTGCCAAAGGTGCCGCCGGTGATCTCAGCCAGGAAATAGTACTGCGGTTTGCCGTGCCACTCCAGGCGAGCGACAAGTTGTTTGAGGTTCACTTGCAAACCGAGTTCTTCCATGGTCTCCCGAATGGCGGCCTGTTCGGGGGTTTCCCCCTCGTCCACGTGACCACCCGGAAAGGTGAAGTAGTGCGTTCCCGCCCGGTGACGTTCGATGAGAGCAATCTGGTTGTCTTTCAGGAGGATAACAGCGGCTCGATAGGACATGGGAGGAAGGGAGAAGGAAGAAGGAAGAAGGGTTTAGGGAAAGGTGAATTCAGTGACGAAGGTGATGGCCTGGTCGGATTCGACTACGAGCGCCAGGGAGAGTGCAGGGATTTTAACGCTGTAGGTGGGAGATGTCCAGCCGCGGGTTGGGTCGGGGGGCAGAGTGCCCAACAGCGGCTCGCCCGCGCGGAACAGGGAGAAGGAGGAGGTCGCTGCCTGGGAATGGTGGATGGTCATTGTGATAATTCCATGGGGCGACGCCAGACGAATCTCTTCTCTCTTCTCTCTTCTCTCTACCCTCCATTCCCAATCCGGCAAAAGCCAGTGCAGGCGCGCCGTCAGGGTCTGGGGGTGCCAGGAGAGCGGCAAGATTTCATCCACAATGCGCCAGCGATCGCCCTCGAAGACGCTGATGGTGCGTGTATGGCGGTAGTCCTTGCCCCAATAGCGGCCGCGCACGCGCTGCAACTCGCCCGGTTCCTGCACCGGCAGGGCTTTGCGATAGGCGTTGACCCAGTCCAGGTACAGGAAACGTCCGGCGCGGGTCATCTGGTCGCGGCCGTTGACTGTTACCGTGTTGTGGACGAAGGCAGTGGTGAGGGCGTTGTCCCAGGGGGGGGCGGCGTTGTAGAGATAGGTTCCGGCGTCCTGGGCCACGTTCAGGCCGCGCCACCACAAGTCAAGGTGCAACTGGTCGGCGTGAGAGGGGCGGGAGGAGAACTGTGCCGTGCGGAAATAGCCCCAGGAACGCGGGCCGTATAACTGGTCGCCGACGTAACGCGGCAGGTCGAGCGTGTGCGGACCCCTGGCCGGGGCGCCCAACCAGAGGGCCATCTCGTCCCAAGGGCCGGGCGGCAGGTGATAGTCGAGGAAGACGCGGGCCGCGGCGTGCGCCACGGGCCGAAAGTCCGAAAACGGGCAAATGCTGAGGGGGAAGATGTAGGCTCCGTCGTTCGCACCCAGGTTGGGGACGTGTCCCGATTCGAAATCAACCAGCGAGAGCAGCCAGTGGACTGCTCTTTGAATGGCCTCCAGCGTTGGGCGCGGCCAGCGCAGGTCAAAGGCTTCGACCAGGGCGTTTGTCCACAGGACGAGTTGGAGCATAAGACGGTGGTAGTTGGTGGAGTGTTGGGCATATTCGCCGGACGAGTCGATTTGGGCCTGGAGGCCGTGGTTGAGCCATTTCCAGCCCAGGGCACGCCAGCGCGAGGCGTCGGGATGGTCGCGCAGGGCCAGACCGGCGGTTAGCAGGCCGGCAGCCTCGCTGAGGAGGTGATTGTTGTTCTGGGCGCGGGCGTAGGCCAGGGTCGGCGGGATGCGGGCCGCGTGGGTAGCGATGGAGGCGGCCAGGCTCGCAAGCCGTTCGGGTGTGGAGGCTGCCGCGGGGGCGAAGATTTCTCCTGCCCAGACGAAAGCTATCAACCGCAAGGCCACTTCCTGCGCGCTGGCCCAGTTGGGGCCGAGGAAGGGCGGGTTGGCGGCGGAGAATGTCTCGAAGTTCTGCCAGAACGTTTTGGCGTAGATTTCGTCGCCGGTCAGGTAGAAGGCTCTGCCGAGCGGAAAGGCCCAGCCGAAGCGGGCAGGTTCCCAAATAAATTTGATGTCGGCGGGGAAGGATTGGGAGGGCGAGATTGGATGCGGAAGGGGGGCTTTGCCGGTTTCGTACGCTGTCCAGTGTGCCAGGGGGCCGGGGGGAGTGAGAACCAGGTCCACCGGCTCGGCACCGAAGAGACGGACTTTGCCACGGACGATTTCGTCTGCTTCGGCCAGTAAGGCGTCTTGGCCGGCGCTGCCCAACACTGCCAGCACCTCCTCGCGCCGGGGGAACTTGAACAAAGTCCCCTCTCTTCTCCTCTCTGTTCTCTGCTCTTTCCTCCTCTCTCCTCTCTGTTCTCTACTCTCTCTCCTTTGTTCCCGCCCTACTCTCTGCTCTCCACTCTCTCCTCTCTTTCCTCTCCGTTCTACCCACCGGTAATATCCACTTCTGAGACCGAGTTGATAGAGGGCGTAGAGGCCAGTTTGTTCGAGTCCAAGTTGGCGCAGGGCTTTGAGGGCAAAGCGCAGGCGGTTTTTCATCGGTCGGCGCTCTCGTTGCGGAACTGCAAGCAGTAGTGGTGAAACGTGTTGCTGACCCAGGCGGACCCCAGTCCATACGGGGCAAGCGGCTGGTTATCCTGGCACCAGATTTTCTCGTCTTTGAGGGAATAGACCTTGCCCAGTTCACGTCCCAGGTCCCAGGCGAGGGGGTAGATTTTGCCGCCTTTTTTGACGTTCTTGACGATGATGGTGAGATAAGCGTTCTGGCGCAGCAATGGCTTCAATCCGGCGTAGATGGCAACCAGGCGGGCCAGGAAGGCCTCGTAATCGTGGATGTTGCCGAGGTCATTGGGGTCGTCTGAGTAGAACACGTCCAGGTCGGCGGAGGCGCGGCGTTTTTTCTGTGTCTCGGCGCCTTTGGCGTGGAGCATATCCCAGTAGGGGGGCGAGGTCAACACGTAGTCGACGGTGGGGAGGCCCAGGTCGAGGGCATGGGCTGCGTCGCCGGTGATGATGTGGGAGGTGAGGCCTTCGGCGGCTTTTCCCAGAGCAGCGCGCTCTTCGGCAATCAGTTGGCAGGCGAGGTCGGCATATTTGGGGTTTAACTCGATGCCGTAGGAGTGACGACCGGCGCGCAGGGCTGCAATGAGGGTGGAACCGGTGCCAGCCATGGGGTCGAAGACGGTTTGGCCTCGTTTGGTGAAGAACTCGATGAACTCTTGGGCCATTGTCTCCGGAAATTTGGCCGGATGCACCAGGACACCCTTCTTGCGGGGCGGGGGATTGTGGACAAACCAGGATTTCTGGAACTTGAGCCAGGTTTTGGGGTCGAGGTCGTTGAGTTTGTTCGCAGGCATGGCGGGATTATATCGCATGAGAAAGCGGAGTCAGGGCGTGCGGGTGGGAAGCAGGGTGCGGGTGGGGGTCTGGCTGGGGGTAGGGGAGGTGTAGGTTACCGAGAAGACTTTCAGCCCGGAAAAGGAAACCAGCATGGGCGATTCGCCGGCGGCGCGAGCAAAGAATCCCAGCGTGCCACTGCGCAAGATGGGGTCGCGCAGGGTGAACTGGAGAGAGTCGTTGAGCAGGAGGCGCATTTCTGGGCCAGACATCCAGATGCCGATGCGCACTGTGGAGGGACTGCCGCGGGGGGCAATTCCGCTCATCAGCCAGTTCTGCAGGATTTCGGGGCCGCTGCCGCGCAAGCGCTCGAGGCGGATGTTGCCCTCGCAGGTGAGTACAAAGCGATAGGCAACGCTGGCAGAGGCAGCGCGAAAGAGCATTCCGTACTGGTCACGGCTGCGGCACAGGTGGAGGGTGGCTGTTACTTCGGCGTAGAAGTCACCCAGCACGGGCTGGTGGCGCAGGGAAACGATGGTCAGCGGACCAGAATCGAGGCCGAGGATCAGCCGTCCGTCCTGGACCTGGGCGCTGGCGCGGCCCGAATCGGCCACATCCCAGAGCGAGGGGTCGCTGAAGTCGTCTGCGTAGAGGAGGTCGCCGAGGCCGGGGATGGGTTCGGGGGTGGGGGGAAGAGGGATGACAGGGGGCGGGGTAGGGGTGTTGGTGGGGGGAAACCACAGGACGGTTGCCGTGGCGGTGGGCGGGGGGAGGGTGGGGGTGGGTGTGGGAAGCGGGAACAGCCCTGAGCAGGCAGCCAGAGTCAGCGAAACGGCGAGCAGGAGGAGGGTCCAGGGGCGTTTGCGGCAGGAAATCATGAGTTTAATCGTTCGAGCGAATGGCAAAAATCCAGCCCGAATCTATGCCGGGTATTGTACAATACAATTGCACTTTTCCATTCTAGCATAAAGGAGAATTTTATGAGCGAAATGTCTGTGCTTGTCACCGGAGCCTGCGGGGAGATTGGTCAGGCGCTCGTGCAAGGGTTGGCGCAACGAGGCGGTTATCGCATTGTTACGACCGATCTGATGCCGCTGCCAGAGGCGATTAAGCCGTATTCGGCGGAGCATGTACAAGGCGATCTGGTGTACCGCGTCAAGCAGTTCTATGATTATGATTTTGATTTCATTTTCCACCTGGCGGCGTCGCTGTCGTCGAAGGCTGAAATTGCCACGGAGGAAGCGCATCGCATCAATGTCGAAGGGACGATGCAGTTGTTGATGCTGGCGGCGTATAAGTCGGAGCGGCGGGGCCGACCGGTCAAATTTTTCTTCCCCAGTTCGATTGCGGCGTATGGGGTGGATAATCTGGAGGAGAAGCGCCGTGCGGGGCGGGTAAAGGAAGACGAGTATAACACTCCCCATACGATGTATGGCTGCAATAAATTGTATTGCGAGAAGTTGGGGATTTATTACAGCCGCTTTTATAGCCAGCGTCACCTGGACCCTCAGCCGCCGATGATGTGCGACTTTCGCGCCATCCGCTTCCCGGGCCTTATCAGCGCGTTTACCGTGCCGAGCGGCGGGACGAGCGATTATGGGCCAGAGATGCTCCATGCGGCGGCCCAGGGGAAGCCGTATGCGTGTTTTGTGCGCGAAGATACGAAAATTTCGTTTATGGCGATGCCCGATGCGATTAAGTCTATTCTGATGCTGATGGAAACGCCGCGCGAAAAGTTGACGCGCGCTGTCTATAACGTGGGCGCGTTTAGTCTGACGGCAGGTGAGTTTCGACGCCGCGCCTTGCAGACTTTTCCGACCGCCCAGATCACCTTTGAGCCGAACCCGCGCCGCCAGGGGATTGTGGATTCGTGGCCGGAGGATATTGACGATTCGGCGGCTCGAAACGATTGGGGCTGGCAACCTGACTATGATATTGACCGTTTCTTCAACGAGTATTTCTTGCCGGAGATTCGCAAACGTTACCGCACGCCGAATCGGATGACAAAAGAGTGATTCTCCGGCAAAAAGGTCTTGAACCACAAAGGACACGAAGTACACAAAGGATTGCTGAAAGGCACAATAGAAAATCTTGACTCCACTGCAAAAACCCTGAAGTTTCACCACGAAGACACGGAGTCACAAAGTTTCCTTTCATTTGCTTACTCGTGTCTCCATGTCTTTGTGGTTCGATTTTCACCTTTTTGCAGGAGACTCAAATCTTGAATTTGGGCGCACAATGTGCTCCTTTGTGCCCTTGGTGGTAAAAAAGGTTTTTGCGGTGGACGCATAAAAATTACTCTCCTCTGCAGGGCAGAGGAGAGTAATCTTTTGTCAGTTATGGGGCAGGGGTGGGACTGAGTGCCTGGGCGTCAGCGGCGGTATTGGGCATGCCGTTGAGAACCCACAGGGTGAGCATGTCCACGTATTTCTGGTCTAAGGGCTTGTTCGGTGGCATGGCGCGGATGGGATCGCCGTTTTTGTCCGTTTGTTCCTGTCCCTGGACGAGGAGCAGGAGCAGGCTGTTGGGATCTCCGGCAACCACGGCAGGACCGTTATCGCTCATGCCCAAGATTTCCTCGTAGGAGGTCATCAGGTAGTTGTTGTTGTCTTTGCCCGGACGATGGCAGGAGATGCAGTACCGTTTGACCAGGGCGGAGATGTGGACTTCGTAGGAGGGAATTTCGCCGGGCTGCAGGTCGGGGATGGAGGAGACGACGGCGTCGGCAGGCAATTCGGCGCGGTCATCCCACGAGTAGCGCATGAATGTCACGATGTATTCGACTTCGCTCGGGCCAAGTTCGCCCCCAGCGGATTTGCCGAATGGCGGCATGCCGAAATTGGGCAGGCCGTAGGTGATGATGTTGGCCAGGGTCTCGTCGGTGTTGGTGTACATCAGGTCGGTGCTGTTGATGGGGTTGATTTCCCGCCCTTCCAACCCTTCTACGCCAGTAATCACGCTCACTTCGCCCTCTGCGCCGTGACATTCGGTGCAGTAGGTGGAGTAAAGGTCTGCTCCGAGAGAGAACTTTTCGGCAATGGTATCGGCAACTTCTGCTTCTGCTGCAGCAGGGGCGGGGAAGACGGCCAGGATGACGATGGCAAGAATCAGCATCAGGGCTGAGGTGCCGGCGGCTGTCCAGACCTGGAGACGGCGCATGGCTGCCCCATCCTTGCGCGTCAGCGCGGCCAGGATGAGCAACACGATGTAGCCCAGGCCGGGCAAAATCAATCCAACAACCATCTGCAACCAGGTGGCGGTTGTCAGGCGCCCGTTTTCATCCACTGCAGTAGGAATGTTGGCGATCATGGTGAGGGTGACCATGCTCATCACAAACACGGTCATCAGGGTCAGCGCCAGGGTGCGGCGGGTGTAGTGACGATAGGGGTTTTTATCCAGCAGGGGCAGCAGGAACCACAGCACCAGCACCGTGCCGGGGATGAGGACGGTGGCAATCCACTCGATTTTGCCGATGACCGGAATTTGTCCGTAGAGAGCCAGGAACTTGAAGAGGAACAGGAAATACCATTCCGGTTTCGGGATGTAGGACGAATCGCTTGGATCGGCTTTGGGTTCTCCGGGCACGCCAATAAAGGTAGCCAGGAGAATGAGTAAGATGAAAATGCCGAACGAGACAATCAGGTCTTTGAAGATGCTATCGGGCCAAAAGCGCTCACCTCTTTGCAAGGCGCGCTGATACTTTTCGTGGACGGCTTTTTTGAAATCTTCGTTCATGGGGCGCTCCTTAGTCTTCCTGATCGGGGAAAGCGGATTCACCATGCCTGACGACGAGATAAATGTGAACGCCGATTAAAGCCATCAGCAGGCCAGGCAAAATCCAGATGTGAGCCGAGAAAAAGCGGCTGAGGGTCAGGGCGCTCAGGTCTGAGCCGCCGCGCAGTGCCTTGAGGATGAACTCGCCCAGGAATGGCACCGACCCGGCGATGGACGTGCCGACGGTAGTCGCCCAGTAGGCTTTTTGATTCCAGGGCAGAAGGTAGCCGGTAAAGCCCATGCCCAGGGTGAGCAGCAAAAGCCCGACGCCGATGAACCAGGTCAGTTCACGCGGATACTTGTAGGAGGCAGTTACGAAAACTCGCAGCATGTGGATAAACACCACCAGTACCATCAAACTGGCGCCCCAGTGATGAATTCCCCGTACCAGCCAGCCGAACTGCACGCCAGTCATGATGTACTGGATGCTGTCGTAGGCATGATCGGGGGAGGGGGTGTAATAGACGGTCAAAAAGATGCCGGTCAGTCCTTGCATGAGGAACAGGAACAGGCTGGCCGATCCGAGGGTGTTCCACCAGTTCCCTTTTGGCTCTGGTCGGTCCAGGGTGGCCTTGTAGAGGTCACTCAGGCCGAGACGTTCCTCGAACCACGCATAGAGAGATTTCCAAAAATTTTTACGCATGGCATTATCCTTCTGTGAAGAGTATCGAGACGACACCATCTTCTACCTTGAGCAAGGCGCCATCATACCGGTCGAGCGGGCGAGGGGGCGGTCCTCCCAGCACATTGCCCTCAATATCAAAGGCTGCATCATGGCAGGGGCACACAAAGGCTTTCTTTTCGTCTTGCCAGTTGACCCGACAGCCCAGATGGGTGCAGACGTTCGAATAGACCACAATTTCTGTATCGCTCTTGCGGAGCACATAGACGCCGTAACTGTTGGATGTCTTTTCCCAGCCGTTTACCTTCGAGCGGACGAAACGAACCAGGGCGGGTTTGCCAATTTCGAAGTTTTCGACCGGCCCCAGGGGAATCCAGACATCTTTGCTTCCGCCCTCGAGGGCAGGGTCAATCAAGTAGATGATGCCAGGAATTCCAACCACCGTGCCGATGATGCCCCCTGCAGTGAAAGTCGCCAGTTTGATAAAATCTCGCCGGCTGATGTGATGCGAACCTGTCATAAAAGCCTCCTCACCAATTGGGCGCTCTCATAATAAAATACAGTCCTGATTATAAAAACGTTTGTCTCTTTCCATGAGGAAATCTGGAATGAATAATCTATGAGTATTGTCACTATTAAGTCCCATTTGACAATGAGATAATTAGCCATCCTGTGGATATTTTGCAAGGAGGTACCGATGAGTTTGAAACGCGATGTCAGTCTGGCCACTGCGCTGCGTTACCGCGGGCAGGGGCCAATGTTGGCTTTTATCCTGCACCGCATTGGCGGGCTGAGCATGGTGCTGTTTGTTGGGATGCACATGGCGGCATCCTTTTTTGGCGGGAAAACGGGGGTTTTTCTCAACAGCATCTATGAAAGCTGGCTTTTCCAGGCCTTTCTCTACTTCGGCGCTTTGTTTCATGTCATTAATGGCTTGCGTATCACGCTCTTTGACCTTTGGCCTAAATTGATTGAATACCAGCGCGAGGCGCTCTGGCTGGAGTGGGCGATTTTCCTGCCTGTTTACCTCCTGTCGGTTTTTGTGATGCTCCAGACAGGCTTGGGAGGCTGACAATGAACCAAAAGAAACGAACACTCTCTTTTTCGGCGCGTGGTTTTGATTTTGAAACCACGATGTGGTTTTTTACACGCATCTCTGCCCTGGCCATGTATGTCTTCGCGTTCACGGCATTGATTGGCGCCTTGGTCATGGGCGCTCGGACCCAAATGACGCTTGTAGATGTGATACGCTGGAGTTTCATGCCCAATGCCAATCATGTCTTGAACACCAATATCCCCTCCATTGATCCCTGGGTCACTGTGTTCTGGAAATTGACCGGCAGCGCCTTTGTCCTGTTCGCGGCCGGGCATGGACTGCATGGCCTGCTCAGCGTCATCGAAGATTACATGACCATCCCCTGGATACGGCGGGCGTTGCGCATACTCGTATTCTTGCTCTGGATTGGTTTCAGTTACATCGGTATCTACCTGCTTTGGACTGCATAGGAGCCTGAAGATGAAAACACATCAGTTCGAAGTTATTGTTGTTGGCGCAGGTGGCGCAGGGTTGATGGCGGGTCTCTACGCCTCCCGGAGCGCCAAAACTGCGATTATCAGCAAACTTTACCCCACTCGTTCGCACACTGGCACGGCCCAGGGCGGCATCGGCGCTGCGCTCGGAAATATCGAAGAAGACCATCCGGAATGGCATACCTTCGATACCGTCAAAGGCTCGGATTACCTCGGCGACCAGGATGCCATCGAGTTTATGTGCAATGAGGCTCCTCGGATTGTATATGAACTTGAGCACATGGGCCTGCCCTTTGACCGTACCCCCGATGGCAAGATTGCCCAGCGCCCCTTCGGTGGCCACACCAATAACATTACCGGCAAACCGGTCCGCCGCGCCTGCCATGCCGCGGACCGCACCGGCCACATGATTTTGCAAACGCTCTATCAGCAATGTCTCAAGAACAACGTCACCTTTTTCGACGAATTCCAGGTGGTGGACTTGCTGATGGTGGATGGCAAGGCCGCGGGCGTGGTCGCGATTGAACTGGCGACGGGCGAGTGGCACGTCTTCCATGCCAAAGCGGTCATCTTTGCCACCGGCGGCCACGGGCGAATCTGGGAGATTACCTCCAATGCTTACTCGTTCACGGGCGATGGGCCGGCCATCGTTTCCCGTCGCGGCATTCCGTTGGAAGACATGGAGTTCTTCCAGTTCCACCCCACCGGCATTTACAAACTTGGCATTCTCATCACCGAGGGTGTGCGTGGCGAGGGCGGTGTGCTGATCAACGGCCTGGGGGAACGTTTCATGGAAAAATATGCCCCCAAGGTCAAAGACCTGGCCTCGCGCGATGTGGTCAGTCGGGCAATTTACACCGAAATCCGTGAAGGACGCGGCGTCAATGGCCAGAATTACGTTTACCTGGATGTTCGGCCAGAGACGGTGAACAAATACGCTGCCATTGACGGACGCAAGAATCTGGATGGCTCCCCCTACACCGTCACCGCAGAACAGATTTTGGCCAAACTGCCTGACATCATTGACTTCTGCCGCGTTTACCTGGGCGTGGACCCGGTCACCCAGCCCATGCCCATTCAGCCGACAGCGCACTACGCTATGGGCGGTATCCCGACCAACAAATACGGCGAAGTCGTTCGCGACGAAAACAACACCGTGGTGCCCGGTCTGTACGCGGCTGGAGAATGCGCTTGTGTCTCGGTTCATGGCGCGAACCGCCTGGGGACGAATTCCCTGCTCGACCTGGTTGTCTTTGGCAAGTACGCTGGCATGCGGGCTGCCGAGTATGCTCGCGGAGCCGACTATGTCTCGCTCCCCGCTGACCCCACAGAGTTCGCCCGTCAGCAGTTCGATCGCATCCGCAATGCCGATGGCAGCGAAAATGCGTTCGATATTGCGACAACCATGAAAAAGGTCATGTTCGATGACATGGGCATCTACCGCAACGCGCAGGGGATGCAGAATGCCCTGAACGTGGTGCGCGAACTCAAAGAGCGCTTCCGCCATGTCTGCCCGACCGATACCGGTTCCATCTTCAACATGGAATTGATGAATATCTGGGAATTGGGCAATCTGCTCGAACTGGCCGAGATCACGACCGTTTCGGCGCTGGCGCGCACCGAAAGCCGCGGTGGACATTCCCGCGAAGATTATCCCCAGCGGGATGACCAGAACTGGCTGAAACATACCCTTGCTTTTACCGATGACAAAGGACGCATCGAATTGCGCTACAAGCCGGTTGTCATCACGAAATACGAACCGAAAGCACGGACTTACTAGGAGGCGGCCATGGAAGTCACCCTCAAAATTTTCCGCTACAATCCCGAAAAAGATAAAAAACCCTCCTACAAGACATATAAACTGGAGGCTGTCGAAACCGACCGCGTGCTCGATTTGCTCGAGAAGGTCAAAGGGTATCAGGATGGCACGCTTTCCTTCCGCCGTTCCTGTGCTCACGGCATTTGCGGTTCCGACGCGATGCGAATCAACGGCATGAACCGGCTGGCCTGCAAAACGCTGGTGCGGGATGTCGGCACGAGGATCACCGTGGAGCCGATTCTTGGCTTGCCGGTGGTCAAGGATTTGATCGTGGACATGAAGCCTTTCTTTGACAACTACAAGAAGGTCATGCCCTGGTTCATCAACAACGATCCGGAACCGGAAAAAGAGCGCTTGCAAAGCCCCGAAGCACGCTTACGCTTCGACGATACCACCAAGTGTATTTTGTGCGCCTGCTGCACAACCTCCTGCCCGTCGTTTTGGGCGAGTGACGAGTATCTTGGTCCGGCGGCGTTTGTCAATGCCCATCGCTTTATTTTTGATGACCGCGACCAGGCGGCGGGCGAGCGATTGAAGATCGTCAATGAGGTAATGGGGGTCAGTCGTTGTCATACGGCCTTCAACTGCACCCTGGCCTGCCCGCGTGAAATTCAGATTACCAAAGCCATTGGCGAATTGAAGATGGCGCTCGTGACCGGTCGTCTGGATTAGATTGCCGGGACGATTTACGACGGTAGAAACAAACTGGCCGACTCTCAGCAAAAAGAGTCGGCCAGTTTCTTTCCGCAAGGCGTTTTTACAATTCGCAGTAGCGGTCAATACGCCGGGCAATGACCTGGAGGCTGTCTTCCCAGAACTTGGGGGAGCGGATGTCAATGTCGAAGCGGGCAGCCAGGTCGGCAGCAGTGGCTTCGCCGGTGGAGGCCAGTAAGGCTTTGTAATCGGGGATGAAGTCGGGGCCACGTTGCTGGTAGATGGCATACAAGCCGATGCCAAATAACAGGCCAAAGGCGTAGGGGAAGTTATAGAAGGGCAGGCCACCGTAGTAGTAGTGCGGCTTCCAGGTCCACATGTAGGGATGGTAGGCTGCCAGGTCACCGTATGTGGCTTTTTGGGCACGTTCCATGATTTCGCACAATTCGTCGGGCGAAAGTTCGGCCTTTTCGCGGCGCTCGAAAACTTCTTTTTCGAACAGGTAGCGTGAGTAGATGTCCACAATCACCTGAGAGTCGCCGATGAGTTGAGTCTCAAGGATGGCGAGTTCGGCGTCAGGGTCGGTCGTGTCGGCCAGGATGGCTTGCATGACGATGGTTTCACACATAATCGAAGCCGTTTCGGCCAGGGTCATCGGCGTTTCTTGCTGGATTTCGGTTTTCCCTGCCTGGTAGGCGCAATGATTGTGGAAGGCGTGACCGAGTTCATGGGCGATGGTGCTGACCTGGTCCAGGGAGCCGTCAAAGTTGCACAGGATGCGGCTTTCTTTGACCAGGGGCACGCCCATGCAAAAGGCGCCGCCGCGCTTTCCCTCGCGCTGTTCAGCGTCAATCCAGCGATTCTCAAAGGCATGGCGGGCAAAATCGGCCAGTTCGGGAGAGAATTTGCCAAAGTTACTGACGATGAAGTCACGCGCTTCGTCGAAGGTGAAGGTCTTGTTGGACTTGCCGAGGGGGGCGAACAAGTCCCACCAGGCCAGTTTATCCTTGCCCAGGCGCCTGGCCTTGGCGGCGAAATACTTGCGGAAGGTGGGGAAGGAGGCTTCCATTGCGCCGAGCATGGCTTCGAGGGTCGGCCTGTCGATGCGGGCCATGTCAATGGCCTGGTGCAGTGCATCGGTCCGGCCCCGCCTTTTGTTGAGGGTATTGGCCCAGCCTTTGACGCCGTTCATGCAGGCGGTCAGCGTTTCCTGGACGGTTTTCCAGGCTTCCAGTTCTTTTTCGTAGGCGCGCTTGCGTACCGATTCGTCGGGATGAGAGCGCAGGTTGATGAGGGCGGGCATCGGAAGTTTTTGGACTTTGCCGTCCAGTTCGAACTCCACGGTTAACTGGGAGGTGACGGTGCCTTGCAGTTTGCTCCAGGCATTGGTGCCGCTCAGACCGAGTTCGGCAGCCAGTTCTTCTTCGGCATCACTCATCAGGTATTTAGATTGCTCGGCGGTCTCCCGCAGGGCAAAAGCGTGGGCACCAGCCACCGGGTTGGAGGCGATAATCTGGTCGAGGACGGGGGAGAGTTTTCCGATCCAGGCCTGGAAACGGTGATTGAGCATCTGCAGGCGGACGGCGGTCATCTGAAATTCAGACATTTTCTTGGCCGCCAGGGTGTTATGCGAATCGGTAGTTACAAAAGACATGATGTAGGCGCGCAGAGTTCCTGAGAGAGCGGCCAGGGTGTTAAAACGGTCTATGGCTTCACCGACCAAGTCGGCGAGTTCGGCCACTGGCCTGTTGGATGACGTTGAAGCAACTTCCTGCTGGAAGAAAGATTCCAACGCATCAATTTGCTCTTTCATTGAGACGAATGCATCCGTGTATTCTTTGGACTCGAGAGAAGGGTACACATTGGAGAGATCCCAGCGGGGCGAGAGAGGCATATTAACTCCTGATCAGAAAAATTTACGGCTTTTTGCATAGACCAGCAGCCCAAACGCAAGTATACCAAAGGCATGACGGCTTTTTTCTTTGAGAATAAAAATGCGAACGGCTGGGTGAGGGGGGCACCCAACCGCTCGCCCAGATATAATACATGAACCGCAAAAAAAATGCAAGACCTTTTGGTTAGAACTTGATTAAAATTTGACTCTCGTGAAATCTCGTTGAAGATGGAATCTGTATGAAACATTTGCGCTTGAATAAATGGCTCTTCTTCCTTCCTCTGCTTGCGCTTCAGGTAACATGGTACGTGGCATTGATGAGCGCTTATGTCTCCACACCGGGCAAACTGGAGGGCGCAGATTTTCTGACGTACTATGCCGTTGGTCGGGTGGCGCTGCAATCTGGCCTGGATAAAGTCTATGACCTGTCCCTCGCTGCGCTTGCCCAGGCGCAGACGGCTGGCTTGTCCCCCGGCATGCAGCAGGTGCTTCCCCCCAATCATCCTCCCTTTTTGTATCCCATCCTGGCATTGCTGGCATACCTGCCCTATCGCGTAGCCTACTTCGGGTACGCTGCGCTCCTTTATGGTCTGGCGGCGACTTCTTTGCCGGTGCTGGTTCGGACTTTGAGAGCGATGGCATGGAATTTGCCAGCGCTGGTTCTGGTGAGTCTCTCGATCTTACTCTTTGAGCCGTTTTTTATCAGCGTCCTCAAAGGGCAGGATACGGCTGTGCTTCTTCTGGGCGGTTTGCTGGGTTTGAGCGGTTTCCTGAGCGAGGATGACCGCCTTTCTGGCCTTGGTCTCTCCTTGACGTTGATTCGACCGCAGATTGCTCTTGGCCTGGCGCTGCCTTTTCTCTTTCGACGGCGCAAGGTTTTGGGTTGGTTTGTTTTGGGGGCTGTCTTCCTCGGCCTGTACAGTTTTTTGCAAGTGGGTTGGCAGGGAGCCATAGACTACTGGCATATTTTGACTCTATCGGCCCAAGGGGAAGGATATGGGATGGGAGAGACGGCGATGTTCAATTTGCTTGGCTTGTTGCGCCGCCTTGTTCCCACCCTGAACCCGCCGCTTGCCCGTCTCATTGGGTGGGGCGGCTATGCCGCGACCCTCGTTCTGCTGAGCGCAGTCTGGAAGGTCTCCAGACGACTCAAATCCTGGCACCTGGCTCTTGCCGTTTCTTTGACCCTCTTTGCAGTTCCCCATCTGCACTATCACGACCTGGCTCTCCTGCTTGTGCCGGTTCTCTCAACAGGGGTGACCGGTGTACGGCGCACAAAAGGCCGGTGGTCGGACCTGCAGGCTGCGGCCTTACCGATGATGGTTTCTGTGCTGTTGTTGTTTTCTAATCTGTGGGATCCCGCCCGTTTCACCGTCCCCTATCTCTTAATGGCCATTTTCCCCTTCCTGACGTGGCATTATGAAACGCGTTAACCTTCGTCGTGCCTTGATTGTTGCCGGGCTGATGTCTCTTGTCATTGTGTACGTTCTTTTGTGGAGCAGGATGCTCTCCAGCCACGAAGAACGCACCGGCTCAGATTTCATCTCGGCTTATACTGCCGGACGGGTGACAGACCTCTGGGGTGGGGCGCATGTGTATGATTTGGCTCGTCAGCAGGCTGTTCAGGCGGAGGTCGTGGGATTTGACCTGGCGCCTGGACAGGTGCTGATGTTCAATCATCCCCCCTATCTCGTGCCCTTGCTCGCTGTGCTCATGGATGGGGATTATGTGGCCTCCCTTGTGCGCTATGCCCTGTTGATGACCCTCCTCTATGGGGCATCGCTGCTGATTACCTGGCACCTGCTGAAACGAGATGGATGGCCGAAGAATGATGCGCCCTGGCGCTGGCAGGGATGGCAACTTTTCCCCCTCTTTGTCAATTTGCTGAATACCCAGGATACCGCCTTCATGGTTGTGGGAGCCTTGCTGGTGCTTCTTGGCCTGCTCACCGACCGGGACTGGCTCGCCGGATTGGGCCTGGCTCTGACCTCTGTCCGCCCCCACGTGACCCTGGTGATGACTTTGCCTTTTCTGTTTCGGCGCCAGAAGGTCTTTTTCTGGTTCGTGCTGTTCGCAGCAGGGCTGGCAGCGATCGCCTGGATGGCTGTGGGCTGGCAAGGCAGCCAGGCCTATTTGCAAATTTTGTTGACCGCAGCGGGCGGCACCTTTTATGGCTTACAAGAAGTGGCAATGGTCAACCTCGTTGGCTGGCTCACCCGCCATGCTCCAGCCTTGCCTGTGACTGTCAATCGCGTTATCGGCTGGGCAGCCTATTTAGCCTCGTTACTGGCTCTGTGTCTGATCTGGCGGCGTAGCCGCTACGTGGACGAGCGTCATTGGGGATGGACGGTGCTGATGGCGGTTTTCTTCGTCCACTATCTCCATATACAATGACCTGGCCCTCTTGTTGGTGCCTGTGGTGTCGCTCATGCTGGTCAGTGTCCGCGGAAAGTGGCTAACTTTGACAATGTCATCTTTTCGTATAGTTGTCATTGCGAGGAGCGTTTTTTGCGACGAAGCAATCTCCTTGCAAGCCAGGAGACTGCTTCGCTTTGCTCGCAGTGACAAAATGCGTAGAGTTTATAGAACAA
>DAOTZT010000031.1:0-2329 GCA_034434255.1 Anaerolineales bacterium | reverse complement strand
CAGGTTGAGCATCACCTGGCGGATACGGGTGCGGTCGGCAAAGATTTCCACTTCCTGGTCGGAATCGCTTTCGATGAACAGAGAGAGCGATTTTTCGCTGGCCAGCGGGGCCGTAATGCTGGTCACTTCTTCGAGGATTTCGTGGAAGCGGAAGGTTTCGGGGCTGAGATTCATGCGCCCGGCCTCGATCTTAGCCATATCCAACACGTCGTTGATGAGGTGAAGGAGATGCTGCCCATTCTTCTGAATGAGTTGCAAATCGTTGCGCATGTTTTCGGTCAGCGGGCCGTCGATTCCTTCCAGCATCACGTCAGAGAAGCCAAGGATGGAGTTGAGCGGGGTGCGCAGTTCATGGCTCATGTTTGCCAGGAAGGAGGATTTCAAGCGGTCGAGTTCCTGCAGTTCAGCAGCACGTTTTTGTAATTCTTCGGTCAGGCGCAAGGCTTCGAGGTGAACGCTGGCCTGGGTAGCGATGGCATCCATCAGGTCAGCCATTTCGGGCGAGACTTTGGACAAGCCAGCCACAGCCAGTTGACCGATTGGCTCGCCGCGCACGATGAGCGGCTTGGAAAGGTTAATGTCGGCGGGTGGTTCGGTGAGGGGTAAGACCTGGTTGGCGTTGTAGACAAATCCCAGACTGGCTTCTTCCTTGCCTTTGGCATAGGCTTGCCAGGCCTCGCGCGCCATGCGGCGGGTGGCTTCTTCGGCCTCGGCGCGGGCGCGGGCGGCATCGGCCAGCAGGCGCAAGTTCTCGACCTGTTGAGCCAATTGGCGCGCAACGGCGGAAACCAACGCCTTATCCTCCTCGCTCAGCGGCCGGGCGGGGTCGGTTTTTAGGGCAACTTTGCCGATGTGCTCATCCAAAACGGAAACGGTTTCTTGAATATCGGCATCGGCAGGGGCAGGGTCGGTCAAGGGGCCTACGCCGCTCTGGTCATAGACGTAGCCGATGCGCTCGCTCTGGTGAATGGCATCGAGGAAAGATTCCCAACT
The DNA here is from genome assembly GCA_034434255.1 of Anaerolineales bacterium. Classification (GTDB taxonomy): domain Bacteria; phylum Chloroflexota; class Anaerolineae; order Anaerolineales; family Villigracilaceae; genus UBA877. The sequence continues at coordinate 1,336 of DAOTZT010000031.1, read as the reverse complement.
TTCGTGGGCAAAGCGGCGGGTGGCTGCCTGGGCTTCGGCGCGGGCGCGTTCGGCGGCTTCGAGCAGACGCAGATTCTGAATTTGGAGCGAAACTTGCCGGGCAACCGCTTCGGCCAGGCTGGCTTCTTCGGGGGGGAGCGGTTTTTCGGGCGGGGCTTCTACCAGAACCGCGCCAATCGGCTCGCCCCCTGCCACCAACGGCACTTGTAAGGCGGGTTGGATGTTCAATTTGCCGATTTCGGGCGGGGGCAAAGGTTCTACCCGTCTGCCATCGAAAGCATACGCAACCTGCTCTTTTTCATAGAGCAGCGGAGCGACAGAACGTCCAGGAGCGGGTCGAGAAGCAGACGAGGCGGATTCGGCTTCCACAAGCCGGGCAGAGTCGCTTTCAGGCTCGCCAGACTGCTGCGCCTGGCTGCGAAGGAATTGCGCCTCCAGTTCGATCACGCGCGCGCGCAGCGCTTCCAATTCACGGCGCAAGCCCTCTCTCTCGGCCTGCGGGTCTGAGGCCAGTCGTTCGATGTCTGCGAACAGCGCTTGAATGCGGCTGTGGAATTTATCCTGCGACATGACCCATCCTCTCCTATTGGCCTGATTCGTGCTTGTCTTTCAGACTCAACTGGGCAATGGCGCGCGGTGCGCCGAGGGCGCGGCCCAGTTCGCGGGCCGCAATTTGCAAAACGGCTTCGACCGAGGTAGCGCTTTGAATTTTCTGGTTGATGGTGTTGAGCAGGGCTTCGCGCTCGGCTTGTTTTTGAGCGCGCTGGTAGTTGCGGGCATTTTGCAAAGCGGTGGCAACCTGCGCGGCGAGGGTCATCTGAATGTTTATATCTTCTTCCGTGAAATGATTGAGTTCGTCCGATTGTACATCCAACACGCCCAGCCATTCTTCACCAACCAGAAGAGGCACAGCCAGTTCGGATTTTGTGTCGGGCAGCAGGGGGTTGGGCAGCCAACCCGGGTCGGCGCGCACGTCGTTGACCACCACCGGCTGGCGGGTGCGAGCAGCGCGCGCTACCAGGGATTGCTCTTGCTCCAAAGGAATCGTCGTCGTTTCATGCGTGCCTTCGTGTTCGTCGCCTTCCTTCCAGCCGCAGGCAACAATTGCCAGATTTTTGGCTTGTTCATCGTAGGTAAAGACGTGAGCATGGTAAAGCCCAAATTTGCGCTGGGTGAGGTGAACCACGCTTTCGAGCAGGCGGTTGATATCCGATTCGCGCGAGGAAATGGTGCTGATTTCGGAAACCGCCGCCAGTTGCCGGGCGCGTTTGTCCAATTCCAGCTGGCCGCGCTGGGTTTCTTCGAGCAGGCGCAGGCTCTCGATGTGTTCAGACAA
>DAOTZT010000030.1:0-4378 GCA_034434255.1 Anaerolineales bacterium | reverse complement strand
GATTCGAGCGCCGCGGCCAGGTCTTCGGTCAACCCGGAAAATGGCAGCCAGGCTTCAATTTCGAGCGTCGGCTCCTGCGGCGCGCCCATCATCTTTTCGACCGTTGCCGCCAGCCGCCTGGAGAAAGCGGGGAGATTTTCGGGTAGAAGGGAAAGGCCAGCGGCCATCGGATGCCCGCCGAAGCGCAGCAGAAGGTCGGCCTGCGCGGCGATGGCTTCGGTGATGTGCAGACCCTCCACCGACCGCGCCGACCCGCTGACCGGTTCCCCAGGGGGCATGGTCAGGACGATGGCGGGTTTGCCGTACCGTTCCACCAGCCGGGCGGCGACAATCCCCACCACACCCCCCGGCCAGGAGGAATGACCGACGATGATGACCGGCGCGGCCAGCAGGGACGGGTTGGCGCGCAATTGCGCTTCGGCGGCCTGCGTGACCTGGTCGGTGAGCAGTTGGCGCTGGGCGTTGTAATTTTCCAGTTGGGCTGCCAGGACGCGGGCGCGCACGGGGTCGCGCGTGGTCAGGAATTCGACAGCCGGGTTGGCGTCGCCGAGCCGTCCGAGGGAGTTTAGCCGAGGGGCGAGGACGAAGCTGATGTGCGCCTCGTTCATTGCCGCCGGGTCGAGTTCGGCCAGTTCGAAGGTGGCCTGCAGGCCGAGGCGCGAGGTGGCGCGCAGGGCAGCCAGACCGGTTTGAACGAGGTAGCGCGTTTCGCCGGTCAGCAGTGCCAGGTCAGCGACCAGGCCCAGGGCAACGAGGTCGAGCAGGGCGTTCGGTTGGAGGTTGCAGGGATGCGCTGCGAGCAGGGCTTCGGCCAGTTTGAAGGCCGCGCCGACGCCCGCCAGAGTGGCGAGGGGATGGTCAGGAGGAAGCAATTTGGGGTTGACCACTGCGTGGGCGGCAGGCAGGTAGGGCGGCAGGTCGTGATGGTCGGTGATGATGACGTCCACGCCGCGGCCGCGGGCGTAGTCCACCGCTTCGTGGTCACGGATGCCGGTATCGCAGGTGAGCAGGAGGCGCGCCCCAGCCTCGATTTCGGCCTGGAGACCGGCCAGGTTGAGGCCGTGTCCCTCCCGGCTGCGGATGGGGATGTGGTAGGTCACGTCGGCGTTCAGGGTGCGCAGGGTCTCGACGAGGACGGCGGTGGCGGTCTGCCCGTCCACGTCGAAGTCGCCCCAGACGCAAATCCGCTCGCCGCGGCGGAGGGCGGACGAGAGACGTTCCACGGCAGCCGAGAGGCCCGGCAGCGCGGTGGCAGGCGTCGGGTTGTAGCGGGACGGGTCGAGGAAGGCGCGGGCGGCGTGGGGGGAGGAAATTCCCCGCCGGGCGAGAATCTGCGCCACGAGCGGGGGAAGTTCGGGCAGGTCGGGAATGGGAAGAGACGGCGCGTCGGTCCAGCGCATGGTCACAGGGCGATTTCCTGAATCTGCTCGAAGTTGATTTCGGGTTCGCTCAGTTCGGTTTCGAGTTCGTCGCCCTGACCGGCAACGATGCCGCGCTCGCAGTAGGAGCGGTAGGCGCAGTAGGAACAGCGGGCCTCTTCTTCGGTCTTGGGGAAGTTGCTGGCGGCGGAGATTTCGGCGACAAGTTTTTCGAGGGCGGCCCAGTCACGCTCGTACTGGGCGGAGGTGTAGGGGAAGCGCGCCGGCTCGGCGGGGTAGTTGGCGTACCAGTAAGTCATCTCGATTTGCTCTGGGGAGATGGGCGCGCCGCTGTTCAGGTGCGCCCCGGCGCGGACAAGCAGGGCGCGGTAGACGCGCGTTTGCAGGCGGGCGGCCATGTGTTCGTTGCTCGGACGTCTGGCGTAGGTCTTCCAGTCGTAGATGAGCGCCTGTTTGCCGGGCTGGATGGCGACCAGGTCGTATTTGGCGAGCAGGCGGTGCGCGCCGATGGGAGCCATCAGCACCAGTTCGGTGTATTTCGTGTAATCATCAAGAGTTGGCCGGTGGGTAAGGTAATTATCCCACCAGCGGCGCAGGTCGGGGGTGGAGGCGAGGGGAGTCAGTTTTTTGAGCGGGATGCCCAGCAGATGCTGCTGGACCAGGCGGTGGAAGAGTTGCCCCTCCTGCTGGCGGCGTTCGTTTTCCAGCACCGGTTCGCTCTCGACCGCTGGCCATTGCAACTGCCGCAGGTAGCGCAATTCGAAGCGCCGCGGGCAGTCGAGGTAGTCCTGGAGGGAGGATTGGGAGAAGGTGAAGAGGAGGGGGAGCATTATGTTTCCTACACAATTTCTTCAACTTCGGCGTACAACAGTGGCAAAGCATTTTGCCTTAAGCGGAACTTTGTCCCGTGATTGTGACTGGTGCGGGCGTCAAAATCTATCAGGATGTTTCCTTCGGCAATTGCTGTAATCAATCGTTCGAGGTCGAACTTGCGCAAAATCAACACCCGCGTGTAGTGGAAAAATTCTTTGTCTTCCTCTTTCTTTACCTCGGCCTCGACATAGAAAGTATTGAGAAGTTTTGTTCCAGCCTTGTGATACAGATCGTCAAATCCCCAATAAGGTTGTGGATTCAACTCGTCCAGACCGGCTCGTTTTTCGACAGTTTCCAACCACTTTGCATGTTTTGGATCTACAGCCTTTGCATCGAAAGAAACCAGCACTCTTTGATTCCCTCTGTCAATCACTACTTTAAAGCCCCGGTCACTATGCTGAAGACCGTGGATAGTCTGGCGAAAACTCATTTCATCGGACGGATATTTTATTCCAGCAAGTTGATGCGGCCAGCCGTATTTGGGCAAGAGCATATTTGGCACGAGTTTTAATGCCCGCGGAGATGGCTCCATGTGAAAGAGGGTGAGGAGAGAAGTGGTGTTTGCGCGTTGACATTTTAGTTCCCACTCAGAGGTATTCGGAATGGGAAGGTTATTTTCTTGAATGCCCAGCAGGTCTTCAAGCGTATTACCAATACCGCCTACATTGCCAGGTCTGGCGTTTGGAATCCAGCCACGTTCTTTGATTTCCTTAAGGGCCTCAATTAAGTCTTGCTTGGTGTAGATTTTCATGAGGGCTTCCAGAAGTCAAGCAAATACTCGAACGTTGTTCCCATGGTGATGTAATTACTGGGGTAACCAAAAATACCAATTTTGTTGACGATGTTTGTTCGATCCCAAATGATTGTGTTTCTTAACTCGTAGCCGCGTTGCCGCAATTCGTTGATAAGGGCCACGTGAATAGTGATGCGTTCGTTTTCCCACCACATATCTGGCACGTTGATGACACAGTGACCTTTGGGACGCAAAAGAGGAAGCAATCTTTCAAAAATGTCTCCCATGGCCTGTGTATATTCCTCTAACTCCATGGTACCCAAGTCGCGAGGGTCTTGAGAGTATTGTTCTACCTTGTGGAGTTGTTCGTTCTTCCGCTCTCTTCGGGATTTGTTTTTGCGTTTGCGGTTGAGCAAATTTGCGTAAGGGGGAGAGGTCCAGATTAAACTGACCGTTTCAGGATGCAAGTATTCGGAGATGTTCAGGGCATCATCTTGAATTGCGATTTGTTGAGCCTGATTGAACAAATTGTTGCTTGCCAGACGACTGACGCATAAATCAATGTATTTTTCTTGAAGATCAAAGCCGACAGCGTTGCGGTTCAGATCCTGCGCGGCGAGAAGCGTTGTTCCGCTTCCGACGAATGGATCGAGCACCAGTTCGCCTTCATGTGTGAACAGACTGATTACTTTTTTCGCCAGGGAGAGGGGAAATGTTGCCGGATGTAAATTCTTGTCGCGAATATCTCGGCTCTCGTAGAAGAATTGCCATACCCCTATTTGACATTTGAGCCATTCTTTTGCAGATAAGCAGTTGAGGTGGTTGGGAGGGCAAGAACAAGTCCGCTGCCAGCCAATCGGGATTTTGGTCTGGTACATCGGGCTGCTTTGTTTTATAGCGCGGGGCAATGTGAATTCTTCTTGACTCGGGAAATACATTTTGCTTTTCCTGCTTCGATATCTTGTTTGCTTAAGATGTTCGAGAAAATTGTATCATGTTTCATCGGACAATGTTTTACATGACGGCTTAATGACAATCCTCACTGGATTCGTTCTCGCTCGCGTGCTATAGTGTAAATGCCTTGACCTCTTACAGTTGGGCAAAATAATTGTTTGAAAGATGAGCCCTGTTGCAAGAAAGTGAACACGCTCTCTTTTACGCCCTTCTCGAAATAGCGCACTTTAATGACCTGACTGCAAAAGAATAATCACGAGGGCACAAAGTACATGGCGAGGGAAGTAAAAGGATTTTTTGCATTCTGTGACTACTTTGACAATGTCATCTTTTCGTATAGTTGTCATTGCGAGGAGCGTTTTTTGCGACGAAGCAATCCCCTCGCAAACCAGGAGACTGCTTCGCTTTGCTCGCAGTGACAAAATGCGTAGAGTTTATA
>DAOTZT010000029.1:0-11620 GCA_034434255.1 Anaerolineales bacterium | reverse complement strand
GTTCTATAAACTCTACGCATTTTGTCACTGCGAGCAAAGCGAAGCAGTCTCCTGGCTTGCAAGGAGATTGCTTCGTCGCAAAAAACGCTCCTCGCAATGACAACTATACGAAAAGATGACATTGTCAAATTCGATTTACTCTTTGCCCTATGCTCGACTATAATCAACCGTAACTTTGCCTTAAAAACTTTCCCCTTGTTTTAGGAGTCCTATGCGCCCCTCCCCCGACACTCTTACATCCTTCTTCCGCCCAAACGGCGTGGCGCTTATCGGCGCCAGCAACGACCCCACCAAACTCGGCTACGGCATCATGGTCAACCTGCTCGACCCCCAAGACGGCTACCCTGGCCCGATCTATCCCATCAACCCCAAAGCGACAGAGATTTTCGGCCTGCGCTGCTACCCCGACATCCTCTCTGTCCCCGACCCGGTTGAACTGGCCATCATCATCGTCCCGGCAGAGGTGATTCCCTCCCTGCTCGAAGACTGCGGCCGGCGCGGCGTAAAAGCCGCCGTCATCCTCTCGGGCGGGTTCCGCGAAATCGGCCCCGAAGGAGAAGCGCGCGAACGTCTCTGCCTGGAAATCGCCCGCCGTTATGGCATGCGCCTGATGGGACCAAACGGCATCGGCGTCATTGACACCCACACCCCCCTCAACACCACCTTCGCGACCGGCATGCACGGACGCGGACTCATCGACTTCGTCTCCCAATCTGGCGCCCTGTGCGGCGGAATCATTGACTGGGCCCAGGCGCGCGGCCTGCACTTCAGCCGCTTCCTGAGCATCGGCAACAAAGTGGACGTCAACGAATCAGACCTGCTGGCCTATCTCAGCGAAGACGACTCCAGCCGCGTCATCGCCCTCTACCTGGAAGACATCAAAGACGGCCCGGCCTTCCTCGCTGCCGCCCGCCAGGCTTCCCTGCGTAAACCGGTGCTGGCCCTCAAAAGCGGGCGGACGCAAACCGGTCAGGTTGCCACCGCTTCACACACCGGCGCCCTGGCAGGGGTCCATGCTGCCTTCCGCGCGGCCTGCAAGCAGACCGGAATCATTGAAATCGAACAAATCGAACCTCTCTTCGGCGCTGCCCTGGCCCTGGCGCACCAGCCCCTTCTGCAGGGCAACCGCATCGCCATCCTGACCAATGCGGGTGGCCCGGCTGCTCTGGCAGCAGACGCCCTCGAACCCGCCGGCCTGACGCTCGCCCGCACCAGCCCTGAAACTGTTGCCACCCTGCGGACCTTCCTGAATCCCAATGCCGCCGTAAACGGCCCGGTGGATATGCTCGGCGGAGCAAACGAAACCCACTACCGCCGTGCTCTCGAGGCCCTGCTTGCCGACCCCGCCAATGACGGCATCCTGGTCATCCTGGTACCGGTTGTGTTGAACAACCCGCGAGCCATCCTGGAAACGATTGTATCAGTCCTCCAGAATTCCCCCACCCCAAAACCCGTCCTGGCCTGCCTGATGGGCGAGATCAGCCTCAAAGAGGCCTTTGCCGTCGCCGACGCGGCCGGCCTGCCTGCCTACCGTTTCCCCGAAGACGCCATCCACGCTTTCGGAATCATGCGCCGCCGCGCCCTGTGGCTGGAGAAAAAACACCTCCTGCCCGAAATCCCGACCGGCATTGCCCCGCAGCAGGTGCAAGACCTGTTGTCTGCTGCCCGTCAAAACCGCCAGCGCGCCCTCGACGCCGCTTCGGCCCGCCTCACCCTGGAAGCCTACGGCATCCCCACCCCCAAAGACTACCTGGCAACGACCCCCGACGAAGCCGCCCGCTTCGCAGCCAAAATCGGTTTCCCGGTGGCGCTCAAACTTGCCTCCCCCGACATCCTGCACAAGACCGAGGTCGGCGGGGTATTGCTGAACGTTCCAGACGCGGAGGCGGCCCGGCAGGGCTGGCAGACTATCGTCACGCGCGCCCGGGCCGCCCATCCCCAGGCCGACATCCGCGGCGTCCAGGTCCAGCCGATGGTCACAGGCGGGCAGGAGGTCATTCTCGGCGTCAAACGCGATCCGGTCTTCGGGCCACTGGTCATGTTTGGGCTGGGTGGAGTCTATGTGGAAGCGCTGGCCGATGTCAGTTTCCGGCTGGCCCCGCTCTCACGCCAGGACGCCGAGGAAATGATCAGCGAAGTTCGCTCGGCCAAACTGCTGCAAGGCCTGCGCGGCGCTCCGCCTGCCGACCGCGCTGCCCTGGTCGAAGCCATTGTCCGCATTGGGCAACTCGCCGCCGACTTCCCCGAAATCGAGGAACTGGACGTCAACCCGTTGATGGTCTTACCTGCCGGTCGCGGGGCACTTGCGGTAGATGCCCGCATCATTCTGAAAGAAGTTTAATCCTACCATTGACATCTAAATTGTTTTATGTGATACTGGCCTCCGTCAGGGGGCGCAAGACATAGCCATCTTTACAGAAGAGGAGGTGGTGCCCATCATGGATAGTAGTTTGAAACAAAGCGCTGCGGCATCCCTCCTCGCTGTTGAATAGCGAACGATGCCGCAGCGCGCCCAGAAAGGCCGTCCGAACAGGGCGGCCTTTCGCCTTGCCCGTCAGGGTACTACTCTAATCTTTCATCCTGTGGTTAAATTCACCCCGTATGGACGCTAAAACCCTCGTTGTGCTCGACTTCCCGAAAATTCTCGACCGCCTGGCAGAATTCTGCGACTTCTCCGCTTCGGCAGAACTGGCGCGCGCCCTCACCCCCACCCCCGACTTCGTCACCGCCTGCGACCGCCTCGCCACCACAACCGAAGCGCGCAAACTGCTCTCCATCCATGATCTGACAATCGGCGGCGCTCACGACATCCGCGACCAGGTAGATTTGTGCGCTCGCGGCGGCGTGCTCGACCCCAAAGAACTGCTCGATGTGCACGCCACGCTCGATTCCATGCGTCAACTGCGCCGCTACTTTGAAAAGCGCACCGGTGAATACCCCCATCTGGCCGAGATCGCCCTGCGCCTTCCGGTTCTTCCCGAACTGATCGAGGCGATTAACCGCTGTATCACCGAGACCGGCGAGGTGGCCGACAGCGCCTCGCCTCTCCTGAGCGAGATACGCCGCCAGGTACGTCTCACCCACGAACGCTTGCTCTCCCGCCTGCAGCGTTACCTTTCCGACCCCGAAACGGCAGCCAAACTGCAAGATACGGTCATCACCCAGCGCGATGGCCGCTACGTCATTCCCCTGCGGGCCGAGTTCAAGGGCCAGATCAAAGCCATCATTCACGACCAGTCCTCAACCGGCGCAACGCTCTTCATCGAGCCACTGGCCGTGGTTGAACTCAATAACGCCTATCGCGAGGCCCAACTCGCCGAGCGAGAAGAAATCCGCCGTATTCTGGCAAGCCTTTCTGCCGAGGTAGGAAAGCACAGCACTGAAATTATCCCAGCAGTGGCAGCGCTGGCCGAACTCGACCTGGCGTTGGCAAAAGCCAGATATGCCGAGGCGCTGCACGGCTACGAGCCCATTTTGCTGGAAATGCCCAAAGCACACCATCGCCCGTCATCGCCAAACGAGGCGCGCCATGCGACGCCCCACGTGCCCACCATCAAACTCCTCAACGCTCGCCACCCGCTGCTCGACCCCCAAACGGTTGTGCCAATTACGATTGACCCGCCCCCTGGCACCTTTGCGGTGGTCATTACCGGCCCCAATACCGGCGGCAAAACCGTCACGCTCAAGACAGTTGGTCTGTTGGCCATCATGGCCCAAAGCGGCCTGCACATCCCGGCTGATTCTGGCTCAGCGCTGCCCTGTTTCAACAACATTTTTGCCGATATTGGCGATGAACAATCCATCGAACAATCGCTCTCGACCTTTTCGGGCCACATCAACAACATCATCCGCATCCTGAAGAAAGCAGACCGCCGTTCGCTGGTGATTCTGGACGAACTGGGAGCAGGCACCGACCCGCAGGAAGGGGCAGCCCTGGCCCGCGCCATTCTGGCCCACCTGCTCCAACAGCACATTACGACCTTCGTCGCCACCCACTACCCCGAATTGAAAACGTTCGCCCATAGCACCGAAGGCGTCGTCAACGCCTCGCTGGAGTTTGACATCCAAACGCTGCGCCCGACTTACAAGTTGACTCTCGGTCTCCCTGGCCGCTCAAACGCCCTGGCCATTGCCAGCCGGCTGGGCATGCCGCAGGAAATCATTGAAGCCGCACGGGCAGAAGTCAACCCGGAGCATTTGCGCACCGATAAACTCATCGGCGATATTCAGCGTCAACGCAAAGAGGCCAGCAAAGAGCGCCAGAAGGCAGAACAGGCACGCGCCGAAGCCCGCCGCCTGGAGCGGGAACTGGCCAAACGGTTGGACAAAATCGAAGAGGAACGGCAGCAAATTCTGGAACAGGCGCGCGCCGAGGCCGAACTGGAACTCGAAGTCCTGAAAGCCCAGTTGAAAATGCTGCGGGACGAACTCCGTCAGGCGCGTCAGTCAGTGGATGTAGTCGAGACAGTTGCGAAAAAGATAGAGGAAGTACAAGAAAAAATTCAGACACCGCTAAAAGCGAGGAAGCAGAAGCCTGCACCTGCCGTCTCCAGCGAGCCGCTCAAAGTGGGAGAACGCGTCCGGCTAGCCAATCTAAACACGGAGGGCGTCATCACCGCCATCAGCGGGGAAGATGCCGAGGTGATGGTGGGCAGTTTACGGGTCCGCGCCCGGCTGGAGGATTTGCGCCGCAAAGATGTGGGAGAAGAAAGCGCTCCTGCGCTCGAAACGCAGAAACGCCGCGTGGAGGCGCCGGCCCCGATCGAAAGTCAAAAATCATCCATCGTCCTGCCTCCTTCCCCTGGCATCGAGCTCGACCTGCGCGGGCTGATGGCAGAAGAGGCGCTCGATCAACTGGAAACCTACCTGGACAAAGCCTACCTGGCCGGGATGCCGTTCGTGCGCATCATTCACGGCAAAGGGACCGGCAAACTGCGCCAGGTGGTGCGCGAAGCCCTGCGTGGACATCCGCACGTCAAGTCTTTTGAGGAGGGGGGAGAAAAAGAGGGGGGCGAGGGCGTGACCGTCGTGATGCTCAACTCCTGATGAGGAGTGCATCGCCGCCAGCACATTAACCGATTTTCACCCCGACCAACTGGTCGAGGATGCTCAACAACACCTGCACGTTGGGAATGGCAGAGATCGAGGTGCTGGCTCCGCCAAGCCACTTGCCCTTTTTTGAGATTTTGAGTATCCCCTGCTGGACAGTGACCCGACTCACTTCCTGCCAGGGGAAATACTTTTTGCCAATTTGAATCCCTGCTTTACTGACCACTAGCGGTCCAAACACAACCTTTTGCCCCTGATTGTATTGATCGGCGGCCTGCTCATACAGGCGGGAGAAGATGGCCTGTTCGATGAGGCGCGATAGTTTCTCGACATCTTTGAACAAGTTGCTCAACACAAGACGACGCCCCTGTTTATCACGCAGGAAGTACTTATGAAGCGTACCGATGTAAATCCCATAGTAGAGACGTGCCGACGCAGTCCAGAAAAAAGTGATGTCCTCCCACTTCCAGATTTGAACGCCATGACGGGTGTGGAGAGCAAATCCTTTTTCATGTACACTGATTCCCTTGTTCCAGTTCACGTACGCGCCCCAGCCACCCAGGCTCCCCAGGAGCAGCATCGCCCCGGCAATGACCAGCGGGAAGAACAACTTGTCCTCAAGCACGGCCAGGCCATGTTTGCGAACAGCGACAGAGGCGTCGTAGATGCCATAGAGGAAGACGAGGCAGGATCCTACCAGCATAAGCAGGGCCATGAGCAAGTTGCCGATCCTGTTCCAGTTGTTCACCGGGAACCACGCTTGGGGCTTGCCCAGTGTCCTGGCGTGAAAAGAGGGGGAAATTTCAGCCATGAGTCTCTCAAAAACAAGGCCGGGCTGACCCGGCCTGTGAAATGGCAACGTCATTTAGACCCGCGGCAAGAATCTTGCCTGGTCATCCTATACGGGCGGCAGGTTCCATTTGAGAACCGGATACAACTCGAGCGCTTTTACTGCGCCCAACGCCGTGCAGGTAGTAGGATTATCCACCAGGTAGGCAGGGATGCCGAGTGCTTTGGTCAGCAATTTATCCAGGCCGCGTAACTGCGACCCACCGCCAGTCAGGGCGACACCGCGGTCAATGATGTCAGATACCAGTTCGGGAGGCGTCTTTTCGAGCACGCGACGGCAGGTCTCGATGACCTGCTTCAATGGTTCCTCCAGGGCCTCGACGATTTCGCTGGTGGTCAGCGTGGCCGGACGCGGCAGGCCACTGACCTGGTCCTGTCCCTGCACTTCGAGACTTTCTTCCTTGTCCTGGGGCACGGCCGCGCCGATGCGGGTCTTCAATTGCTCAGCGGTGCCAGGTCCGATGATGACACCATATTTGCGGCGCACGTACGTTGCAATGGCTTCGTCCAGTTGCAAACCACCGGAGCGCAGGGTTTCAGCAGCCACAATGCCATACATCGAGATGACCGCGGCCTGCGTCGCGCCGCCGCCCAGGCAAACGACCATGTTGCCAGAGGGGGCACCCACCGGCAGGTCCACGCCGATAGCGGCGGCCAGCGGTTGCTGAATCAGGTAGGCTTCCCGTGCACCCGCCTGGAGGGCTGCCTCGTGAACAGCGCGCGCTTCCACACTGGTCACTCCGTAGGGGACGGTGACCATCACCCGCGGCCGAAAGAGGCGCATCGGCCCGCTAACCTGACGGAGCAAATACGCCAGCAAAGCCTCGGTGATTTCGTAATCCGCAACAACGCCATTTTGGAGAGGAGCGACTACCTCAAGCGTTTCTTCTGAGACTCGTCCCTGCATGGCGCGCGCTTCATTGCCGAGAGCAACAATTTTTTGCTCCTCAATGACGATGGCCACAATGGTCGGTTCATCGACCAGGATTCCCGTTGCATCGGCAATGTGCGTCCGGGTGGTTCCCAGGTCAATTCCGAATTCTTTGGACAGGGACGTGAAACCAGCCATAGATTATTTCTCCTCGCTTCGCTGGGGTTTCACGCCAGTTTTGCGGAAGCGTTTGACCGCATCCAGGCGCAAATTCGATCGGCGAAGAGCGGCTTCGATCGCAAGATAGGTGTCGGTGTCCGGAGGCGGGCCTTTGGCCAGGGCCTCCTGGGCGCGGCGACGGGCAGCCTCTGCCCGTTCGACATCAATTTCACTCACGTTTTCGGCAGCATCGGCGAGAATGGTGATTTTGTCAGGTTGAATTTCGGCGATTCCGCCCGCAATGGTGAAATACTCTTCATTGCCACCGAAGCGCACGGTAACGACCCCTAACTTGAGTGTGGTGAGCAACGGGGCATGGTTGGGCAAGATACCCATCATGCCTTCACGGCCGGGCAAGAGCACCATTTCTGCCTCGCCCTGAAACACCATCCGGTCTTGTGAAACAATTTCACAGCGAATTGGCATGTTTCATCCTTTGCGATTGACGCGTTCCGCCAGTCTGGTTGGAAACATAAATCACGCTCTGGCGAGCCGTTCTGCCTTCTCGCGGGCCTGGTCAATGGTGCCGACCATCATAAAGGCCTGTTCGGGCAGGTCATCGCATTTGCCATCCAGGATTTCACGGAAGCCGCGCACGGTCTCTTTGATGGGGACATACTGGCCTTCCAGGCCGGTGAACTGGGTGGCCACGAAGAAGGGCTGGGAGAAGAAGCGCTCGATCTTGCGGGCGCGGGCCACGATGAGTTTGTCGTCTTCAGAGAGTTCGTCAATGCCGAGGATGGCGATGATGTCCTGTAAGTCCTTGTAGCGCTGCAAGACGCGCTGGCACTCGCGGGCCGTGTAGTAATGGTCGGGGCCGACGATATTCGGGTCGAGGATGCGGCTGGTAGAAGCCAGCGGGTCCACAGCCGGGTAGATGCCTTTTTCGGCGATGGAGCGCTCAAGGGCAATGGTGGCGTCCAGGTGGGTGAAGGTAGCAACCGGGGCGGGGTCCGAGTAATCGTCCGCTGGGACGTAAACGGCCTGCATCGAGGTGATCGAGCCGGTGCGGGTCGAGGTGATGCGTTCCTGAAGTTCACCCATCTCGGTCGCCAGGGTCGGCTGGTAACCAACCGCGGAGGGCATGCGGCCCAGGAGAGCGGAGACCTCCGAGCCAGACATGGTGAAGCGGAAGATGTTGTCAATGAAGAGCAGTACGTCCTTGCCCTGGTCGCGGAAATATTCGGCCATCGAGAGGGCCGTCAGCGCCACGCGCAGACGCACCCCCGACGGCTCGTTCATCTGGCCGAAGACCATCACGGTATCTTTCATCACGCCCGATTCGAGCATTTCGCGGTAAAGTTGGGTGCCTTCGCGGGTCCGCTCGCCGACGCCAGCGAAGACCGAGTTGCCCTGGTGAACAGTCGCCACCGAGCGGATGAGTTCCTGGATGATGACCGTCTTGCCAACGCCTGCACCGCCGAAGATACCAGTCTTACCGCCTTTGGTGAAGGGAGCGATCAGATCAATGACCTTGATGCCGGTCTCAAAGACTTCGGTGCGGGTGGACTGTTCGGAAAACGGGGGAGCGGGGCGGTGAATCGGGTAGTATTCAACCGCGTTCACCGGTTCGGGTTTCTCATCTACCGGGCGACCGAGGACGTTGAAGATGCGCCCCAGCGTGGCCGGCCCAACCGGGACCCGAATCGGGGCGCCGGTGGCAACCGCTTCCACGCCGCGCTGCAGGCCATCGGTCGAGTCCATCGCCACACAACGTACCCAGTTATTTCCCAGGTGTTTTTCTACCTCCAGCACCAGCGGCAGGTCGTTAGGGCGGGCAATTTCAAGCGCTTCAAAAACCTCAGGGAGTTTGCCTTCGGGGAATTCTACATCCACAACACTGCCCTGAATTTGAATCACGCGGCCAGTTACATTCGCCATGAGTTTCCTCCGGTAAGTTATCGTTGAGTCATTGCTTTGGCAAGCGCTTCAGCGCCGCCGGCAATATCCAAAAGATCATTGGTAATGCTCTGCTGACGAGCCTTGTTGTACATCAATTGCAAATGCCCGGCGAGTTCGAGGGCATTATCGGTTGCATTGCGCATGGCCACCATGCGGGCGGCATGCTCCGAAGCAAGCGATTCCAGGATGGCCTGATACACTTGCAACGCGGTGAAGCGCGGGATGATGGTATCGAGAATTTCACGCTCATCCGGTTCGTAGGTGTAGGCTGCAGTCAAGTGATGGTGTTCGTAAGCCTGAATACGGTCTTGTTTCTCGCCGACTTCGAGCGGCAGGAGTTTTTTGACCACCGGCTCCTGCTTGACCATGCTGGTAAAATCGGTATAGACCAGCCAGACTTCATCTGCCTCGCCTTTGAGAAAGTCATCCACTACCAACCGTCCAATGGCTGAAACGCTGGCAAAGGACGGTGCTGCCGGCAGATTGCTGAACTCAGCCACTACCTCCTTGCGGCGGCGGAGAAGCATATCGCGTCCTTTGCGCCCAACTGCGACGTAGGCAACCGGATTGGGATAGCGGTCGAAGTGCTGGGCAATGAAGCGGATGATGTTGGTGTTATAGGCCCCTGCCAGGCCGCGATCGCCGCTGATGACTACCACAAGCGTCTTGCGGACCTCGGGCCGGCTGGTGAGCAACGGATGCAGGTTGGCGCGCCCCGGCTGACCGGCGATATGGGTCAGCACTTCCCAGGCTTTGGTGGCATAGGGACGCGTTTGCTGAACCGCGGCGACGGCTTTGCGGACTTTGCTGGCCGAAACTGCCTCGAGGGCGCGGGTAACTTGTGAGATGTTTTTGACGCTGCGGATTCGCATCCGCATTTCACGGGCTGATGCCATAGGGATCCTTGCTCACAGATTGGTTTAGGCCCAGGTAGCCTGGAACTCTGCCAGGGCTTGCCGCAGATTCTTCTCCGTCTCCGGGGTGATTTGCTTCTTTTCGGCAATATCCTTGCCAATTTCGGGGTGAGACGTGGAGAGATAGCGAATCAGGTCGGCTTCCCATTTCTTCATCCGTTCGAGGGGCACATTGTCAGCGTAACCGTTCGTACCAGCGAAGATGACCATCACCTGGTTTTCAAGCGGCATGGGTTCGTACTGCGGCTGCTTCAGGATTTCCTGCATACGCTGGCCGCGGGTCAGTTGCGCCTGGGTGGACTTATCGAGGTCAGAGGCCATTAGAGCGAAGGCAGCCAGTTCACGGTAGGCAGCCATGTCGAGGCGTAATTTCCCGGCCACCTGCTTCATGGCCTTCGTCTGGGCAGCACCGCCCACCCGCGAAACGGAGATGCCCACGTCCACAGCCGGGCGGATACCGGCATTGAACAGGTTGTTCACGAGATAAATCTGCCCATCTGTGATGGAGATGACGTTGGTCGGGATGTAAGCCGAAACATCGCCCAGGAGGGTCTCGATAATCGGTAACGCCGTGAGGGAGCCGCCAGAGCCTTTCACCTTGACAATCTTGTAATTTTCGGCATCTGGCATCGCTTTGAGGGCTTCGGTGGCGTCGTGATGAGAACGCGGACCACCATAGACCTTGCCATCCACAGCGTCTTTTTCTTCCGCTAAGTCGGCGGCAAAGTCTTTCTTCACAATCACATACTTGTTTGCCAGACGGGCAGCGCGCTCGAGCAGGCGGGAATGCAAATAGAAAATATCGCCCGGATAGGCTTCGCGGCCCGGTGGGCGGCGCAACAGCAGCGAGACCTGGCGGTATGCCCAGGCATGCTTGGAAAGATCATCGTAGATCACCAGCGCGTCACGGCCGGTTTCCATGAACTCTTCGCCAATCGCGCAACCGGCATAGGGAGCAATGTACTGCAACGCCGCCGGTTCATCCGCCGAAGCCACAACGACAATGGTGTGTTCCATCGCACCGTATCGTTCAAGGAGCGCTACCGTGCGGGCAATGGCGGCTTTCTTTTGACCAATGGCGACGTAAATACAAATCAGGTCTTTGCCCTTCTGGTTGATGATGGTGTCAATCGCAATCGCCGTCTTACCGGTCTGCCGGTCACCGATGATGAGTTCGCGTTGACCGCGTCCGATCGGGATCATGCTATCAATCGCTTTGATGCCTGTCTGGACGGGCGTATCCACATCTTGCCGTTGCACAACCCCCGGCGCGATGCGTTCAATCGGACGGTAACCGCTAAACGCAATGGGGCCTTTGCCATCTATCGGCTCGCCAAGCGCATTGACCACGCGACCGATGAGAGCATCCCCCACCGGCACCGACGCAATGCGCCCGGTCGCATGGACGGTCATCCCTTCAACAATTTCGGCGTAATCCCCCATGATAATTACACCGACCGAGTCCTTTTCCAGGTTGAAGGCAATGCCCATCACCCCATTGGCGAACTGTACCAGTTCTTGCGAACGGACGTTGGCCAATCCACTGACGCGGGCAATGCCATCGCCCGCTTCAATCACTGTGCCAACGTCCCTGAATTCAATTTGCGGTTTGTATTCTTCAATTTGCTTTTGTAAATCGCTCGTAATTTGCTTGATGAGGTCTGCCATTTCGCCTCCGCACGGGTAGTGTCCTGAATCGCTGGAGATATTGACGCACAACTGCCCGGATGAGTGATGTCCGGGCTTACCAGCGTCGTCTTGCAAATTCTAACAAGGCGAGGCGAATGATACCTGAAAGTAAAGGGATTGTCCAGTT
>DAOTZT010000028.1:0-4606 GCA_034434255.1 Anaerolineales bacterium | reverse complement strand
CTGCTCAAAGGCAACACCAAACTCAATCACTTTGCTCTCAAATCAAAATTGTACGTACGCGCTATCCAATCGGCTTACGCTGCTCTTCGGGAACTCAATCCCGTTCAATTGGCTGCGTAAGGTGAGTGAATAACCCATCGTTTCGAGGTCGTGGTCAGGGCGGGGGACGCGGCGGTGGAGGCGGTCAGGGATTGGGACGCGGCAGCGGACAGGGGATGGGCAGGGGCGGCGGCAATCGCCCCGGTTCGGGACCTGGAGGCAACTGCGTTTGTCCAAAATGCGGGCATAAAGAGCCGCATGCCGTCGGTCAGCGCTGTATGGATATTTCATGTCCCAAATGCGGGACGCGCATGGTGCGCGAGTGAGGTAGCATGAAAATCGTCATCACCATTTCTGGAAACACCATCGACTCTCCCTTCGACCCGCGCTTTGGGCGCGCCGCCGCCTTTTGCCTAATGGACACGGAAACCGGCGCCTGGACTGTCCACGAGAATCCCGCACTTTCCGCTTCGGGCGGGGCGGGCGTGCAGGCGGCGCAGTTCATCGCCAAACTGGGCGCGCAGGCAGTGGTCAGCGGGGCCTACGGGCCGAACGCCGCCGATACGCTCTCTCCGGCGGGAATCGAAATGTACCTCGCCCCGGCGGGCGAAACCCTGACCGCCGCCGAGGTGCTGGAACTCTTCCGCGCTGGGAAACTGAGCAAAACAGAAGCCGCCACGCACGCCGGCCATCACGGAGACGGTCACTGATGCGCATCGTCGTCGCCAGCGGCAAGGGCGGGACGGGCAAGACCACCGTCGCGGCCAGCCTGGCGCTCGCCGCCGCAGAATGGGAGGCGGTGCGCGTCCTGGATTGTGACGTGGAAGCGCCCAACGCTGCCCTTTTCCTGCACCCCGACCTGAATCAACGCAAAGAGGTCGGCATCCTGCTACCGGTCGTGGATGAGACGCTCTGCACCCATTGCGGGCGCTGCGCGGAGGTCTGCGAGTATCACGCCATCGCCGTCATCGGCAAGAAGACGCTGGTTTTCCCGGAACTGTGTCACGGCTGCGGCAGTTGCACGCTGAACTGCCCCGAAAAGGCTATCAGCGAGCGGCTGGACGTGATGGGCGTGCTCGAAAGCGGCCCGACGCCCGGAGGAATAGACTTTGCCCGCGGCATGATGAACGTCGGCGAGCCGATGGCGGTTCCCATCATCCGCGAGTTGAAGAAGTGGAATGATATGTCATTGCGAGCGCGGAGCGCGAAGCAATCCCCGCCAATAGTGGAGGAGATTGCTTCGGGGGAGAACGCCCCTCGCAATGACAATGAGACAGGGAGATTGCTTCGTTGGGAAGAGCGCCCTCCTCGCAATGACATCATCGAAATCCGCGACGCCCCGCCCGGGGCCTCCTGCCCGGTGGTGGAGACCCTGCGCGGCGCGGACTTTGCCCTGCTTGTCACCGAGCCGACACCCTTTGGCCTGCACGATCTGAAACAGGTGACCGAAATTGCCCGCGAGTTGGGCATCCCGGCCGGGGTGGTGGTCAACCGGGATGGCATTGGCGATAACGCCGTCGAAGCCTGGTGTGCCGAAGTGGGTCTGCCTATCCTGATGCGCATCCCGATGGAGCGGCGCTTCGCCGAGGCGATTGCCAGCGGCAAGACATTGGTAGAAGCCGCGCCGGAGTATCGAGGAAAATTCTTCGCGCTGCTGGAAAACATCCGGGCGAGGGTGGCCGTATGAAACAACTCGTCATTCTCAGCGGCAAAGGCGGCACGGGCAAGACCAGCATCGCGGCGGCGTTTGCTCATCTGGCTTCGCAAAACGGGCTGGCAGATAAAGTCATTTTGGCGGACGCCGATGTGGACGCGGCCAACCTGGAACTCGTCCTTCAGCCGCGTTTGCTCGAACAGCAGGACTTCAAAGGCGGGAAGGTCGCGGTCATTGACCAGGAGACATGCGCCTCCTGCGGCGACTGTCAGGCGGTGTGCCGTTTCGACGCGATTTTCCCTCATCCCCAGCCCTTCTCCCAAGGGGCGAAGGGTGCGCCCCCCTCTCCCTTAGGGAGAGGGGTCGGGGGTGAGGGCTATCGGGTTGACCCCATCGCCTGTGACGGCTGCGCGGCCTGCGTTTACCAATGTCCCACGCAGAGCATCACCATGCAGGAGCAAATCGCGGGCAAGTTCTACTTCTCCGAGAGCCGCTACGGGCCGCTGTACCATGCCCGTTTGTTCCCCGGCCAGGAGAACTCCGGAAAACTGGTGACGCTGGTTAAACAGCGCGCCCGCCTGCAAGCCCTGAACGAGGGCCGCGAATTGGTCATCGTGGATGGGCCGCCGGGAATCGGCTGCCCGGTCATTTCGGCAGTGTCGGGCGCGAGCCTGGCGCTGATTGTGGCCGAGCCGACCGTGGCAGGAGTCCACGACATGCGCCGCGTGTTGCAAACCGTTCAGCACTTTGGCGTGCGGGCGATGGTGGCAATCAACAAGGCGGATGTGTATCCCGCCGGGACGGAGGAAATCGAATCGTTTTGCCGGGGGAACGGAATCGAAACCGTCGGCAGGATTCCGTTCGATTTAACGGTAGCCAGCGCCATGGTCGCGGGCGAAGCGGTGACGGCCTATCGGCCAGAAGCCGCCGTCAGCGTCGCCATCCGCCAGGTGTGGGAACGAGTCCTTTCTTCCCTGTTGGAGGAAAAATGACCGACCTCGAAACAGCCATCCTGGAACGCCTGAAAAGCGTGATGGACCCCGAAACCGGCGTGGACGTGGTGCAGATGCGCCTGGTGGAAAACCTGTGGGCCGATGCACTCGGTAAAGTGCGTTATACCTTCCGCCCGTCGTCATTCGTCTGCCCGATTGCCGTGACGCTGGCGCTGGACATCAAAAAAGCCGTGGCCGAAGTGCCCGGCGTGACTTCACAAGAAATTGCCATCGAAGGATATTTGATGGCAGAGGAACTTGAAAAACTCATCAACGAGGAGATTTGACATGAAAATCGCAGTTACCGCAGAAAACAGCAATGGACTCGACAGTCTGGTGGCGCAGCACTTTGGTCATGCGCCGTATTTCATCCTGGTGGATGTGGAGAACGGCGAGATCGGCGCCGTGCAGGGGGTAGCTAACCCCTACGCCGAGTCGCATCAGCCGGGGCAAATTCCCCAGTTCATTCACGCCCAAAACGCAAACGTGATTTTGAGCGGCGGGATGGGCGGGCGCGCCATCGAGTTTTTTGCGCAGTTGGGCGTCAAGGCCGCCACCGGCGCGGCTGGCACCGTGCGCCAGGCGCTGGAAAATTATTTCGGCGGCGCTTTGAAAGATGCCGCGCCGTGCGATGAAAGCGTGGCGCACGGGCACGGATGAAAACCGTCTTCGGCCCCGTCCCCTCGCGGCGGCTGGGGCAATCGCTGGGCATAGACACCATCCCGCTCAAGACCTGCAACTGGAACTGCGTCTACTGCCAGTTAGGACGCACCGTCCCGTTGACGAACGAGCGGAAAGAATACATCCCGCGCCAGGAGATTCTGGCCGAAGTGGAGCAGGCGTTATCGGCGCACCGCCGCGGCGAAATTGACTGGGTAACCTTCGTCGGGTCGGGCGAGCCGACCCTGCACAGCGGCATCGGCTGGCTGATTCGCCAGGTGAAGGCGCTCACGCCAATCCCTGTGGCGGTCATCACCAACGGGGCGCTGCTCTATCTGCCCGAAGTGCGCGCCGAACTCTCCGCCGCCGACGCCGTCCTGCCGACGCTGGACGCGGGAAACGCCGCCCTGTATCGCAAAATCAACCGTCCGCACCCAGATATAACTTTCGAGCGCCTGCTGGACGGGCTGACTGCCTTCCGCAAGGAGTATGGCGGTAAATTGTGGGTGGAGGTGATGCTGGTGCGCGGGCTGAACGACAGCGAGCAGGCGCTAACCGAACTGGCCGCTGCGCTCCAGAAAATCCAACCCGACGAAGTCCACATCCTCCAGCCGACGCGCCCACCCGCCGAGACCTGGGTTCAGCCGCCCGATGACGAGGGTCTGCTGCGCGCCCGCGCCTTGCTCGGCCAGGTTGCCAAAGTTGTTCACCCCGCCAGCGGGACTTTCGACCTGAGCGGATTCACCTCGCTGGCGGAGGCGGTGGTCAGCATCATCACCCGTCACCCCCTGCGTGAGGAGGAGCTGGTGCAGGCGTTGAGCCGCTGGCCGTCCGCCGATGTCAGCCAGACCTTGAAAGACCTCGAGGCCAGCGGCAAAGCCCAGGTCGTCGAACGCTACGGCTGCCGCTTTTGGAGCGCAGCGCCGTCGCACTATCCCGACGAAGCGCACAGTCAGCGGACAGCGCCGAGACGTTGAAGGTGCGCTCCTGCGAATCGTTCGATTTTTCTGTAGTTTCGCCTTTTTATGGTTTATGCGAAATTTTCGGGGAGAAAGCCGCCATATTTGGTACTTTGACGCTTTGCCTGCTACCATATATGGCGGTTAAACAAAATTGGCGAAAGTGCAGGATTTTTACAAAAATTGACAATCTCTGTGGCCTTTGCTACAATGACAGGAGGAGTTACATTATGTTCAACCCCACCCGTTTGAGTTTTGAACAATTGAGCGAAAAACTACGCGCCTATGAAACCCGATTTGGC
>DAOTZT010000027.1:0-2634 GCA_034434255.1 Anaerolineales bacterium | reverse complement strand
CCGGAAGGCGCGGAGGCGTGGATCCTCCGGCAGTATGTGCAACAGCGGCGAAATGAGGAACGAAACAGGACTTCGGGTTGAAGGGCGTGCATAGAGCGTCCCGCATCCGACAATCGCGCGGCTTTTGAATTCGTCCGTTTCAAGGAGACATGACCATGAACCTGCTGGGATTCAATTTTCTCTCGTCTGTTCGCCAGCGTGTGCGTTCCATGCTGGCAATCACGGCGATTTCCGGTCTCTGCCTGCTGTGCGGCGGGCTGATGGCCTTTGGCCTGGCTCCTGCGCAGGCGATTCAAGCCTACCGCATTTCCCGCCTGCCGGTGACGGAAAATGCCGCGCAGGTGGCAGCGGCACAGGCTGAGGAGGAACTGCTGTTCACCGGCACCCTGAAAGGCAACCCGCCGCTGCTCGAAGGTCTGGATTTCGTCGCCTATTCCGTCGAAGAGTGGAAAGTCACGATGCCCTCAGCCGAGGCGAGAGGCTCCTCTGAACCGAGTGGTCACTGGGAAAACGCCGAAACCGTCGTCCCCGCCCTGACGCTCGAACTCCAGGGGCAGCCGGTGTCGCTTCTCAAGGCAAGCAGCGCCCACTTGAGCGGCGACCTGCATAGCCAGACTGTCGAAGGGACTGGCACCCTTCAAGCCGAGTACGAAGGAGAACGCTTGCCCGATGGCTCGAAGCGTTATCGCGGTCTCTTCGACGGCGACCTGGTGACGGTCTTGGGGAAGAAATCGGCGACCGGCAGCGTTCTCCCTGAACATATTTTCGCCGGAGATCATCTGCAATTCGTAGAATCGCAGCGGCAGGCGGCTTCCGGGCTGTTCGTTTCCGGTCTGTGCATGATGGCTTTTGCCCCCCTGTTGCTGGTCGGCGGATTGCTCTTTACGCTCTTTCGCAAATCATGAGCAATGAACACACACACCCTGAAAAGTGAAACGATCCCTTCTATCATCCTGCTGGTTGTGACGGCTTGCAACGTCGTTCTCCCAACCGCAAATTCTACGCCGGCCGCGACTTCTATTCCCCTCGTGGAAACCCCGCCGCCTGCGACTGAGGCCTTTGAGTGTCTGGAAACGTTCGATGCGCGCCCTGTTCAAACCGATGGGAAACCCCGCACTGCATTATCCGCTGAGGAATGGGAGGGTTATCTCAACCTGATGGGCATCCAGTCGCTGTGCATCCCTGTTAAACTGGGTACGCCCTTCTTAAACGCAGATTGGGACAGCGCAAAGATCCCCGCAACGGGACGCATGGTCAGCATCGGGTTCGAGCACCTGTATCACGGGGAGGGCTGGAGCGATATGTTCCTGCTTTACTCGACCTATGATTTCACCATGGGAACGGAATTTGACCGCTTCGCCACCCTGGAAGACCGGGACGCGCTGCGCAATCACAGCCTCGCCAACGAAATCCAAATCAACGATACCAGCGGGTTTATCCGCTTCCAAACGGCGATGTCGGCGTACGAAGGCCAGCCCCAGGTCATTTACAAAACCGCTGTGTTTCCGTTTGAAAACGATTACGTGGCTGTCGTCTATAATCTGGGCGCATTCGACGGAGATGCCAGAGAATTGATCCAGAAATTCGAGCAGGGCGACTATCCCGCCGGGCGAGCCGCGCAGGTGGAAATGATGGATTTCCTGGTGAACAGCCTGCGTTTTAAATCCATGCCATGAGGCCCCATCGCGCTGGACGCGGGCAAGGTGTACCGACGCAGACCATCTCCGCCTCGCGTTTGATCTGGGAGTTTTTCGCCGCGCATCCGAAACCGTAAAAGGAGACTCTGATGAAAAAATTGCTTTTCCCCATCTTGTTGTTGCTCTCTCTTGCCTGCTCCCTTCTCCCCTCTCCCACCGGGAGAGGGGACGGGGGTGAGGGAACGCCCCTCGAAACGGCGACCCAGCCCCCCGTCCCGACTGAAGCGGCAGTGGTCGAGCCTGTCGAGACGGTGGTCGAGCCTGTCGAGACCCAGCCAACCGTCAGCGCCCCACCGCCTCTGCCTGCGCAGCCTCCCCAGGGAGGAGGTCCAGGCGGCAATGCTCCCACTTCTCCACAAGGACCAGCGCCAGGTGGAAGTTCCCTCACGCCCACCCAGGCGGATGTCACGTATTGCGTCATGGAGGGCGTTGAATTGAAAATGGACCTCTACTACCCCTCCTCCGCCGATGGTCCCCTGCCCGTGACCGTGTACGTCCACGGCGGCGGCTGGACCAAGGGCGATAAACGCGACGGTGCCGGCGCGCTCGAAATCCCGGCCTTGCAGGAAGCGGGGTTTCTGGTCGCCGCCGTCAACTACCGCCTCGCGCCGCAATACCGATTCCCCGCCATGATCGAAGATATCAAGTGCGCCATCCGCTCGCTGCGCGCCCATGCGGGCGAATACAACCTCGACCCGAACCGCATTGGCGCCTGGGGCGGCAGCGCGGGCGGGCATTTGGTTTCCCTGCTTGGCACAACAGACGCCAGCGCGGGCTTCGACGTGGGCGAGTATCTCGACTATTCCAGCCGCGTGCAAGCCGTGGTGAGCATGTTTGGTCCCTCCGACCTGACGGTGGCTTTCGAGGGCAACCCGACGACCAAAGCGAACGATGTCATTTTTGGCGATTATGATCCCGCGCTTGCCAGCCCCATCAC
>DAOTZT010000026.1:0-5399 GCA_034434255.1 Anaerolineales bacterium | reverse complement strand
CTCACAATGACACAAATGGCAGGTAGTTCTCTATTTTTTATTGGTAACTATTCAGCCATGTCATTGCGAGCCGTTTTTGGGCGAAGCAATCTCCCGTTTATCAGGCCAGCTTGACCGCTTGGGGATTGCTTACCCTTCGGGTACGCTTCGCGGTCGTCGCAAAGAACGCTCCTCGCAATGACAAACACAACAGTTTTGATGCAAGACTGAACAGTTACTTTTATTGTACATCTACGCAATTGAAAACAATCCCCCGTCTTTCCCCCTTTTTTGATTTACCGAATCAACTCCTCCAAATTCCCGGCAATCACATCAATCGGCGGCTGCCATGCCTCGCCCTCTGCCCGGCTAGCCACGCCCGATAGCACCAG
This sequence comes from Anaerolineales bacterium, assembly GCA_034434255.1. Lineage (GTDB taxonomy): Bacteria > Chloroflexota > Anaerolineae > Anaerolineales > Villigracilaceae > UBA877. The sequence goes on along the minus strand of DAOTZT010000026.1, from coordinate 5,028 downwards.
CGCCGTCGGCATACCGGCATTTTGTCCGCCGAGGATGTCCGTCTCCAGCCGATCACCGACCACCAGGGTCGCTTCTCTGGCCGTTCCCAGGCGACGGCGGGCCAGTTCGAGCAACGCCGGAGAGGGCTTACCGGCGTAAATTGGCTCAACGCCGGTGGCTGTGACCAGCACCGAAATCCAGGCACCGGCGCCGGGGATTTCGCCGCGCGGGGTGGGGAAGGTCTTATCGGGGTTGGTGGCGTAGAAAGGCCGGCCGCGGCGGATCAAGAGGGTCGCCTCGGCCATTTTGTGGAAGTTAATGGCACGGTCAATGCCTGCCACCACGGCCTGGGCCGCTTCGGCCTGCTCCACCGGCAACGGGTCGAAGCCCCGGGCGCGCAACGCCTCCATCACGCCCGCCTCGCCAATCGCAAACACCGGTCCTCCATCGGGGAAACGCTCTGCCAGCAGGTCTGCCACCGCCAGCGCCGAGGTGACCACCTGCCAGGGTTCGACCGTCACGCCGAAGGAGGCCAGGCGCTCCACGTACATTTCCGGCGTGCGCGTGCCGTTATTGGTGGCAAAAGCCACCTTCAGGCCGCGTTCACGAATGCGCGCAAAAATGGCCGGCAGGTCCCCGATTGGCGCGTCGCCACGCCAGAGGACACCGTCCATGTCAAGAATCAGGCCACGAATAGAGGCGGGGAGCACGGTTTTCGTCCACGAAGAAAAGAGTGCAAGAGACCAGGCCCAATTGCAGACCTGGTCTCTCATCTCACGGAACACTGTTTCTACAGATGTTTCTTCTCTGGAACTTCCAGGACCTGATCCACAATGCCATACTGCACGGCCTCCGGAGCGGTCAGGTAAAAGTCGCGGTCGGTGTCACGCTTGATGGTCTCCAGCGGCTGACCGGTGTGCTTGACCAGGATGTCGTTCAAGAGCGTGCGCAGGCGCAAAATCTGCTTGGTCTGGATTTCGATGTCGGTCGCCTGGCCCTGCGCGCCGCCGAGCGGCTGGTGCAGGTGGATGGTCGCGTTGGGCAGCGCATAACGGCGGCCCTTTGTGCCGGCGGTCAGCAAAATGGTGCCAAAGGAAGCCGTGACGCCTACGGCGACCGTGCTGATGGGATTAGAAATCATCTGCATCGTGTCGTAAATTGCCAGACCGGCGTAGATGACCCCACCGGGCGAATTGATGTACATCTGAATTTCTTTTTCCGGGTCTTCACGGTTGAGAAACAGCAATTGCGCCACAATGAGGTTGGCCACCTGGTCATCAATCGGCGTGCCAACGAAGATGATGCGCTCCTTGAGCAGGAGCGAATAGATGTCGTAGGCGCGTTCGCCGCGCCCCGACGATTCAATCACCATAGGAACGATATTTTTGAATTCAGGGACAGACATAAGGTCTCCTTTTACAGTCAATCCTGCTCTGTTGCGTCAACGTCTGTCATTGCCACAGAACAGTCAATCCGATCAGGCGGGGGAATCCGCTTCGTTTGCCGACCCGCCACCTGTTTCGGCCTCCGCCGGTTTTTCCCCGGCCGAGGCTTTGGGAGCGCGTTTGCGGCTGCGGGCGGGTTTCTCTTGGGCAGCGGCCTTGTCCGCGTCCGCGGCCGGTTGCGCCTCCTCCGTCTGCGCCGGCGCATTGCCGGTGGCAATCAACTTGAGGCGTTTGAGCGTCTGACGGACATACGCCCGGCTGGCCGATTCAAGGATCAGCGCTTCGCTCAGGCGCTTCGGCATTTTCGCTTTGCCGGTCAGGTATTTCTGCATCTCCTCGTCACCGCTCATTTCGTAGAGCAAGTCATTGAGAGAAGACTTAAGTTCTTCTTCGCCAATTTCGATTTTTTCAGCACGAGAAATTTCATCCAGCAACAAACTGCGCTCGAGGCGCTTGATGGCAATCGGTCGGACCACCTCTTGCATGAACTTTTCCTGGTCCATTTGCTGGATCTTGAGATAAGTCTCCAGGTCCATGTTCTGGGCGGCCAGCCGAGATTTGAAATCTTTGACCACCTGTTCGACTTCTTCTTCGAGAGTCTGCGGCGCATACTTGATGACCGCGCCCGCCTTCATCGCCTCGAGGACTTTTTCAAAGAATTCATCATCGTACTCGGCTTTGGAACGCGCCGCGAGATCGGCCTTGAGCGTCTCGCGCAGGCCCTGGAGCGACTCAAACGGTCCAATCTGGCGGGCGAATTCATCGTTCAGTTCCGGCAGGATGGTGCCTCGCACCATACGGACGGTCGCCTCGAATTTCACCGTTTGCCCCTTCAGCGTTTCATCCGGGTGATCTTTGGGGAACTTGTGGGTGAACGTTTTGGTCTCACCAGGCGCAGCGCCGATGAGTTCGTGCGCGAAGCCAGAATAGGGCCATTCATCCTCTTTCGGTTCCGGCCGGACAAAAACCGGCATGTTCGCGCGCTCGATGAGCGGGGCTTCCCCTTCGGCAGCCTTGGCCTTCACGCCCTTCAGGTCAATCAGGACAAAGTCACCCTTTTCAACAGGACGCGTGACCGTTTCGGTGCGTGCCGACATCATGCGCATGTCTTGGATGGCTTTCTCTACCTCTTCCTCGGTCGGCTCCTTCCACTCGTAGGGAACGCGCACCGAGCGGTAGTCGCCCAGTTCGACTTTCGGAGCCAGTGGAACGGCGAAGGTGAAGACCGGTTCACCCTGCTCGAGGCCCTCCACCTTTTCCAGCCGACCCGGGGCAGCAGGTTCGAGTTTCGCCTCTTCGAGTGCCTTGGGATAGATTTCATCGAGCAGCAGGTCCACTGCTTCCTCGAGCACCACGCCTTCGCCGAAGGTGCGCAAAACCACCTCGTAAGGGGCCTTGCCTGGACGGAAGCCCGGAACTGCCCGGCGTTCGGATAGTCTACGAGCAGCGCGGCGCTTGGCGCTTTCCAACTGCGCCGGCTCCATATTCACGACCAAAGTCATTTGATGATCATCGCGAGGTTGAGTTTCGATTTTCAATGTGTTTCCTTGCCTTTGACTACAACAGGGAACACCCCTGTCTGAGAATATCACAGGAAAATCCCTGTGGAGATGGGGAAGAGGGGACTTGAACCCCTACGCCTTGCGGCACAAAATCCTAAGTCTTGCGCGTCTGCCAGTTCCGCCACTTCCCCGGTGCAGGATATGGCGGCGGAATTATAGTCGAGAGGAAAAGGCTAGTCAATGAAACGTATTGGCGCGTTAACCATACGCTTACTCGATTACGCGATGGCGTTCACGCCTGCTGGTATAATCTGGCTCTCTGCCCCATGCCGGCAGAGAAATTTTTGCACAGGAGAACGCATGAGTCGCATCGTCAACCCCGAAAATGCCGGGAAGGAGCGCACCCGCCTGACCAAAGCGGTTGTGCTCGCCGTCCGTCAACTGGCGCTTCAGACCGAACCCGGCCCCGCGGCGCGCGACCTGGCTGCTTTCATCGTCCTGGCGCTGCAGACCATCGCCGCGACGATAGACGAATCGGTGGCCGCCTGGGAGAAACGCGGTTACTGGGTCAAGGCCGACAAATTCCGCATGGAATGGGCCTGGGCCGGGCAGACAGCCGAAAAGATGAAATCCGCCCTCCTGGCGGAGGATTGGGCGGGAGTGGCGTCAGCCGCCTCCCAGGTCGCCGGGAGGCTGAGCCGAATCACGGTCCCGCCCGGGCACCGGCTGGGGACTCCCTGGGTGGGCGCGTGGCAGGAATTGCAGCGCAGGGAAAATGGATAGCGTCATCAACAAAAAAGGGCGGCAGTTCAGCAGTTCACCTGCCGCCCTTTTTTTGTTTCCACCAACCCTATGGGGTTGTATAAGTGACGATCAGCGCCGGGTTGTTCAGCGTGCCGCCCGAGGGGGTGTAGAAAACAGCATCAATTGCACCATTCCCATCGGTCCCGTTAACGAACTGGAAGCGCAACTGGAAGCGGCTGCTTCCCACTTTCGCCTGAAGGGCGGTTTTTATACCGGGAGATGCCTCCACACTGTTGAGCGCTGCTGCCGAACCCCAGTCTTCCAGGTTCCCGCCAGAGGGGAAGGACGGGACAAAATCAGAGGCATCGAGGGCACCGTAGTCATGACGGAAGACATTCAACACGCCCAGCGTGGTGAATGGATTGCCGTTAATCGTGGAATTTCGCATGTCCAGTTTGACCTCTGTGATTGTCGCATTGCTCGGAATGCTTTCGATATTGTAAGAAAGGAACAACTGAACAGGCCAATTGGTCAAACCATCGCCAACACCGATGGGCGATGTCACACCAACAATGCCAACATAGCCTCCGCTATTGACACTCCCACTTTCTGAAGAGACCGGCAGGAGCGTGACTGTGGTGCTGTTGACTACCTTGATTTTCACAATCCAGGGCGAGTTGTTCGGCGCCAGGCCAAAGACCACATTGCTCGGGTCGCGGAAGCGCCAGTAACCCGTGTAAGTACCGGTCGCAGCGGGCGCGGTGAGGGTAACGCTCACATCCACAGTCTGACCGGGGGCAACCGTTCCAGTGGTCAGCGGCTGGGCATACGTGGTGCTGACGCCCATCGGGTCACCGTGGTCAAAAATCAACTGATAGGACGAGTTCCAGGTGCAGGTGCCGATGTTGGTCAGCCGCCAGGTCTTGGTGAACACCTGACCCGGCGACATGACGGTGTTATCCGGCACGGTCACGTCAATGGTGGCGTCGCTCCAGCCCACTGCCAGGCACGGGATCGGGGTATTAGTCGGTGGAGCAGGGGGGGTATTGGTCGGAATGGGTGTGAAGGTAGCGCTGGGTAAGGGCGGCAGGGAGGGGGTCAGGGTCGCCATACTGGCCGAGCGAGTCAATTCAGCCGCCACCGTCTGCGCCATCTGGGTAAAGACGGCGTCCGGCGAGGCCTGGGTGGGCGTCCCTCCGCCAGGCAGATTGCACGATGTCAGAACAACCAGCAACAGGGACAAGACGATAAACGCAAGTTTTTTCATAGTCATTCTCCTTCTTTTCCCTGTCAGTTTACTGAAAATTCAGTGTCAGGTCAATGGGAAAAAAGAAGCACTCTCCACCGTACAACGACC
>DAOTZT010000025.1:0-1654 GCA_034434255.1 Anaerolineales bacterium | reverse complement strand
TCTTGAACGACTCCAGCACCGGGCCCATATCGAGCGGGCGCAGGGTGCGCAAATCTACAATTTCGGCTTCGATGCCCTGTTTGGAGAGTTCATCGGCGGCTTTCATGGAAAGTTCCAGCCCCTTGCAGTAGGTGACGATGGTGACATCTTTGCCAGGCCGCTGGATTTTGGATTTGCCGATGGGTTCGAGGTACTCGCCCTCCGGCACTTCGCCGCGCACTTGGTACATGGTGGCGTGTTCGAGGAACAGCACCGGGTCATTGGAGCGGATGGCGCTCTTGAGCAGGCCTTTGGCATCGGCGGGGGTGCCGGGGCTGACCACAATCAGGCCGGGGAAATGAGCGAAGACCGCATCGGGCGTCTGCGAATGGGTCGCGCCGAGTTGCCGCCCGCCGCCGCCCACAGCGCGGATGACCAGCGGAACGGTGAACTGTCCGCCGAACATGTAGCGCAGTTTGGGGGCCTGGTTGACGACGTAATCCATGGCCGAAAAGGCAAAGTTGATGGTCATCAACTCGGCCACCGGCCGCAGGCCGGTCAACGCCGCGCCGATGGCCGCGCCCAGGATGGCGTTCTCGGCGATGGGGGTATCTTTGACCCGCTCCGGGCCGAAGTGGTCGTAAAAGCCTTTGGTGACAGCATACGTCCCGCCCCAAACGCCGACCTCCTCGCCGAGGATAAAGACTTTCGGGTCCCGTTCCATTTCCTCCCATAACGCCTGGGAGATGGCTTCGCGCATCGTGATTCTTGCCATAGTCATTCCTCTTACCACCAAGGGCTGTAAGGAACACAAAGTTTTTTTATTTCCCTTCGTGCCCCTTTGTGACCTTCGTGGTTAATTCTCTGCATAAACGTCCGCAAATAATTCCTCCATCCCCGGCTCGGGGCTGGCTTCGGCAAATTCGACCGCCTTCTGCGTCTCTTCTTCGGCGCGGCGCTCGAGTTCGTCCAGTTCAGCAGCAGTGACGTCTCCTTGCTTCAGCAGGGCCGCGCGGAAGATGCCGATGGGATCGTTGTCCTGCCACTTCTTAACCTCTTCCTGGCTGCGATAACGCTCCGGGTCGCCCATCGAGTGACCGCGGAAGCGATAGGTCACTGCCTCGAGCAGGAACGGCTTACTCTCGCGGCGGACATAGTCAATGGCATCTTTGGCTGCCTGATATACTGCCAGGACGTCCATGCCGTCGACGCGGGCATTTTTCATCCCGTAGCCCTCGGCCTTCTGACGAATCTCGTCCACCGCCGAGGCGCGCTTCACGGCCGTCCCCATGCCGTACTGATTGTTTTCGCAGACCCACAGCACACGCAGGTTCCAGGCCACCGAGACATTGAGCGCCTCGTGGAAATAGCCGATGTTGGTGGCGCCGTCGCCGAACATGCAGATGGTCACGTTGTCGTTGCCGGCGTACTGGTCACCCAGTGCCAGGCCAGAGGCGATAGGCAGGTGCCCGCCTACGATGGCGTGCCCGCCCCACATGTTCTTTTCGACCGAGGCCATGTGCATCGAACCACCCTTGCCTTTCGAGGTGCCGGTCACTTTGCCGAGCAACTCGGCCATCACCTCGTTGGCCGAAATGCCACAATTGATGGCAACGCCGTGGTCGCGGTAAGCGGTAATGACCCGGTCGCGGGGCTCGCGGGCCGCAATCAGCCC
>DAOTZT010000024.1:0-40933 GCA_034434255.1 Anaerolineales bacterium | reverse complement strand
GGCGACAACGATGAACCAGAACTTCGGGTACTTCATTTTGCTTCCTCCTCAGGAATATGGAATGGGATGAAATATGACTCCACTGCAAAAACCCTGAAGTTTCACCACGAAGACACGGAGTCACAAAGTTTCCTTTCATTTACTTACTCGTGTCTCCGTGTCTTTGTGGTTCGATTTTCACCTTTTTGCAGGAGACTCAAATATCAAAAGCCGACAGACACCGTCTGCCGGCTCGATACCAGGGGGAAAGACCTTCTGATACTCACGCATCTGCATTGATTCCGTAGCCGCTTAATATGACGCAAAAAATGCTTTGCAGATACGGGTGACAAAGAAACAGGCCCTGGCGGACCTGTTTCTTTCCCGAGGAGAATAGCGCTGGACCTATGGCAGGCAGTTCAACGCCGCGCCCTCCGTGACGCGCAGGGCTGTCCAGATGTTGTTGGCTACCGTGCCGTTGACCGAAACATAGTCGCCGACCTGAATATCATCGAAGGTGATCTTGACGGCTGTGGAAGTGCTGGTCGCCTTGTACAGGAACCTGGTCTTCAGCGTAGTGACCACGGTGACATTGGTGTTCACATAGGCCTTGACCAGTCTGTTGCTACGCAGAACGGTCAGGGTAATGGTCTTGTTGACTGCGTCCACTGCCGTCACCTGGCCCGTGATGGCAAACGTGCCGCGCGGGCTGGATTGACGGTAGGTGGTCATCGTTCCCTGCCCTTGCGGAGTGGGCTGAGGGGTCGCCTGGGGGCCGTTACCCGGCCCGCTCTGCCCGGCTGCGGCTGGCAGAGTTGTCAGGGCAAGCAAGGCAATCAGAACAAGCGGAAGCAAAATCTTTTTCATGGCAAATCTCCTTTCGAATTTGGTTTCACTCTGTGTGACGCTGTTTGCCACTGTCGGATACGGGGCTTTACAAAATCTTTAGTTGGCGTGCCCCTGTGTGGTAAGATACCCGTATCTCTAGCAGCAAACTGCCGTCTCAACTTATGGAAACGATTGTGCCGTCCGACCCTCTTCTCCTGGAGCGCGCCCGTCAATTCGACCGCTAGGCGCTGGCCGAGATTTATGACCTCTACAGCCCCGGCCTCTACCGCTACGCCATGCGCCGGCTGGGCGATCCGCAACTGGCAGAAGAGTGCGTGGCTGAAACCTTCAGCCGCTTTTTGCACGCCCTGCGCGACGGCAAAGGCCCGCGCGATTTCCTGCAGGCCTATCTCTACCGTGTGGCACACAACTGGATTACCGACCTTTACCGCCGTGAGCCGCCTCCCGAGCCGCTCGACGAAGCCGAACCGGCGCTCACCACCGACCCCGACGTTGCCGCCGAGCAAGCCCTGCGCGATGACCGCCTTCGCCGCGCCCTGCGCGGCCTTACGCCGGAACAACAGCAGGTAATTTTGCTCAAATTCGTTGAAGAATGGGAGAATGAAGCCATTGCCAGGGCGTTGAACAAACCCGTCGGCGCGGTGAAATCTCTCTAGCACCGCGCCCTGGCAAAATTGCAGCGACTTTTGAGCGAGGAAACTTGATGACTGACTTGAATGACCTTGACCCGCAACTGAAGCGCGAACTGGAGCGACTGAAAAACGTCCCGCCGCGCGACCCGCAGGCTGCGGCGCGCGGACGGGCGCGTTTTCTGGCTGAGGCCGCCGCCCTGCAACCGGCTCCCCGCCGCAGTCCTGCCGCCCCTCGTAAACTGGCCTGGAACTTTGCTGCGGTTGTCCTGACCCTGCTGCTGCTTTTCTTCGGCGGGGCAGTGGGCGCGGCCTTTGCTTCTCAAAATGCCCTCCCCGGTGAGACGCTCTATCCTGTCAAACTGGCTGTGGAAGACCTGCGCCTGGCTCTGGCGGGCACTCCCCAGGCCGAAATTGACCTCCTGATGCAGTTTGCTGCCGTCCGCGTGGCAGAAATGAACCAACTCGCCGCGCAGGGAATCGTCCCCCCGACTGAGACTGCCGCTCGCCTGGATCAACACATCCGCCTGGCCATGCAACTGGCTGCCGGCCTGGACGATCCTGCCATGAGCGTTGCTCTCGAAAACATCCGCGCTCAACTCGAAGCAGATGCCTCTTCCCTGCGCGATGAGCCGGGTGAACCGGGCCGGGTGTTGCAGCAAACTCGCCAGATGCTCCAGCAGCATGTTTCCATGATAGACGAAGGCCTGAGTGCACCGGAACAGTTCCGGAACCGCTTCCGCACGACCCAGATTGCAGTAACGACCACCCCGACGGCTGTGCGTGCGGCTGTCACCCCTTCTCCCCAGGGCAGCGGCGGAACGAGCGGCGGAGACGGGCAAGGACAAACACCCACCCCCGGCCCAAAGACCCAGACGCCGGGCAATCCGGGGCCGAAAAAAACGCCCGGCCCTTCCGGCGGTGGGGCTGGAGAGGGCGGCAAAGGCCCGTAAGCAAAATAAGCGGCAGGGGATTGGCCTGCCGCTTGTTTTGTCGGTCGTCCGGTTTTGGGCGGTTACTTCAGCCCGAAGCCTTGTTTCTCCAGCACGGCGCGGATGCCTGTGCGGGCCGCCAGCGCAGCGCGGCGGGCGCTGTGTTCGAGCCAGCCATAGTCTTCCATCCATTCGGGTTTGCCGGGGTAGGCAATCTGTCGTTTGGCGTAGATACCGGTCTCGGCCATGGTGCGGTCGTACTCCAGCAGGGCGGCGTCCTGGTCGGTGTTGTAGGTTTCCCAGTGCAGGATGGCTTGCAGGGGCAGGCGAGGCTTCAGTTTCGGCTCTTTGGCCGGCCAGCCGAGGGTCATGCCGACGACCGGAAATGTCAGCGGAGGCAGGCGCAGCAATTCGATGACTGCTTCGGGTTCGTTGCGAATCGAGCCGATGTAGCACATTCCCAGGCCGAGCGATTCGGCGGCCAGAGCGGCGTTTTGGGCGGCAATGGCGGCGTCTATGGCGGCGACGAGGAAGTTTTCCAGGTAGCCGCTTTCCTGCCGGTAGCCGCGCAGTTCACACACCCGTTCCAGCCGCGCCAGGTCGGCCAGCCAGGCCAGGAAGACGGGAGCCTCGGCGATGAAGCCCTGATTGCCGCATAGTTCGGCCAGACGCTGGCGCTTGGCGGCGTCGGTCACGGCGACGACGGAGTAGGTTTGCAGGTTGGAGGAGGTGGAGGCGCGCTGCCCGGCCTGGACGATGGTCTCGATGAGAGAAGCAGGCAGGGGGTCTGGCTTGTACTGGCGCACGGAGGCGTGACGGTGAATGAGTTCGAGGGTGGGGTTGTTGGGATGGGACATTGGGCGACTCTCCGAAATTCAAATTGTCAGCGCTGAGGCCAAAGGGATTATGGCTGGACGATGATTTTGATGAGAAAGGCGTCGCCGAAGGGGAGGCCATCGGGGTCAAAGGCCTGCCAGATGCTGACGTATTCGCCTGCCTCAGCGGGGGCCGTGAACAAGATGCGGATGGTGACCTGCGCGCCGGCTACCGCCGGGTAGAGGGCCTGTTCTTCGGGGGCGCCGAGGGTGTAGCCGCCTACATAGCGCAGGCGGTAACGACTGTCCCAGTTACACGTGCCGGTGTTTTGCACCAGCCATTGCTTGTCGAGGAGACTGCCGGGGGCAACGACCGTGTAATCGGGAATGGTCAAATCGGCGATGAAGGCCAGGTCGTTGGTGCAGGAGGCGTCCGGTGGGAGCGGCTCGACCGTCGAACGGGGGAGGGCGGCAGTCGGTGGGGGCGTGGCATTTTGCGCGGGAGGCGGGGGCAGGTACGGGGTCCGGGACGGGGCGGGGGCGCAGGCGCTGAGGGTCAGTAAAAACAAAAAGATGGACATTGTCCAGGGGATCAGGCTCTGGATGTCCATCTTTTTTGTTTTCATGGCAGGAAAGGGCTATTCGTCGAGGGCACCATCATCCTCGCTGGCGCTCAGGGGCAGGGGAACTTCGCCGCCCATGGCGCGTTGACGGATGACAGTTTCGATTTCATCGGCGAGGTCGGGGTTCTGACGCAGGAATTCTTTGGCGTTTTCGCGGCCCTGACCGATGCGGATGTCGCCGTAGGAGAAGAAGGAGCCACGCTTTTCGATGATGCCGAGTTGGGTTGCCAGGTCAATCAAGTCGCCGACTTTGCTGATGCCTTCGTTGTACATGATGTCGAATTCGGCGGTGCGGAAGGGCGGGGCGACTTTGTTTTTGACGACGCGAACGCGGGTGCGGTTACCGACGATCTCGGCACCGATTTTGATGGACTGGATGCGGCGCACATCGAGGCGCACTGAGGCATAGAACTTGAGGGCGTTGCCGCCGGTGGTTGTTTCGGGGTTGCCGAACATGACGCCGATTTTTTGGCGCAACTGGTTGGTGAAGATGACGGCAGTTTTGGTCTGGTTGATGGCGCCGGAGAGTTTGCGCAGCGCCTGGGACATGAGCCGGGCCATGGCGCCCATCTGGGCGTCGCCCATGTCGCCTTCGATTTCGGAGCGGGGGACCAGGGCGGCGACAGAGTCGATGACAACGACATCTACGGCGCCGGAGCGGACGAGGGTTTCGGTAATTTCCAGGGCTTGCTCTCCGGTATCGGGCTGAGAGACGAGCAGGTTGTCAATATCTACGCCACATTTGGCGGCGTAGGACGGGTCGAGGGCGTGTTCCATGTCCACATAGGCACAGACGCCTCCTTGTTTTTGGGCTTCTGCGACGATGTGTTGACAGATGGTGGTTTTACCGGAGGATTCGGGGCCAAAGATTTCGGTGATGCGACCACGCGGGATGCCACCCACGCCCAGGGCCAGGTCGAGGGAAAGCGAACCGGTGGGAATGGCTTCAATCATCATTTTGTGGGCTTCGCCCAGGCGCATAATGGAGCCGTCGCCATAGCGTTTGACGATGTCCCCCAGGGCTTTGTCGAGCATGGCGCGGCGGCCTTCGTCGAGGGGAGATTGGGGTGCAGATTCAGATTTTCGGGGCATAGTTTCCTCTCTTCATGTGATAGCCAGGAGTATAGCACAGATGTTCGATACGTCAAGAGAATGTCAGGGGTTGGTTTTTGAATTGTCCGGTGGGACAGGAGGAAGGTAGTCTGCCACGTTGAAAGGCGGGATGAGGTTCATGGCGATCAGGTGAAAGCGATTTTTTTGAAATTTGAGGATGGTGACCGAGCCGGGTGCAATCATCAGTTTTTGGAAGTGGTCGAGGGGCAGACCGATGAAGTGGGCCAGGGCCAGTTTGATGGGGTCGCCATGAAAGAACGCAGCAATAAGGCTGTTGGCAGGATGAGCGTTGAGGAGGGTGATGAGGTCGGTGACCACGCGTTCCTGGCATTCGAGGAAACTTTCTCCTTCGGGGAAGCGGAAGAGGGAGGGCTGTTCTTGAAGTTGGGTCCACTCAGGAAGTTCGCTCAGGTCTTTGATTTGTCTGTTGACCCATGCGCCGACGTTGGTTTCGGTGAGGGCGGGTCGAATCTGGACCTGGAGCCGGCGGGCGGCGGCGAGCGGCGCGGCGGTCTCGATGGCGCGCTCCATGGGGCTGGAGTAGATGGCTTCGATGGGAAGGTCTTTCAGGGTGGCGGCTAAGGCCGCGGCCTGTTCCCGTCCGCGCTGGTTGAGATGGGTGCCGGGGAGCAGTCCGGCCAGGGTTTTGTTTTTCAGGAAGTCGTTTTCGCCGTGACGGATGAGGAAGAGTGTTGGCATGTTGGAACGTTGGAAAGTTTGCAGATTAAGTCAGGGAGGCGCAAGAACTGTTTTTGCGATGAAGGGCGAGGAGGTCGCCTTACTTGATGTGTCTCTTCAGTTCATCAATTCTTTCTTGCGGCAGTTCTGGCACATCTTCGCGGCGGGTGATGCCAAGCGCTTTGCGTTGGGCTGCGCGCCACATTTCCAGTCGGGCTTTGGCCTGGGCCTCGTAGCCCTGTTCGGAGGGTTGATAGAAGTAGGTGCCGAGCAATTCTTTGGGGAGGTATTGCTGCGGGACAAAGTGACCGTCGTGCAGGTGTGGGTATTGGTAGTTTTTGCCGTGGCCGAGAGCGGCTGCGTCGCGGTTACTGTCTTTGAGATGAGCGGGTACTTCGCCCACGCCTTCCTGCTCGATGCGCTCGAAAGCCTTGAAATACGCTCCGGCGCTGTTGGACTTGGGGGCGGTGGCGAGATAGAGGGTGGCTTCGACGATGGGGTAAATTCCCTCGGGCAGGCCGACGTAGTCGAAGGCCTGGGCTGCCGAGACGGCGACGACCAGCCCGAGGGGGTCGGCCAGGCCGATGTCTTCGCCGGCGAGGATGATGAGCCGCCGCAGGATGAAGCGCGGGTCCTCGCCAGCGTAGATCATCTTGGCCAGCCAGTAGAGAGCGGCATCGGGGTCGGAGCCGCGCACGGACTTGATGAAGGCCGAGATGGTGTCGTAGTGGGCGTCGCCGTCTTTGTCGTACAGCACGGCCCGGCGCTGGATGGATTCTTGCGCCACGTCCATGTTGATGTGAATCACGCCCTCGGCGTCTGGCGGGGTGGATTCGACCGCCAGTTCGAGGGCGTTGAGGGCGTTGCGGGCGTCGCCGCCGGAGACGTCGATGAGGTGGGCGCGGGCGTCGGGGTCCAGAACGACGCGGCGGTTGCCGTAGCCGCGTTCGGGGTCTGTCAGCGCGGCGTCGAGAATCTGGCCGATCTGGTCACCCGTCAGCGGCAGGAGTTGGAAGACGCGCGAGCGGGAGACGAGGGCGCTGATGACCTCGAAATAGGGGTTTTCGGTGGTCGCCCCGATGAAGACGACCGTGCCGTTTTCGATGTGGGGCAGGAGGGCGTCTTGTTGGGCTTTGTTCCAGCGGTGAACTTCGTCCACGAAGAGGATGGTGCGCTTTTGGTGCAGACGGCGGCGTTCCTGGGCTTCGTGGATGACGCGGCGCAGTTCGGGGATGCCCGCCAGGACGGCGGAGATGGTTTCAAAGTGCGATTGGGTGCGGTGAGCGATGATTTGTGCCAGGGTGGTCTTGCCGGTGCCGGGCGGTCCCCACAGGATGATGGAGGAGAAAAGGCGGTCGGCTTCGATGGCACGCCGCAGCAGACGCCCCAGCCCGACGATGTGTTCCTGTCCGATAAATTCTTCCAGCGTGCGTGGGCGCATACGCGCCGCGAGGGGCGCTTCGTCTTTCATGCGCTGTTGCATGGCATGCTCGAACAGGTCCATGGCACGGGTGGGTGGGACAGGTTATGCTTTGTTCTCTTTGTTCTGGTCGGTTTTTTCTTCGGAGGCCTTTTCGTCCGTGTTGCCTTGCAGGCCTTCTTTGAAGGCGCGGATGCCACTTCCCAGTTCTTGGGCCACTTTGGTAATTCGACCTGCGCCGAAGAGAAGGAGGACAAGCACGAGGACAATCAGAAGTTCCCAGCCGTTGAAGTTGCGTAACATAGTTTTGCTCCTTTTTGGTTTGATTTTTTTGTGGAAAGATTTCACTTTATGAAGTCTTGCTGGCGTTTTTGCGACCAAGTTGGGCGAGGTAGCTCAAGCCGATTCCGATGATATAGAGCACGATCATCGGCGCCATGACCAGACTCATGTTGACGGGGTCGCCGGTGGGGGTGATGAGCGCTGCTGCCAGGGCGATGACAATGATGGCGATGCGCCATCCTTTGACCAGGATTTGAGGCTGGATCAACCCCATTATGCTGACGACGTACACGAGGAGGGGGTACTGGAAGAAGACGCCAATCCAGAAGAGCAGACCGCTGACGAAGTTGATGTAGGAGGAAACTCGCGGCAAGGCCTGAATGCCCATGAAGTTGAGCAGGAAGGGCAGGGCAGCGGGAATCAGCACGTAGTAAGAAAAGGCAATTCCGCTGATGAAGAAGACCAGGACAAGGGGAATGCCCAACAGGCCCATTTTCTTGGCACGTGGACGCAATCCGGGCGCGGCGAAGAGCCAGAGTTCAAAGGCAATGTAGGGGGAGGCGAGCACGACGGCCCCAAACAGGGCAACGCGCATGAAGACGCCGACTGTCTCGGTGACGTCAATGGCGGTCAGGGCACTCAGTCCGCCGATGGGGCGAGCGAGAAAGTCAATGAGCGATTGGGTGAAGGCAAACATGACGCCGACGCAGATGGCCAGGACGATCAAAATGCGCAGGAGATGCTTGCGTAGGTCGTTGATGTGTTCGAAGATGGAAGATGGTTGTTGAACGGAAGTGGCAAAGACCTCTGGCAGGTCCTTTTCCTCCGGTTCCTGGTTGAGGAAGTCGGAAATTTTTTTGTAAGCACGGAAAGGAAAACGAACTACTGCCCAGAGTGCACGGAAAGGGAAGGTGAACAGGCGCCAGAGTGCCCGTAAGAACTTACGCATGGCCTTCCTCGGTATCGGATGGGGGGTGGACAGGAGCCGGCATTTCGGGGGACGGGAGCACCGGAGATTCGGGCGCGGGGGGCGTCTTGTCCGGTTTGACGGTGGCAGGTCGCGGGTCGAGTTGGTGCGCCATTTCTTCGAGATTGGCTTCTCGCATGAGTTTGTTGGGGAGTAACTGAATTTCTCTGCTGGCGCGTTTAAAGGCCTGCCATTCTTCGGACTTGACTACTTTGTTGAGGGTTTTGCCGAGGGCCTTGCCGGTTTTTTGCAAGTCTTGAGGGCCGAAGATAATGATAATCAGCAGAAAAATGAGGAGAAGTTCGAGTGGTCCAATGCCAAACAGGTTCATAAGCGATCCGATGAGTTTTTTGACCAATGCGCGCAGATTATAACCCTATTTTTTGCTGGAATCGTAAGGCCAGGGTGAGAAATCCCTGGCCTCAAAACTCTGAAAATAGGGGCTGGCTTCTTTAGACAGATGGTTTTTGTTCTTCGGGTTTGGGCCCTGAAATGCGGACATTGACCAGTTTCTTCAAAATATCGAACCAGAAAGGTGCTCCTTGAGCGGCAGCCATGGCCGTGAGGAGAATGCCAGCCACTTTTCCCATCCAGGCGGTGGAGTCGGACGGCAGGTTGGAAATTTTCTTGCAGACATCGCCCGAGCGAACGCCCCAGATGGCTCCTGCGCTGATGGGAATGATCTGACATGTTTCGCCAGGCTGGAGGGAATGTGCCTCAGTTTCCCAGCCAAAGGGAATGGTCAGGGCTTCAAGTTCTTGCTGTAAGTTTTTGACGATTGTCGCTCCTGACTGGTTGGTGTCGGCTGATGGCGCGGTTTCGTTGTTTTGGAGGAACGCATCGGCGTTTTGGACCAGCGCCTGCCGCAAGGTTGGCTCGCGCCACAGGCTGGTGGCGATGGTAATGGAATCTACGTTGAATAAGATGGCCAGGAGCAAGCCGATCAGAAAGGCAGTAAGTTGTGCTTTGCGCTTATACCACCCCGACAGCCGATCCATGGCATTGTTGAACCAGTTCTCGATGTTTGTACGGACAATCAAAATGGCTTGCTCGGTTTGGGTGGCCATGTCTTCAACCCCCAGCAGGAAGGGGCGGATGGATTCCTGGAGTTTGGGGTTATCCATGCCAATGGCCACCAGGCCATAGCGCAGCCGTTGCATATTGCGGTTTTCTTGCGGGGGCGCATTGCGGCTTTCGGCCAGCAGGCGCTGGTAGTAATCGTCCAGGCGGTTGATCAGCAACTCGACCTGATTTTGGATTTCTTCGCCACGCGTGGACGCGGCAGCACGGATTTTGTCTTTCAATGCAGCGACTGCTGCCTCGCCAATTTGAGAGGTCGCCAGCCCTTTGGCGTCTTCGAGAAGCAAATCGAAGGCTTTTTTTAGTTCTTCTTTTGATGTCAGGTCAATTTTCTCGGTGCTGAGACTATCGAGAGCAGCATGAAAATCGGCAAAGGCTCGTCGGACGGGTGAGGCCTCTGTGCCTGCGTTGACGATGAGATCAAACAGGGTGACAGCAAATTCGCTGGCCGGAATGTAGGAGGGAAGATGTTCGATCACCCGCGGTGGTTTGCGGAGGGCGCGTCGGAAGGAATTCATGATCTTTGCCCAGCGTTCTTCCTGTGGAGAGACATCTTTTGAGAGGCCGCGTATCAATTGGTGATTATAGAATGCCTCGGTCAGCGATTCGCTGGCTAACATCTTGCGGATGGCTGCTTTGAGGTCTTTGGAGCGCCATTTCAGCAGGTTGGCGATCCACTCCTGGATTTGCATGGCGGCAATGCTGATCACCAGCCACATGAATATCAGGCCAATTCCAACTTCAAGGATCTCTTGCAGGTACATAGTGCCTCCTTTTAGGGAACAACTTGTTAGTCTGACTCGATTTCGTCGAGCAAAGATGGCAAGTCTGCCAGCGTAGAAATCACAGCCTGTGGTTGAATGGTCAATTCTTCTTCGTCTGGAATGGTGGCCCGGCGTGTCAGCCAGATGCTGTAGATGCCCATCTGGTTTGCTCCCAGGATGTCTGCTTCAAGGGTATCGCCGATCATAACGGCTGCCGCGGGCTGGGCTTGAAAATGGTTCAGTGCGATCTGGAAGATGCGCGGGTCTGGTTTGCGAACGCCGCATCCGGCGGAGGTGACGATATGGTCGAAGTAGTGGCGTAATCCATGCCAGTCAATTAATTGCTGGACGTTTTTGTCATCGGAGGTGTTGGAAATGATTCCCAGACGGTAACCGCGTTGGAGGAGGAGATTCAGCGTGGGGAGAGCGTCTTCCTCGAGATACCAGTTTTGTTGGGTGACGCTGTACATGGCGTCGATGGCGGCTCGGATGGTGGACTCCTCTACGTTTGGGAAGCCTGCCTGGGCCAGTAATTCGCGCAAGGCAACAGGGGTGGTCTTTTCTATCGTGCCTTTTTCGCGGTCAGCGTAGTAGGCATCGAGAAAGCCGCTGAATTCCTGGTAGAGAGCCTGGGCGTCGAAGGGGATGTTGGCTTGTTGCAGCACAGCAGCCAGCGCCTGGTCGGCTTTTTGAAAGATTGGCGGCCAGGGGGCCTTCGCGTAGAGCAGGGTGGATCCCAGGTCAAAGAAAATGACGGAGCGTTTCATGATTTGAGGTAAATGCCATGCGGGTCGAGGTCTTCGCGCAAGATTTTTAACTCGAGTTCGGTGATGGGGTCCGTTGTGCGCAAAGAGGGGGAGACTTTCAGTGCCCAGCCGGTATTGGCCAGGGCCTCTTCGACGGTTTTCCCGGCATGGAGGGCAGTGAGGGTCAATTCACCGGTCTCGTCTGGTTCGAGGATGCCGATGTCGGTGACCACGGCAAGCGGCCCTTTACCGCGCAGTCCCAGTCGTTCGCGGCTGCCTTTCCCTTCCAGGTAACCGGCGGAGGTGATGAAGTCGCACTTTTCGGGGAAGCGGCGTTTTTGATGGGGGGTCATCACGTAACAGCGGTTTGCCCAGGCGGCAATTTCTTGTGATCCGCCCGAACCGGGCAACCGGACCTTGGGATGGGCGTAGTCCGTTCCGATGATGGTGGCGTTGATGTTGCCGTATTTGTCAATTTGTGCTCCTCCCAGGAAGCCGACATCAACGTTGCCACGCTGGAGGTAGTTGGCAAAGATGTCGTACATGCTCACTACCGACAGCGCCCCGCTGACGAGGGTGGGGTCACCGATCGAAAGGGGCAAGCGCGCCGGTTCTGCGCCGATGACGCCAGCCTCGTAAATCATAACCAGGTTGGGAGCGTGAGTGCGTTTTGCCAGGTTACAGGCCAGATTTGGTTGGCCGACCCCGACGAACACGACATCGCCGTCTCGCAAAAGCCGGGCGGCGTTGACAATCATGAGTTCGGTAGAGGAGTAATTCAGTGCATTCATAGGGATTCCTTCAGGAAAGAGAATATCCGATGCGCAAGTTCTTCTGGTTGTTCGAATGGCAGAAGGTGGGTAGATTTTTCAAGGGTATTCAGTTGCAGGCGAGGTTGAAGGCGCTGCACCCGCCGTGCGGCGGACTTGCGAAAAACGTTTGTCTCAGCGCCGCGCAGAATCAGGGCAGGCGGGCGTAAATTGGGCAGGCCACGCCACAGGTCCATATCGCCTCCGATGTTGGTGGCGTAGATTCGAGTTTCCCACTCGGGGCTGTAACAGAGGCGGTACTTTCCCTCGCTGGGGCAGGTCATGCCCTCCACGCAGGCACGCAGGGCCCTGTCATCGAGATAGCGAAAGATCGGTTTGCGCCGGTAACTGTTGTAAAGTCGTTCCAGGTCATCGAAAGAGCGGCGGCGGGAGCGCGCAGCCCGGATGAGCGGGTGCACTTTTTCTGCCAGGCCAAGCGCGCGCAGGCTGTTCCACAGGAAAATCACGGATGGCAGGAAAAGGACAGGGTCGATGAGAACGATGGCGCGGAATTTTTCTGGGGCACGCAGGGCGGCGCGAAGCAGGACCGTTGCGCCCATGGAATGACCTGCACAGATGACCGGAGTCTCCTCTCCATCCAGGGTTTCGAGCAGGTCGTCGCTCAATGGAGTCCAATCTTCTAAATCGGCAGGGGCGGTGTTGGGGAGGAGCGGTCGCTGGATAAAGGCAAAGACGTGATATTGTTCGGCCAGTTTTGTCAGCAGAGGGCGATAGCAGGCTGGTGGGTAGCCGTTTGCGTGGAGAAAGTAGAGCGGCGTCCCAGAGCCGCCATAGTCCAGGCGAGGCAGTTTCATGACAGAGAAGGGGCAGGTTCTGCTGATGATTTTTGCGATAGCACCAGAATGGAGAGAAGGCCAAGGGCGGTAAGCAGGTAGCCGGTCAGGTAAGAAGTATCTGAAAAGAGATAAAAGTATTGGGCTATTTGCTTGGCCATGAATTTATCACCGCCCATCCAAAAGTAAACGCTGAGTGAATCGGCAATGGTAAAGGTAATCAGTCCCCACCATGGACGTCCCAACATCCCGCGTCCGAAAATTAATGAAATGCGCAGGGCATAAATTCCCAAAAAAATGTCGCTAACCGGGTAGAGAACAGCCAGGAAAAGAACCAGCCATGACATCCCTTCACCGAGACCGGCTTTTTGGGCCAGGGTCGTCAATGCAGCGGAGACGATGAGAATCAAGTTGAGCACAAGCAAGTATGAATAGGGGAGTTTCTGCTTACCAGAGATGAGATGGTGCTGGTAGTAGATTGACAATCCCAACCAGAAATAAGCGCTCAGCCAGGCGACGTCAATGAAAGTGAAGGGGGGAAATTCTGACATTAGAGACCTGTAGATTACCCACAATATTTCTGCGAGGACAGCGCACCACCAGCCAAGTACAAAGGTCAGCCAGACTTTCCGCGGTAATTCGCCGGGGGAAAATTGTCGTACCAGCAATGTGCCATAGATCGCGGTTATCAGTGCTGCAAAGATATATATTGAGGACAGGATGTTATCGTTCAACGGTTCTGGAAAAGGTTGCCAGTGATAAGTAGGAATAAATATGGCAAGGGTGATGGCAAAAACAACCAGTGTGATGTGCCAGATGTTTTTGGGCAATTTAAGGGTAGATGATGTGGTCTGCATCGGATAGCTCCTCTATTATTTCACGCTCAGAGCAGCTGGAGTCAGGTTGGTGGCTTCCAGCAGATTGCGGTCAAGCGAGTCGAGCGCCTCGAATGTTTCGTTGAAGATGCGCGCTTCTAGCAACTTCCCCAGTACCGTTTGCATCCTTTCGCGCATGTTGTTGAAAATCATGAGATAGGCCTGGTGGACATGGGCATCTTGGGGGAAGAAATGGTAGTCGAGCAAATTGTTGCCGTCGAAACGAATTTTCCAGCGTTGATTGCGGATGGCGATGTTCACTTCGTCGCTTAAAGTCTGAAGGAGACGTTGACCAGCCAGTTGACAGTAGCATTCTAACAATCGTTTGCTCCAGTTCGCTGCACTGAGACGCAGTGCGCAAGATTTCCAGGAGGGTTTGCTCATGTCAAAATTGGCCAGGGTGACCTGGAGAGGCTCCACATTGGAACATGAAAACCGCGAAGGGGTAAATTCGAAGCCTTTAGGAGTGCAAAAGACAGCCTCCGTAGTGACCAGCAGGCCGTTCCAGCACACAAACAGGCCAGTGCAGGTCGCAGAAACGGCCTGGATCTGACCTGTGAAATGAGCCTGGCGGCATTCGGCGAGGATCTCTTGCCATTCCTCTGCATTGTTGATCTGGAGACGACGGCCTGGCTGCGATTCCAACGCCAACCAGACGGAACGTCCTGCGATATCGGAAAGTGTCAGCAATCGGAGGGGAACTTGCTCTGCACTCCAGCCAAGTACAGTTTCGTGTTCTCTGATGGGAATCCACCCATCTCCGGCGCGGCGGTATGCACCAACCAGGACGCCTTCCGCAAAAAGGATACAGAGATCATTCCCAGGAGATGGCTGGATCTCAATAATACCGGTCGCCTGGTCGGTTTTGAAATTGTTTTTGATCGAGTCCAGGTAAGCAGTGGATCCGGTGAACAGGTCACCACCTGCTTGAGGGAAGAAAATGGCCATTTAGTATCGTCCGTAATTGATGGGTGTGCTTTGAAGGGGTGGAACGCGCAGGCGTTCGAGCGTTTCCTCGCCCAGTTTTTGACGGTATTCTTCGCGGTCTTTCACGCCATATACCCATTCCTCTAACCAGGCCTGCACGCTCTCGCGCGATTCGCTGATTTTGTCCCATTTCATGTAGAACTCGTTATCGCGGTCATAGTATCCTTGGGCGTAGGATGGGTGGCAGGCAAAAGGAACATGGCAAACAGCGCTGACGATGAAGCCGGGGATGAGAGTCCGGTTCGGATCCGAGCGGATGACTGCTTCGTCCACGATTTCTTCAGCGGTCAGGATGACGCGTTTGGCGGCAAAGGCGGCCTCTTTTTGCTCGCCGATAATGCCCCACAGGTGGGCGTTGCCCTGGGCGTCGGCGCGCTGGACGTGGACGATGGCTACATCGGGGTTCAGCGCCGGGACAGTGATGACTTCTTTGCCGGAGTAGGGGTCAATCACTCGCCGGATGTTAGGGTTAGCCGCCTCCAGGTCGGTGGCGCCGGTCTGATTCATGGGCATGAAGGGGAGGCCGGCCGCGCCCGCCTGCAAGCGGGAGATCATCCCAAAGTGAGAGTATTCTTCCCATTCCAGCCGCCCGGCTTCGATTTCGGCTCGCACAATGCGCAGTGACCCGACTCCCGGGTTGCCCATGTACGAGAAAATGACTTTGCGGGCACAGCCGGCGGCGACCATCTGGTCGTAGATCAGGTCGGGGGTGGCGCGGGCCAGGACCAGGTCGCGTTTGCGCTGGCGGATGATTTCATGCCCGGCGGCGAAGGGGATCAGGTGGGTGAATCCGGCGGCATAGACGAGGTCACCGTCGTGGACAAAGCGGGAGATGGCTTCAGAAAGCGGTTGTAGTTTGTTCATGATTTTTTGCTTTTCTCGTTCTTTCGGGTTTGATCAACGCTTCTTCTTCTGAAGATTGCTCTTCAGTTTCCGAATTCCACTAAATCGGTTGCTTTGCGGCGGGGGGGCTGTGCCGCGCTGCAAAAGAAAGCCCAGTACAAGAGAGATGACGCCGGAGAAGAAATACGCCGGCCAGGACTCTGACTGGGCAATGATTGCCCCCACGAATAGCACAAATAAAAACAGGGCGACCAGGATAAAGAAAGTGCCGATTCTACGACGCAATGGAATGTTTTCCATGACTACAATTATAAACACGACTGGGGCAAAATGGCGCCTTTGCAGCAGAGAATCTTTTTTCAGGATGGCTGTTCCAAAGACAGTATGGAAAGCCCTGCTCTGTTCGTTTGTCATTGGGAGCAAGGCGCACGTTCCACCTCCCAGGTCCGTCACCTGGATGGCCTGCCTGCAGCGGTTCGCAGGGAGGGGAGAAAGTCGCCAGTTTGTCTGTTTGTTTGTCTCCCTTGCCTCCCCTGTTCTTTTTTCTAAGCGGTCAGGATGATACCTGATGAGTCCGAATTCAAAAAGAAGGGCGGATGCCGCCTTGTTTCAGCATCCGCCCCCACAGGACATGGATTTATTTGATGAGCGTGCGGATTTGTTCGTGCATGTAGAGTTGCAGGTAGTAGAGGCCGCCAGCGTTCTTGCCGGTTGCACCAGAGCCTTTCCAGCCGCCGAAGGGTTGGAAGCCCGGCCACGCGCCGGTGGTGGCACCTTGCGGACGGTTGGCGTAGGTGACACCGGCCTGGATGTTATCGAAGAACCACTCTACTTCGTCTGCGCTGCCGTAGAAGCCAGCGGTCAGGCCGTAGTTGACGTCGTTGGCTTCTTTCATTGCCTCATCCAGGCTGTTGACTTTGGCAATGGTGGTGATGGGCACGAACATTTCATACTTCCAGAGGCGATGATTGAGCGGCAGGTCGGTGACGAAGGTTGGGGTGCAGTAATAGCCCTTGGCATAGTCGCCTTCGGTCAGAATCTTCCCGCCGGTCAGGAATTTGCCGCCGCTCTGCTGAATTTCAGCGCAGAATTTCTGGTAGTCTTGATAGGAGTTTTTGTTGATGACCGGCCCAAGGAAGTTCTTGCGCTCGGTCGGGTCACCGATGGTCAGTTTTTCGGTCAGTTCTTTCAGGCGGGCTACAAGGGCATCATAAACGGGCGCTTCGATGTAAACGCGTGAGGCCGCTGAGCATTTTTGTCCCTGCAGGCCGAAGGCTGAGCGGACGATACCGGCCGCGGCCCGTTCCAGGTCGGCGTGACGGGAGACAATGACCGGATTTTTGCCGCCCAGTTCCAGGACGATGGGGCGGACGTATTTGCCGTTGGCGTAGTCGCGGAATAGTTTCATGCCCACGTCGTAAGAGCCGGTGAAGGTCACGCCATCGACCTCGGGGCTGTCTACCAGGGCCTGGCCCAGGGTGCGGCCCGGACCGGTGACAAAGTTGACGACGCCATCGGGCATGCCGGCGTCACGGAAGCATTCTGCCAGCAGGCGGACGATCCAGGGCGTGTCGGTGGCCGGTTTGATGACCACGGTGTTGCCGGTGACCAGCGCGGCACCCACCGGCCCGCCGGTGAGCGCAAAGGGGAAGTTGAAGGGGCTGATGACCAGCCAGACACCGTAGGGGCGCAGAACAGAGATGTTGACTGCCTCATAGCCGACCAGCGGGTCTTTGCCCATCTGGACGATGAAGCCTTTGTTGGCTTCCATCTGGTCGCACGCGTAAGAAATCAAGTCAGCGGTCTCTTGCACATCGCCCAAGGCTTCCATGCGATTTTTACCGACTTCGAGCGACATGGCTGCGCCGAGTTCGAACAGACGGGATTCGATTTGGGCAACCACCTTTCGCAACAGAGCAACGCGTTCTTGCCAGGGAGTATGACTCCACATGGGGAATGCTTTGCGGGCTGCAGCCAGCGCCTCGTGAGCGTGTTTCTCATTGCCCTTTTGCATGACAGCCAGCACCCAGTCGGTGTTGATGGGCGAGCGGTCTTCGAATTTCTCATCCGCATACACGTCTTTGTTGTTGATGATCATGGCGTATTCTTTGCCCATGTTGGCCTTGACTTTCGCCAATGCCGCGTCGTACTGGGTGTGCAGTTCTTCGGGCGGGTTGAACATTGTCGCGTAGGTAAGTTTGAAATCAGCCATTGGGGAGCCTCCTGGAAATATTGGAAAATGATTCGGGGGAATTACGTTGATAGTATAGCGTAGGATGACAGTGAAGTCAAAGCCAGTCTATCTGTTTTTGATGTGATAATCTTCCTTTGAGCGTTTTTGGGCCACAGATTGCACAGATTGGCACAGATTTTTGGTGACAGACAACCTGGCGATGTCTTTGCGTCCCATAATTGATACATGTCTGGCGTGATAACTGCGCTCTCTGGCAATTTGTTCGATTTGGTGATTGCTGGCCCTCAAATGAACACCTTCCGCTGAATAGATGACATCTGCCAGATACCCGCCTGGATATAAGTGGAGTACAATCTTTTGTATCCGCTCGTGTCTTTCTCAACTTTTCACCACAATTTCCCCAACCGAAGGAGTATTCGATGACCATTATTCTCGATGGTTCTTCCCTCACGATCGAAAAACTCGTTGCCATTGCCCGTTTCAATGAGCGCGTGGAACTGGCCCCCGCCGCGCAGGAACGTATCCGCGCCTGCCGCGCCATGCTGGAAGAGAAACTGGCTGCCAAAGAAATCATGTATGGCACGAACACCGGCATTGGTGAGTTCTCTGAGAAGGTGTTGACGGATGAGCAGGTGAAGGAGTTCCAGAAGTATCTCATCTACAATCACGCTGCCGGAATCGGCGAACCGGCGCCGATTGAGTACGTCCGCGGTGCGCTGGCCGGGCGCATCAACGTCCATGCGCACGGCAATTCGGGCTGCCGCCCCGAGATTACTTTGACGCTGGTGGAGATGCTCAATAAGGGCGTTACACCCGTCGTTTGTCAGAAAGGGTCGGTGGGTGCGTGCGGTGACCTGGCGCCGATGGCGCAGGCCATGCTCCTGCTGATGGGGGAGGGCGAAGCCTGGTACAACGGCGAGCGGCTCCCCGGTCACGAAGCGATGCGCCGTGCCGGCATCCCCATCCCCGGCCTGCAGGCACGCGACGGGCTGGCGGCTATCAACGGCTCGAACCTGCTGACGGCCATGTCGGCGATTCAGATCTACGACATGGAACGTTTCCTCAAGCAGGCAGAGATCGCCGCAGCGATGACCATTGAGGCCCTGCTGGGCAATTTAAAGCCCTATCACCCCAAACTGCATGAGTTGCGCGGCTTCCGCGGCGCCATGATCAGCGCGGCTAACATCCGCAAGGTCATCGAAGGATCGGATCTCACAACCGGCAAGATGAAAACCAAGGTCCAGGACGCCTATTCGATGCGCTCCACGCCGCAGGTCATCGGGGCGGCGCGGGATGCCATCGCTTATGCCCGCTCGCAGGTTGAGATCGAACTGAACGGCGTGGGCGACAACCCCATCTGGGTGCCGGAGGAGAAACTGACCCTGACCGGCGCCAACTTCCAGGGTTCGCCTGTTTCGCTGCCGATGGACATGGCCGGCGCGGCGATTACGATGGTCTGCGTCCTCTCTGAGCGGCGGCTGAACCGCTTGACCAACCCCGCCCTTTCGCAGGGCTTGCCCGACTTCCTGGCGCACGATCCGGGTTTCTATTCCGGCCTGATGCTGAGCCAGTACACTGCCGATCATCTCATCGTGGAACAGCGCATTCTCTCGGCGCCGGCTTCTATCCAGTCCATCCCGGCCGCGGCTGACCAGGAAGACTTCGTCTCGATGGGCATGAACACGGCCATCAAGAACGCCCAGATTCTGGATAATGCCTATGGCGTGTTGGGGATTGAGTTCATGGCCGCGGCCCAGGCGCTCGACTTCCGCCAGTTCACCCCCGGCAGAGGCACCCAAAAGGCGCGCGAAGTTATCCGCCGCCACGTGGCGCATCTTGACGTGGACCGCCCGCTGTTCCCCGATCACAACACCATGAAGGCACTGGTGAAAAGCGGCGAGATTCTGGAAGAAGTGGAGAAGGTGGTAGGCCCCCTCGGTTAGCCATCACCTTTACGATTATCAACCCCTGGATACTGGGATAAGTCCGCTGCAAAAACCTTTTGGACCACAAAGGGCACAAAGGAGCACGAAGTTTTTCGAACAATCAGAAATCCTTTGTGTACTTCGTGTCCTTTGTGGTTCAAGACCTTTGCTGGAGAGTCTGAGATGATTCTCACCGAAGTCAACTTTTTTTCAGAGTCACTTGGGATGCGCTCTACGATGGGGGTGTTGCTACCGCAACGCTCTTTTACGGAAGCAAAAAGTGCCCCGCAGACCAAATATCGCACCCTTTACCTCTTGCATGGCTATTCGGATGACCACACTGCCTGGCAGCGCTGGACTTCCATTGAGCGCTATGCCGAACGCTACTCGCTGGCGGTGGTGATGCCGGCTGTGCATCTCAGTTTTTATACGGATATGGCCCATGGCGGTAAGTACTGGCAGTTCATCAGCGAAGAAGTTCCGGCGCTTGCTCGTGACATGTTCCCCCTTTCCTCCGAGCGGCAGGATAATTTTGTTGCCGGCCTTTCCATGGGCGAATATGGCGCCTTCAAACTTGCTCTTTTGCATCCCGAGCGCTTTGCAGCAGCGGCGAGCCTTTCAGGCGCCCTCGACATCTCTCAGGTAGTAGCGGCGCACGGAAGGCCTGAAGACGAACCCTGGCTGGAGCAGATGCGCAACATTTTCGGCGACCTGTCTGCTGTTGCCGGTAGTCAGCACGATTTGTTCACACTGGCAGAGAAGATCGCTTCCAGTCCGGTCAGACCCCGCCTTTACCAGTGTTGTGGCACCGAAGACTTCCTCTACGCCGAGAATGTCCGTTTTCGCAAGCATGCCGGGTCCTTGTCGCTCGATCTGACCTATGAAGAAGGCCCCGGAGACCATAACTGGGCGTATTGGGATCAAATGATTCAGAGAGTGCTGGATTGGTTGTACCTGGAATGAAGTTACAAGCCAGCAGTAAGACTTTGCAGTGACGAAGAATCATCCCTCCCGCAGGTTCGAAACCTGCGGGAGGTTGTTATAATACCTCCATGCCCAAACTCACGCACCTCACCCGGACCTCGATCCTGATTGCTGTTCTCTTTACCCTCGACAAAGCCCTGGCATTTCTCAAGTCGCTGCTCTTCAACAAAATTGTTGGATTGGAGGGAATGGGCATCTTTGGTGCCTCTAACAACATCCCCGATTATCTTTCTGCTCTACTTTCTGGCGGTGCGCTGGGGATGGCCTTCATCCCTGTCCTGCGCGAGTACCTCGACCGGCAGGGCCGGGCGGCTGCCTGGGACCTGTTCGTCCGCATCCTGAACCTGGCGTTTCTGGTCACGGCGGGGGCAGCGGCGGTTATCATCCTGCTGGCCGAGCCAATGGTGCACTATGTGGTGGCTCCCAAGTTCACGCCGGAGAATCAACTTCTGACTGCCTCGCTGATGCGCCTCGACCTGACGGCTATCCTGATTTTTTCCATTAGCGGGCTGGTCATGTCGTCTCTGCAGGCCCACAAACATTTCCTCCTGCCAGCCCTGGCGCCCATCTTCTACAACCTTGGCCAAATCTTTGGCGTCACCATCCTGACGCCTGAGCAGGGCCTGACCCTCGGCCCGCTCACCCTGCCCGCCTTCGGCTTGGGCCTCTATGGCATGGTTTATGGCGTTATCCTGGGGGCGATTCTTCACCTCCTCATCCAGGTGCCAGGGCTGATTCACTACCAGTTCCGCTGGCGGCCAGTCATTGGTCTGAATACGCCCGGGGTCAGGCGGGTTTTGATTTTGCTCTGGCCACGCCTGCTGACCATGGTCAGCATCCAGGCCTATTTCGTTGCGCGGGATAATCTGGCCTCTCACTTCGGCGAGGCCGGGGTGGGGGCGCTCAACCTTGGCTGGACCATTCAACAGGTCCCGGAAACGGTTATTGGCACGGCTATCGCCATTGCCCTGCTGCCAACCCTCTCCGAATTCATCAATGCCGGGCAGACGGATGCCTTTCGCGATACCGTCAACCGTGCCTTGCGGGTGATGCTGGCACTCAGTCTGACTGCTGCGGCGTTGCTTGCAGCCACCATCCGCCCGCTGGCGGGGGCGTTTTTCGGCTTCGACGCCACCCAACTCGACCTGGTGACCTGGTGTACCTGGGCGTTCCTCTTCGGTCTGCTTGGCGATACGTGGCTCGAGACGGCGGTGCGCGCGTTTTATGCCAACCAGGACACACGCACCCCCCTGGTCGCCGCCGCCGCTCAGTCGGTCTCTTTCGTCGGGCTGGGATGGGTTCTTTCTCGCGCCCTCGGTCTGGCAGGCATTCCCCTGGCCGCAGCGCTCACATTCACCGCCCAGGCCCTCTGGCTTCATTCCTTGCTCAACGAAAAATTCCCCGGCTTGCTCAATATGCGCGGCACCCTGTCGCGTTCCATCCTGGCTGCCCTGGTTGGCGGTGGGGTGGCCTGGCTGGCCGTGACTTTCCTGCCGTTCTCTCCGCTGCTGGCTGCCTTGCTTGGACTGGCTCTGGGCGGGGTGGTCGCCCTTCCTCTTATTGGGCAAGAACTTCGTCTCTTACTCAAACTCTAATTCAAATTGAAGTATAATCGCCCCCATGTCCGAAAACGAACTTCAAGATACACAACCCCATCCGGTTGAAGAAACTCAACCGGCTCCTGTCAAAGAAAACACACAGCCTCGTCCTACCCCAGACAAATTCCCGCGCTGGACGATGATCGCATTGATTGCTCTGATTCTGCTGATCGGCGCGCTGGCAGGCTACGGGACGGGTATGGGGCAACGGTATGATGCTGAGGCGACGCAGGTGGCCGCTCAGTTGCAGGAACAACTCGAACTCGGCATCAAGAAGATGAATGCCGGCCAGTACGATCTGGCCCAACAGTATTTTGACTTCATCATTCAAAAAGACCCTGACTTCCCCGGCGTGATGGAGGCCTATACCGAACTCCTGTTGCGCAAGCAGATGACGCCCACCCCTGTGCCCTCGCTTACGCCTGTCCAAACGCCCACCCCCGATTTGCGCGGCGCCGAAGCCCTTTACGAGAGCATTCAGACCGCCCTCCTGAACCGTGACTGGGACACTGCCCTGCAAGAACTGGACACCCTCCGTAAGACGGCCCCCGACTATAAAACTGCCCAGGTAGATGGCTTGTATTACCTGACCTTGCGCATGCGAGGCGTGTACAAGATTATCGTGACCGAGGGCGAAACCTGTCGAGACGTCAATCTCGAAGGCGGCATCTACGACATGACCCGCGCCGAACGCTTTGGGACGTTAGATGCCCTTGCTCAGGGCTTGCGCACCTATGCCCGCCTGTATCTTATCGGCGCCAGTTACTGGGACCAGGATTGGGTCAAGGCGCAGGACTACTTCGCCCAGGTCATGGCCGGTTACCCCGATTTGATGGACTCGTCGTGCATGACGGCGACCGAGCGCTGGCGCTTTGCCACAATCAAGTATGCTGAACAATTGCTGGCAGCCGGGGATACCTGTGGCGCCGAAGAGCAGTTCAATCTGGCGTTTACGGTGCCAAGTGCCAAAAATGAGCCTTACTACCCCACGGCAACCGAAGTCGCTGTCCAGTGTGATGGCGGCGACGGCGGCGGAGAACCACCTGCCACCGACACGCCTGTCGAAACGCCCACGCCCTTCGTCCCGACCGAAACTCCTACTCCCTGACACCTTCTCCCGGAGCCATTCTCCGGGAGATTGTTATCCGAACTCTATTCCCTGAGAGACCCTATGGACGCTTATCTTGACCTCGCCCGATTGGGCAAAAACCACTGGTGGCGCTACATCGTTTCCCTGCTGGTCATCTTTTTTTCCTGGCAAATTGTTGGCGCTGTGCCGGTCATTTTGCTTCTTATCTGGACGCAACTCGATAACAGTCCCTCCACATCCTTCACAGCCGATGGAAACTTTCAAGGAATCTCGCTCAACATTACCTTCACTGCTTTCATGCTCGCTTCATGGGCTTTCCTGGCTGGCATCTTCATCGCCATACGTTTCATTCATGGACGCCGCTTCCTGACGCTCATTACTCCCCACTCCAGGATAGATTGGAAACGTCTCTTTCAGGGATTTGGCCTCTGGTTTGGGTTGATGGTCCTGATTGCGGTGGTCGAGGCGGCTCTCTATCCGGGGCGCTACGTCTGGACCTTCGACCGGCGTGCCTATCTCCCGTTCATTTTCCTCGCCCTGATCCTGATCCCGATTCAGACCTCTGCCGAGGAACTGTTCTTCCGCGGCTACCTCTTGCAAGGCTTCGGACTGCGCATCCGCAATCTTTGGGTCTTGACCTTTCTCTCCGGCTTCCTGTTCATGCTCCCCCACCTGCTCAACCCTGAAGCGAAACTGGACTACTGGCTGATGGGCCTGAACTATTTCTCTATCGGTGCCATGCTGGCATACGTCACGTTACGGGAGGGCCGCCTGGAACTGGCGCTGGGCGTCCATGCTGCCCACAATCTGTTTACAGCCCTGTTCGCGAATACAGTCATCACCGTCCTGCCGACCCCCTCGCTGTTCACCATTCAGGAACTCGATGTCAACTATTCCACCATCGCCTTGCTGGTGGCTATTTTGGTTTTTGTGCTGACCTTCTGGCGTTCCTTTCGCCAGCGCACCTCCACTCCCATCCCGTAAGGCTTAGGGACGCGCCGGGACGCCTATCAAATCATAGGCCATTGCGCCGGTGATGCGGACGGGGATGATTTCGCCGATTTTCCCATCGCCTTCCACAAAGACCCAGCCGTCAATTTCGGGCGCGTCGCGGTAGGAACGCCCAATCAACAAGCCTTTGTCGCGTCCTTCAATCAAAACGGGCAGCGTTTTCCCCACAAAGGACTGGTTGATCTGGAGTGAGATTCCCTGCTGGAGTTCCATCAGCCGCTGGTAGCGCTCTTCCTTGACTTCAGCGGGGATTGGGTCGCCGAGCCGAGCAGAGGAGGTGCCCTCCTCGTACGAAAACTGAAATGCTCCGACCCGGTCAAAGCGCATTTCTTGCACAAAGTCAAGCAACGTTTGAAACTCAGCCTCGCCTTCCCCTGGATACCCGACGATGAACGTCGTGCGGATTGCCAGGCCGGGAATGGCATTGCGCATTTTTGCGATTGTCCGATACACCCAGTCGATATTGGCCGGGCGGCTCATCTGCCGCAGAACAGCCGGGTGGGCATGCTGCAGGGGAATATCCAGGTAGGGCAAAATCTGTGGCCTGGAGGCCATGATCTCAATCAGCCGGTCGGTCACATAGCCGGGATAAGCATAGAGAACACGAATCCATTCCAACCCGCTGCCGGGGGGCAGTTCTTCGGTCAGGCGCGCCAGCAGGGTAGCCAGGCCGTCTTGCATCCCTAGATCGTGACCGTAATCGGTTGTATCCTGGGCAATCAGATTCAATTCACGCACGCCAGATTGGACGAGCAGACGCGCGTCGTTCAGAACCGCTTCCAGCGGGCGGCTGACCAGTGTCCCCTTGATGAGCGGGATGGCGCAGAAGGCGCACGGACGGCGGCAGCCGTCAGCAATCTTCAGGTAGGCACTCGCCTGACTGGCTTGTGCCGCGCGCAGGGTCCCGCCCTCGTCCGTGCCGATGACGGGTGTTTCGGGCAGGTGGTAAAGCGGTTCGGGGTGGGAACTTTGCCGCAGCGAACGGATGACCTCGACGATGTCCATCCAGCGGCGGGTACCGAGAATCCCATCGATCCCTGGCACGCGGCGCGCCACCTCCTCCCCGTAACGCTGGGTCAGACAACCAGCAGCAATCAGCAGTTGACCGGGCCGTTTGGACTCAGCCAGGGATTTGAGCACTGTGTACGATTCTTCGCGCGCCTGGCTGATAAAGCCACAGGTGTTGACAATCAGCACATCGGCTTTTTGCGCTGAACGAACGGGGCGATAGCCCTCCCGTTCGAGCAATTGCGCCATTGACTCAGAGTCGACTGCGTTTTTTGCACAGCCCAAAGAGGTGAGATGATAGGTCAATTTTGGCATAGGAGGCAACCTTATGGTTTCGGCGTGGCCGAAGGCCGGGGGGTGGACGATGGTCGTGGCGTGGCGCTCGGGCGCGGGGTGACGGTGAACGTCGGCGTAATGGTGGGGGAGGGGGTGAAGGTGGCAGTCGGAATGAGAATCGAACTGGCCGTGTAAATGCGATTCACCACTTCGCCATAATTGCCCAGCGGGCCAAGATTACTCTGGTTGTAAATGACGCTGATCGCTCCTCCGTCGCCGGTCAAGACCTCGACTTGGGATAGACCTGCATAGGAATAAGCAGTGCCTGCAACTGCCCGTCCTTCGAACTCAATTTTGCCGTCAACAACGACTTTCATCCAGGCGTTCCGGTTGGCCACCAGCACCACTTGCACCGGTTCTGTCCCTGCCGGGGGGAGCGTGATGGCTGCAGCAGTCACTTCTCCAGTCGGGACGGCGGTCGTGTCCATGGAAGGAGTTTCCTGAGGCAGAGACAGAGTACTTTCAGGAGATTTGATCAGAATATCGAGAATGGAAGGCAATGTTGGTTGGGGGGGCGGGGTGGTGCTCTGCACGATTCCTTTTGCTCCCAGGACGACCAGGACAATCAGCAAGATGCCTATCCCCACCCCAACGAGCATATCAGGCGAAAGGATCTGGCGCAAGGCGGGGGGCAGGGTCAGCCGGCCGGTTTTTGGGGTGGCAGGCTGCGGTTTGGAATGACGTTCGGCCCATTGCAGTTGGATTCCCTCGGCGTAGCGCAATAACAACGTATCTACGTCCAGTTCAAGAAACTGGGCGTAGGATTGCAACTTGCCGCGGCCTTGAACCGACGAGGGCAAGCGCCAGAATTCCCCGTTTTCCATTGCTTCCAGGAAGTGCTTGCGCACGCGCGTGTGCTGTTCCACTTTGTCCAGGCTCAAGCCGAGACGTTCGCGCCGTTGACGCAGGTAGAGACCAATTTCCTTGAAAACAGGTTCAGAAGCAGACGGGGTGGATGGTTTTTCTGGTTCGTCCGGGGCCGGCCTGGAGCCTGTTTGCGGAGCCGGGGCAGGCGTTTCCGCTGGGGCTTTTTCCGGCGCTTCCACGTCTGCTGCTGCAGCCGCTTTCTTCCGCCGGACGCCGTTTGGCTGGGGCGGGGCAGCAGACGGAGCCGGTGCCGCCTCGGCTGTGACGGTTGGAGCAGCAGACGGCTGGTTTGCCAACGTCGCGGCGCGTTGCCGGGCGAACAATTCTTCAAGAGAAAGTCCCAGGTAATCGGCATACAATTTCAAAAAGCCGCGTGCCTGAACCGCTGAGGGCAGAGACTCGAAGTCATCTGCCTCCAGGGCTTCGAGGTAGTGGACCCGGATGCGAGTAGCCTGAGATACCTGGGCGAGGCTCAGTTTTTTTGCCAGGCGAGCCTGTTTGAGTTGTTGACCGATTGTCTGATCCATGCGATTAAGACAACATCACCGGCCCCTTGATGTGACCGGTGATGTTTTTGTCTGAGAGATTATGCTTCTTCGGCTGGAGCCGCTTCGGTTTCAACCGCAGAAGTTGGCTCGGCTTCGCCTTCCCGGTACACAATCACCTTGATTTCGGGGATGAGGTCCATCGTGAGCCGGACGTGGATGGTGTGTTCGCCGAGTGTCCGCAAGGGTTGCATGTCGATTTGCTGACGCTTGACGGTGAAGCCGGTTTTCTTCTTGATTTGTTCGGCCACATCTTGAGAAGTGATCGAGCCATAGAGTTTGCCCGTTTCCCCTGCGCGAGCAGCAAAACTTAGTTGCAATTTGGAAAGCGTTTCGGCTACCACGCTCATTTCCTGGTTGAGCAGAGCACGTGTTTCGGCGGCTTTCTGGCGAATGCGTTCGGCCTGTTTCAGTGCGCCTTCGGTAGCCAGTACGGCCATCCCCTGCGGGATCAGGTAGTTGCGTCCATACCCATCGGCCACTTTCTTGACATCACCGGCGCGGCCAAGTTTATAGACGTCTTTGATGAGGAGTACTTTCATTTGTCTCAAGCCCTTTCATGAAATAGATTTTGGAGTGAAGGGTACAACACTCCGGCGGCTGATTTTACCAGAGGGAAGCCAATGTGGGAAGATGATATTTTTGCCGCGAAAGGTGTCAATTTTACGAGAGATGACTGAACAGGTGAGGGAATTGAGGCCAGGCCAATGTGTGCGAATCTTTGTTTTCAGCAGACGTAATCTTTAACGTTTTTCGAGTATAATGTTAAAGAATTGTTATGGACAGTTCTCTTTTGCTCATCGAAGGCAAACACGCCGACTATCCTGCTTTTGCACCTGCGTTGCGGAAAAAAGGCTTCCGCGTAGAAGTGGTGGCCAGTGGTTCTGAGGCCATCAAACGTTTCGCGGAGGGAAGCCATTTTGATGCCGTAGTGGTCAACGCGGCCACATTGCGCACCAGTGGCAAACGGATTTGCCAGTCTTTGCGAGAAAAGTCGAGCGATTTGCCGATTGTCTTGCTTCTCGATCCCGATCATCGTCCTGATGGGATTGATGCCAATGTCGTCTTGATTCTCCCCTTCACGGTGCAGAAACTGGTGAATCGGCTGCGCCACCTGTTACCCGGCAAAAGCAAAAATTGTCTGGTTGCCGGGCCAATTCAACTTGACCTCGAAAAACGGATCGTCTCCTGCCAGGAAAAAAGCGCTCGCCTCACCCCCCGGCTGGTGCGCCTTTTGTCTATTCTGATCCAGCACCGCGGCAAAGTGCTGGAGCGCAAATCTCTTTTCTCTCAGGTGTGGGAAACTGATTATACAGACGACACCCGTACGCTGGATGTGCATATCTCCTGGTTGCGTCGGGCGATTGAAGAAGAC
Organism: Anaerolineales bacterium; assembly: GCA_034434255.1. Lineage (GTDB taxonomy): Bacteria > Chloroflexota > Anaerolineae > Anaerolineales > Villigracilaceae > UBA877. The sequence goes on along the minus strand of DAOTZT010000024.1, from coordinate 12,815 downwards.
CCGGCCCACCCGAAGTTCATTAAGACCGTGCGGGGTGTCGGTTATCGGCTGGATGCCTGAACTGTTGCTTCGAGTAAATCCCCCTCAATTGTGACTGCCCGGATGCGTAAATTGGATGCCGCAACGGGCAATTTTCTTTCCAGGTCAATTTTGTCGGAACGGTTCGGACGCCTGACCTGGAGAGCGCTGCGGAAGATTTTCCCGTCCCAGGCGGGGTCTGCTTCCCAGTAGTCCAGGCCGAGGCCGTTGGCGGTGAGCCGTACCGTTTGCGTCGAGGGGTCGTACGTGCCTGTCAGCGGGGAAGCAGCCACAGGCAGAGTCACATTCGCACTCAAGAATAAACGAAAAGGCGAAGAGTCAACTTCTGTCAGCCGTTTGCGGGTGATGTGGATGGCGCGCCAGGTGCTGTCGCAGGCCAGGAAGCGCCTTCGGTGCCGGGCGGCTACGACAGGGAACGTGCCTGACCCGCAGAAAAAATCGGCGACCAGGCTGCCTGCTTCTGACGAGGCCAGCAGAATGCGTTCGAGCAGAGCTTCTGGCTTTTGAGTCGGGTAGCCGGTGCGTTCATTGTGCAGACGGGCAACGACCGGAAAATACCACCAATCTTCAGGGACTTTGCCGCGTGCCAGATCAGGGACTTTGCCAAAGCCGGCTTTCGGTGAGGAGGCAAAGGTCTTGATGGTGGTGGGGTGATATGCCTCGCGCACGGCATCGGCATTGAAAATGTAGTCTGGACTTTTTGCGTAAGCCAGAATGGTGTCGTGTTTGCGGTTGAAGGCGCGGCGGATGGGGGAGGGGCCGTGATAGGTCCAGATGATTTCGTTGATGAGGTTGCTGCGCCCGAAAATTTCGTCCAGCAACAGGCGGGCATAGGCGTCGGCATGCCAGTCCAGGTGCAGGTACAACGTCCCCCGCGGCGAAAGCAGCCGATACATCAGGGCCAGCCGGGGGTAGAGAAAATCGAGGTAAGAGTCTAAGGTATCCCAGTTATCGCCATAGCCTTCGGTCAATTGCCATTCTTGCGGGCGGCGTGAGTCTTCGAGGAGGCCAAGCCGGGCGGGATAACGGCGGTTGGTGAAGAAGGGGGGATCGGCATAAATCAGGTCGAGGCGGCCTTCGTATTCGGGCAAGAGCGCCGCCATGACTTCGAGGTTATCGCCCAGGTAGAGGGCGTTTTCGGGCGACGCGGCGGGGTACCCGGTACCGTTGGGGTAGAGCAACGAGTCCAGGGTCAGAGAAGCCGGTTGAGGGTCTGGCAACGCTTTGGTGGGCCAGGTCAGGGTGGGCATCAGTAATGAATCTCCACGCGAGTGCCGTATCCTTGTACAGCCAGGGTGCGCTTGTCAATGTCCTCAAAGGCAGCAACCGGGCGGGTCCAGCGGAACAGCCATTTGGCATCTTCGTTGACCATGTTGACGCAACCGTGACTCATGGTCATGCCGAAGTTGTCATGCCAGTAGGTTCCGTGGAAAGCGTGGCCCTGGTCGGTGAAGAAACTGCACCAGGGCACGCCAGCGAGGACGTTTTCATCGTCACCTGCCGCCCGGTCGGCGGCGTTCATGCGCCGCGACGGGAGTTTCACCATAATGTGAAAACGCCCTGTCGGGGTATCGTAGAGGTAGCGTAGGCCGGTGGAAACGGTGGCGTGATACACCGGGCTGTCGTTTTCGTAGCACGTCAGGCTTTGTTCGCGCAGGTTGACGTCAATCCACTTGTTTGCTACCTCGGGCGAGATGGGAGCGATTTCTTCGGGCGGAATCAGGCGCATGTAAGCAGCCGGAACATGATATTGCAGGTTGTCATCCGCTTCGTCAAGCAGCCGGTACCAGGGCTTGCGATCTGGCCCTTCTTCGGTGGCCATTACCCAGTGGATGGTGCTGTAGTAGAGCCGAAACGGCACCGGCTGCCAGCCATCAGAAGCCGTGTAGCGATAGGGCTGGACGAAAGGAACGGTCATTTCGCCGAGTTGTTTGGTTTCGGGAATGCTCTCGGCAGGTTTGTTCAGGTGAAAGCGCACTCGTTGCAGGCGAGCGCGGTGCATATAACCGCCAAAGACGCGGTACCAGATGGGGTTGTACTCCGGCGTGCCCGAATTGACCGTCTCGTAAACGTTCAGCAGGGAGTCGCGTGGCCAGGTTGCCACAATCTGGCTCTGGTCGTTTGGCTCTTTATACACACTGACCGAACGTGTGGCTACCCGTACCATTTCGATTTGTTCGAAGACGTCAGATTCGGGCCAAAAAGGAGGAAGGGCCATGGCAGAAAATGCCAGCCCACCAAGTTTGAGAAAATCGCGCCGTGAAAGGGATGTCATAGGGCTGAATTTTACCAAAGAAACACAAAAGCCTCCGGTCGCAGCCGGAGGCGGGGTTTTGAGTATGCTGTTTTATTCTAAGAGCAAGTGCAATTGCTTCTCTTTGAAGAGTTCTTCAAGCGCCATCGTATGGGTGCATATTTGTCGAGTCTGGAAAAAGTCACAGTCACATTGCCATTTTCCCTGCGAGAGTTCCACCACATGGGCATTATTTTCGCCCTCCACGCGCACGCGCAAGGCCTCGAAGTGGAAGCGCTGTGGCTCCTGGGCGTAACGCTTGGCTTTTTGAATTTTGCCGATCATTCCTGAGTCCATAATCTTCTCCTTGTGAAATTCAAAAGGCACGCGCAACAACCAGCGTGCCTTTCAAATAAAGTGATATTTCAGGCGTGAGACTCGCATAGACGTTCACCTTGCTTTCAGTATAGTAGAAACTGGGGCGAAAGTCAACGATTTTTTAGAAGTTGTAGGGGAATCGTTGGGCAGGCGTTCCAGAACTGTCAGCCTGTTGCGGCCCTCTCCTGCAGGTACTCATCCCCGTTATAACGGTGCAATTCGGGCCATTTCAGGGCGATGAGAGCGACCCCAATCAGACACCCGATGCCTCCGCTGACAACTGCAAAGGGAACTCCAAACAGACTGGCAACCAGTCCGGCTTCGACTTCGCCGAGTTGTGGTCCGCCCTGGAAGAAAATCTGGTTGACCGAAACCATCCGCCCGCGGAGATGGTCGGGCGTGTTCAACTGACGGATCGTGTTGCGGATGATGGTGCTGACAGCATCGGCTGCGCCCATCAGCACCAGGGCTACAAATGCCAGCAGAAAAGCAGCGTGGAATGGTGAACCTGCAAGGGGCGTTCGACTTGCCTGAGGCGAAAGGCCAAACAAAATTGCAGACAAGCCAAAAATGGTCACGGCGCTCAGAAAAATTGGCCCCTGGCGGCGCAGTTTGGGCACCTGCGAGAGAACCACCCCTGCCCCTACCGAACCGACCGACTGTGCGGCAGAAAGCCAGCCGTACCCGATTTCGCCTACCCGGAGGATGTCTCTGGCAACAATTGGCATCATCGTGTTGGCCAATACAAAGAATGTCGCCACGAAGTCCATCAGCATAGTGGAGAAAATAATCGGCTTTGAGACGATAAAGCGAATGCCGTCGAGGGCGGCTTTCAAGTGAATCCCTGGCGCCTGATGGTCGTCCTGTTTTACTGGCCCAATGACCACAAGAGCGACCAGAACGGCCAGAAACGAAATTGCATTGAACAGGTAGGTGAATTCCTGCCCCAGACTGGCGATCACCAGGCCTGCCAGCGCCGGTCCGACGATGCTACCGGTGTTCATGGCTATCGAAGAGAGGCTGAAGGCACTGGGTAAATCTTGGGCAGAGACGATATTGGGAATCATGGCCTGACGGGCCGGTCCGTCGAAGGCTACGGCAGCAGCCTGGAGGGCCGTCAGAGCGTAAATCCATCCAATTGTGATGCGTCCGCTAAAGGTTAGGGCAGCCAGGGCCAGGGCAACCAGCGCCATGAAACTTTGCGTGATGAAGAGAATACGGCGGCGGTTGAATGTATCGGCCATGGGGCCGCTGATGAAAGAGAAGATAATCACCGGCAAAATACGGGCCAGGCCGATTCCGCCCAGGGCGAGGGGGTTCGGTTCTTCGCTCAGCGTGCGAATATGCCAGTGTAAAGCAGTCACCTGCATTTGTGAGCCAGAGATGGAAATCAACAATCCAAGCCACAAAGCGCGGTAACGTCGGTTGCGAAGGGCAGCAGGAATTTGCATGGAGTATCGTCTCCTTCAGGGAGCAAGAGACCAGGTTCCTGACTGAGAAACCTGGTCGGCTTTGGAGAGAAAATGCGTCCTCTCAGCCTGAAAGTGGGCTTAAGTCCCCCAGTCACGCGGGTAAAGGAAGTCGTATCCCACGGTCCGGTTGGATAATTTGGCAATTGGGGGCAGAACGCGCTTGAACTGGTTGCGGCGGACGCGCTCGAGCACCGCCCGGACGAATTTTTCGTCAAATCCGGCCTGTACGCATTCTTCGGGGCGGTAACGCTGATCTACCAGCAGGTAGAGCAATTTGTCCACCTCGGCGTAGGTGAAGCCGAGTTCGCCCTCGTCGGTCTGGCCGGCCCACAGGTCGGCGGAGGGGGGCTTGGCGATGATTGCCTCCGGCACGCCGAGGGCGCGAGCCAGTTGCCGCACTTGCGTTTTGTAAAGGTCGCCCAGGGGGTTGATGGCACAGGCTGAGTCGCCATAGAGGGTGGTATAGCCGAGCAGAATCTCCGTCTTGTTGCCGGTTCCAACGACCAGGCCGCGAAAAGCCTCGGATTGGTCGTAGGCGACAATCATGCGCAGACGTGCCATGATGTTGCCCTTGCGGACGGGGGACATGTCTGGTTCGAGGGCGATGAACGGGTCGGCCATGTCAGTGATGGAGATAGTGCGTGCCTGGACGCCGGTCTGGTCAATGACCATTTGGGCGTGTTCGAGCGAGTCGGGAGAAGAGGTCTTGTAGGGCAGGCGCAGGGCGAGCACGTTCTGCGGGCCGAGGGCTTCTGCCGCCAGGAAGCACGAAACAGCCGAATCCAGCCCGCCGGAGAGGTTGACCACCGCCCGTTGAAATCCGGCGCGGGTGATTTCTGAGCGAATGAATTTTGTCAGAATTTGGCGGACGAGGTCGGGATGGATAGAAAGGTCAATTTCCATGGATGATTCTCTCCAGTTCGCTCTGCAACATTTCCGGGCGCTCATCTCTCAACAAGGGCAGACGGGCGCGCGTGCGATGTAACTGGTTCAGGTCCAGTTCGCAGAGGGTCAGGGCCTCCTCGAAGTACGGGGCCTGGACCAGGAGCCTGCCATCCGGGTCGAAGACGGTTGAACCGCCCCAGAAGTTGAGCCCGTCCTCGAAACCGACGCGGTTGGCGTGGGCCACGAAGACGGTGAACAGGCTGGCGTAGGCGCGGTTGATGTGTTCCACCCAGGCAGAGGAGGCCAGTTTTGGATCGGCGCTGAGGCCGCGCCCCGGCGAGGCGGAGGAGAGCAGGAGCAGGTCAGCGCCATCTTGCCAGAGGAGGTAGGGCGGGGAGGCATGCCAGAAGTCTTCGCAAATAAGCATGCCGGCGCGCCCGAAGCGCGTGTCGAAGGCGCGGACGGATTGGCCGGGGGCGAAGAAGCGGCTTTCGTCGAACAGCCCATAGGTGGGCAGGTAGACTTTGTGGTGAACATGGACGATTTCGCCGCGCGAGAGATAGGCGGAAGCAATGTAGAAGCGCCGGCGTGGGTCTTCGTCCACAAAGCCGACTACCAGGTCGAGGTCATGGCTGGCGTCGAGCAGGGCGCGAAAGGTGGGGCTGTCGGCTTCGTTGTGCGAGGCGACGGCGGGAACCAGGTCTTGGAGGACGTAGCCGGTCAGGGAAAGTTCGGGGAAGAGGAGCAGATCGGCGCCGTTTTGACGGGCTTCGCGCGCCAGGGCGAGGTGCTTTTCCAGGTTGGCGGGCACGTCTCCGAGTTTGGTGTTGATTTGAGCGAGGGCGAGGGTAAGGGACATGAGTTAGAGAGAGTAGAGAGGAGAGAGTAGAGAGCGGAGAATAGATTAGAGGAAAGGAAAAAGAATCAGGGGGCAGATTGGGCGGAGTTGAATTGGACTAACTTGGGCCAGTCAATCTGGCCGTTGGTGCAGAATTCTTGCAAGAATTCCTGGGTGAAGAGATTGAGAAGGCGGGCATATTCGGCCTGGAAGGCGGTGTTGTGCTGTTTGGCCTGGTGACCAAGCGGCTGAATGATTTCGACGTAGAGTTGATCGTTACCGGAGATGAATTCCCAAAAGGCTTGCCCGCAGAGTTTCCGATAATCACCTTTGTCGGGCTGGTTGTCCTTGCCGTAACAACAGCCATTGACGGCCACAATCGGTTTCTGATTGCCGCTGGTCCGCAGGATACGCTGGGCCTTTTTGAAGTTCTCCACCATGCGCTTAACCTGGCTGCTGTTGCCCCAGTTCGGCCCTGACTTGATGGAGACGAGATACAGCACGCCATCGCGCTCGAATTCCAGGTCAATCCCTTCGGCGGCAGATTTCCTCCCGCCGAAGACCTGCGAGCAGACGAAGATGGCGAGAGATTCGAGAAAATCGCCAAAGATGGTTTCTTCTTGAGAAGATAAATGAGCATCAAGAAGAGATTTGATCAGATCTTGGGCTGTCTGGATATTTTTGGCTTTGAAAAGATAAGGATTTTTGCGTTTCAGAATCTGTTTTAATTCGAGACCTTGCAGGCTTGAAGCCCTGCGCTGATGAAAAGACCCAATATTTTGTTCTACAAAAGCGGTAACATCATTCAGATTTAGTGGCGTCATAATTCCCTTTCCTTTCCAGCAAGGCTAACTGAAGAGGCATTTCCAAACTTGGCAAAATTTGTTGTTGAGCAAGGGTAAAGTATTCTGGGAGAATTTCAATGCCAATGGCATTACGTCCCATTCTTTGGGCAACTCGTACAGTTGTACCTGAACCCATGAAAGGATCGAGCACCCAATCTCCCTCTCTGGTAAATAGTTTGATGAACCATTCCGGTAAATCCTCTGGAAAAACTGCGCTGTGATTACGATTTTTGGTCTCAGTAGCGAGGTGTAAGACGTTTGTAGGATAAACCTTATCACGCCCTATCCAGTTAGCAACACGTTTACCAAAGCCACTGCCTACTCGTGATGTATCACGTGTTAAGTCAGTCTGACTAAGTTTTTTCAACCTGCGTTCTGCCCAATCTCCCATAGGAAGCATCACTTCCTCCTGATACATGTGGAATTTTCGGCTTTTATTGAACTGAAGAAGCCGTTCCCAAGCGTCCCTAAAGCGGTTGGGCCATTTGCCTGGATAGCAATTCTTCTTATGCCAGATGAACTCTTCAGTCCACAGCCATCCTTGTTTGCGCATGGCAAGTATTAGTTCAATAACGTAAGTGTGACGCTCTCCGTTGACAACTTTCTCCTTGATATTGAGCACAAATGTGCCCGTTGGCTTTAACACGCGCAAGAGTTCAGCCGAAATTGGCAAAAACCATTCTACATACTCATCTGGCTTAATGCCGCCGTAAGTATTTGCCCGACTGTCTGCATACGGCGGGGATGTAAAAATCAAATCTACTGAATTGTCAGGCAATTCTCGTAATTTTTCTCGGCAGTCGCCTAAAATTAGTCTGGCTTCGATCTTCATGATGTAAATTATACCCGCAACCCGCCTCTTCAGAATCATCAGGCCGCCTCTGCCTATGCCGTCTCTCGCGTGGACGAGCGTCACCGCCATCGCTTCGAGTTCAACAATGCCTTCCGCGCCGCCTTCGAGGAAGCCGGCATGGTGTTCTCCGGCCTCTCCCCAGACGGTAAACTGGTGGAAATCGCCGAACTGCGCGACCATCCCTACATGCTGGGCAGCCAATTCCACCCCGAGTTCCTCTCGCGCCCGATGAAGCCGCATCCGCTATTCGTGGGGTTGGTGAAGGCGGCGAAAGGCAGGGGAAAGAAGTAGTTCGTTGCTCAACCAAACGAATAAACTGCTCTTTAAACGTAACATTTCCCGCCCATGCTGTATCTAAAGGGTGAGAACAGGCAAACAGGAGCCAAAATGGACGAAACGAAAACCAAATTCCTCAAACTGGCGCTGGTTTGCCTGGTGTGCATCAGCCTGGTAAGCGGGCTGGTCTATCTTATCCAAATGTTTTCGTCATAGGAGAAGAAATATGAAACTCAACAAGAACATGGGCACCACCGACCGCATCGTGCGCATCATCGTAGCCATCATTTTTGCGGCGCTGTACTTTACCGGCACCGTTTCCGGCGCGCTGGGCATCGTCCTGCTCGTGTTGGCAGTCATCTTTGCGCTAACCAGCGCGGTATCGTTCTGCCCGCTGTACCTGCCGTTTGGCCTGTCCACGCGCGGCAAGTAATTCATTTCCACACGGAAACGTCCCGAAGGTTTTGTAACCTTCGGGACGTTTCAGTCCCCACAGGGGATGCTGTTGCACTGCCGTCTGCCAGCAGTGCAACGGCGGGTGAAACAATCGCGGCGATTCCTAGAGAAGCAAAATTGAGTATAATCCAACGCCAGGAGATGCCCCGATGTCGAAAAAGAAACGCTTGCAAAGCAAGATCGAGAGGACCCACAGGCCGCTCTCTGGTACGCAAATGGTTGCGGGGGTTGTGTTGTTGCTGGCTTTAGCGGCTATTGTGTGGATTGTCTGGCCGAAATCTGGAGCCGCCAAACAATATGATGCACCGCCGCCAATGACGATTGACCCTACAAAAGAATACTACGCCACCGTCAAGATGGAAAAGGGCGGGGAATTCGTCATCCAACTTTATCCCGATAAGGCCCCCATAACGGTCAACAATTTCGTCTTCTGGCGCGGGAAGGCTATTTCGACGGCACGACCTTCCATCGCGTCTTAGAAGGCTTCATGGCCCAAGGCGGCGATCCGACCGGAACCGGCATGGGCGGCCCGGGCTATCAATTCCAGAACGAAGACAGCGATTTGACTTTCGACAAGGCCGGCGTAGTTGCCATGGCCAACGCCGGGCGGGATACCAACGGCAGTCAATTCTTCATCACATTTGGGCCGGCGCCGCAATTGAATGGCGGCTATACCATCTTTGGACAGGTCATCCAGGGCATGGAAGTCGTCAACAGCATCACCCGCCGCGATCCGCTACAAAATCCTACCTACCCCGGCGACGCCATCCAAAGCATTACCATCAGCGAGAAGTAAAGCGATGTCACTGCCTGGGTGCATGGCAGCCCAGTCATTGCTGCGCTTGTTCCATGCGAACAGGCAAAATAACGCTAGTTCGGGATAACCGTCCCAAAGGCTTGTTAGAGCAATTGTATGGGCAAAATCGAGCCTTCACCCTGCGGGTACTTCGCGGGACGGTTCGAAGGCTTATCTCGAATTCAGGTTGAAATACTTCCGGCTGTGGACGCGGGGTAAATTCCTCGCTACGACTGAGGAGGGAAAAGAAACTAAAGCGGGCGTCAATTTCCGGGTGCAAAGGGTATAGTAACAACTTTTGCTAGCCGTATAGCCATTTCAGGTTACGACTAATCAACAATTCGGTCATTTCCCTGTTATGTGTATTTTTCATGGCCACCACTTCTGTAACAAATCCATGAAGAGCAGCCATCTCTCTAACAGCAGATATATCGTCGTACGTCATTAAAAATTCACCTTGTAATTTTTCAGCGATCGTAAACAACCGCTCATGGTCTATTTCTGAGTAAGTGTATAGCCGAGATCCGGCTTTTTTCCCTGCTACCGTGTAAGGAGGGTCAATAAAATAGACAACATCTGAACGACCAGCATTTTGTTCTAAGATTGGAAGACCATCGCCTTGAATGAAAGTGATACGTTCGCGCACTTTACCTATCTGCATGATACGTTTGTATAGCGTTTGAGGATACCAGCGGGATTTTAATCCTTTCCCATTTTCTCCATTTTTCACTTTGCCAGCCCCAGGAGCCAGAATTCCTCCGCGATTGATGCGATTCCTCAGGATCGTTTGAAAGGCTTGTTCCTCTACAGAGGTGTAAGTGCTGGATAAAATCCTATCCACATTCTCTTGATTTATTTCAAAATGAACAATCGTTTGCGCCAGCCATTGATAATCCCCGTAAATAATCGCTTTCCACACCGCTGCTACTTGCTCGTCTATCTCTACAAGGGTCACATGTTGGGCTAATTGCTCGATAGCAACCGTCAACCCTATAATTGCTCCCCCAGCAAAGGGTTCTATGAAATCTGCAGGGCGCTCTGGTTGATGAATCAACCACTCTATGACAAAAGGCACCAGCCAGGTTTTTCCACCTGGATACCGAAAAGGGCTATACTGATTTACTGATGCTACATTGACTGCCCGTTTCGTATCTAACTCGCCAAATAATCTTAACTGATAATCTCGAATTTGCATCATTTCTCACTGTTCAGCAAATTCTGTCAGAGTAGGAGCCTCAGGAGGATAGCCATTTTCCAGTTTTTCGTCGAGTTTTTGTTGTAAGTGTTCAACAAAATCCTCTATGGGTCCCGCTTCAGCAACCGTAATGGTCTCCAGGGCGGGGAGGAAGGCTGTAAACACAGTATTGTGCTTGGTCAAGTTATACCGATTTATGGATGCATCAAAAACAAGGTCATATACCAGCCAGGATATATCTGCCTGATCTGGTTGTGTTTGCGGCAATTGTGGAAGAGTTGCAAAGAAACTCTTGTCTACAGCAACGGCTATTTTCTTTCCCCATTTGTTGAGAATACCGCCCTTGTATATCAACTGAGGCGCCAAGCGCTTTCTTGAGGAGGATAAGTAATCTGGGCGGGGGTAATATGGCCCTTCCCATTTCATTTTATGGTGTTGTTGCGGGTCTTTCATGTAATGCTCAAAAGCATTACGGATATTGCCAGAGATATAAACCGCTTGAACCTCTAAAGCCCCAAAGTCAACGACGCGCCCTTGTTCGTTGTATGCTACCAGGACCACGTCAACATTTCCTGCTGAATGACCATACTTATCAGGAAGGCGTACTTCTGTGAGAGATGTCCATGCAACGTTCTTCTCAAAGAAGAATGCGGCTGCGTCATCAGCGATCAGCCAATCTTGTCTAAATCGAATGGGGCAAGTGATAGCAATATTTGAGTCGTCATAAATGCTACAAACTCCTAGCGGATTTTTAGCCTTATCTTTGGTGCAGTTGGGAACTTTGTTGTTATAAGGACACAAGCGTTTTTCCCGATGACGATTGGCTTCAGGCGAGAAATTGCTCGTCGGAAAGCCAAAAACTTCTGCCAGTGGATGATGATGGGCCATGCTGTACTCCTTATAATTTTGATTTTACCGTACCACAGACCTGCTTCTGGCCCGACAGCCGCATAGTGAAGGGGGAATGCAGGCTCTCAGGAGAGAATATTCGACCAGTTTTTGCCAAATTTATCTGTGCGCCAAAGTGCTGGGATAAAAACGTGGTTGGGTGGCAAGTCTGCAAAGGGGATACTATCTCCAAAGGGGACGCTGTTGAACTGCCGCCCTATCGGTTTGGCGCGCTTACAATTATACACGCAACCCACTTCTTCAGAATCACCAGGCCGCCCGCTGGCGCAGACGGCCTGTTCCACGAACGACTATCCAACTACCAGGCTATCAGACTAACCCCACTTCCGCATTGAACTCCTCGATGAGAGCGTCAATCTCGTCGGCCTGGGTTTGCACGGCGGGCCAGTAGTCGCGGTCGTTCCACATGCGCAGGATTTCCTCGTAGGTCTTGCCCTGCTGCTCGACCCAGGTGAAATACTTCAGGTTGTGGACGCGACGGCGGTCAGCGTAGCGCAGTTCGAGCAGGTTGTCGGTGGATTGCTGCAAAATCCAGCGGGCGTAATCGGCGGCGGCGTCCCGCTCGGTGTACTCGCCGTATTCGGCGTGCATTTCCTTCAGGCGGGACTGGTACAGTTCCATCGAGTCGGTCAGGACGGTGACCAGGATGTCGTCCTCGCCCATCTCGTAATACTTGGCGGCTTTGATAGCCGACAGGACGTTCGAAATGCCCGAAAATCCCAGCAGGTCCAGATTGGACACCAGCGCCTCCGGCACGCCCTGAGAGACCAGGTAGCGCCGCCCGGCGGGTTCGTTGAACAGCCGCGCCAGGCTGACCACGGCGTTGTCGTCAATCGCCACCACCAGGTCGGTGTTCTTGACGTTGTGAATCCAGGGCACGTGTTTATCACCGATGCCCTCGATGCGGTGGGCGCCGAAGCCGTTTTCCAGCAGGGTGGGGCATTGCAGCGCCTCGCTGGCGACGATGACCGAGCCGGGGAAAACCTGCTTCATGTAGTCGCCGCTGGCGATCGTCCCGGCCGAACCGGTGGCCGAAGCCATGCCCCGGTACACGCCGCGCGGACCGGCGGCCTGCTTCACCACTTCCTCCATAGCATGACCGGTCACCTCGTAGTGCCAAAGGTAGTTGCCGAACTCCTCGAACTGGTTGAAGATCATCAGGTCTTCGCCCGACTTGCGCAATTCCCAGCATTTGTCGAAGATTTCCTTGACGTTGGACTCGCTGCCGGGGGTGGCGATGACTTCTCCGGCGATGCGCGACAGCCACTCGAACCGTTCGCGGCTCATCCCTTCGGGCAGGATGGCGATGGAGGTGCATCCCAGCAGGGCCGAGTCATACGCCCCGCCGCGGCAGAAGTTGCCGGTGGAGGGCCAGACCGCCTTCTGCGTGGTCGGGTCGAACTGACCCGTGACCAGCCGCGGCACGAGGCAGCCGAACGCCGCCCCCACCTTGTGCGCGCCGGTGGGGAACCACTTGCCCACCAGCACGATGATGCGCGCCGGTACACCGGTGAGGCTGGAGGGCAGTTCCATCCAGTTCACGCCGCCAAAGCCGCCGCCGAATGCTTTTGGCTCGTTCTTCCAGGTGATGCGGAACAGGTTGCGTGGATGCACGTCCCACAGACCGATGCTGGCTAATT
>DAOTZT010000023.1:0-7809 GCA_034434255.1 Anaerolineales bacterium | reverse complement strand
ACCCTTCTTCTGGCTGGAACCTGGGCCTGATCCTTATCCGGCTATCGCATCAAAGTCTCAGGCGGCCAGACCCATTGCTATGATCTTTGAACAGAACCTTGAAATCACATAAGATTTGTCAATCAATCAGGGCACTTCGCTTTTATGCTGCGAATTTTAAGAACACCCCCCGGCCAGGAGAGACCGGGGGGCATTTGTTTGTGGCAAAGTACCTTGCTTACGGCTCACGGTAGAAAACATCTTCTCCCGAATTGCCGTTGGTGCTCCACCAGTTAACGTCCAGTTCGTCCCCCCGCACGCTTACGCACTCGATTGTCACGTCGGCGCCATCGGGCACGCGGTACACAAATGTAAAGGTGTTACCATCCCACTCTTCGCTTAGAATTTCGTAACGGCCGCTTTCATCATTTACGGATGATGTTACTTTGTACGTGGTTCCAGTCCATACAATCGTATGAACAGTGCCCTCGTAAACATCACGCCATTTACCTGCCAATCCGGGTATTGGCTCTGGGGATGTATTACCGCCTCCACTGCTGCCGATGGTACAGGCGAGTACCGAGGCCAACAAGACAACAAGCGCGAGGCTGATTAAGATTTTGTTGCGTTTCATAAGCATTCTCCTTCTCTAGCGAACGTAAATTTTGACTGCAAACTTATTATACATGGAAAAGCAGTGACTTTGCTGTCTGTTGTCCAGACCAGGACTTTTTTCCTATCGATCGAGCAGTTCTTGAGCAAAATTCAAAAATGCCTGGATATCTTCAAAATTGCTGACCAGGCCGATGGAGATGCGTACCGCGCCTGATGCTTTGCCGTCAATGCAGGTACGAAAATCGTCATAAGTGAGACGCTGCACATGATCGGGCTGAGAAAAACAGGCAACCAGTTCCATCTTGGAAATCTGCAACGCGATCTCTCCAGCCCCGGGATTGCAAAAACATCCTGTTCGCAGGGAAATGTTGCGTTCATTTGCCAGTTGTTCGATCAGGCGAATGTCAATGGGCCGGTTCTCTTTGTCGAAAAAGTTGACCGTCACCGCGCCGCCGCGCTTCTCGGTTGTCAGCGGCCCATAGATACGCGCCAGCGGGACCCCGGTGCTGTGTTTCAGCGTCGAGAGGTTGTCCAGCAGCCAGCCGGTGAGACAGCGCACCCGCTCGTGGATCAGTTCCATGCCGACCGATTCGAGATGCTTCAGGCCGATTTCTACGGCGGGGATGTCGAGGTAATCGAGTGTGCCGTCTTCGAAGGCGGCCGGCGCTTCGGCCAAATAATACTTATCTCCCTGAACCGAGGCGACCGTGATCGTGCCGCCTGCAAACCACGGTCGGCGCAGTTTCTTAAGCGCTTCGCGGCGGGCAATCAGCGCCCCGATTCCGGTCGGGTAGCCGAACATTTTGTAAAAAGAAAGGGGCACGAAGTCCGGTTTCCATTTCGACAGGTCAAGACGATTGGTGGGCACAAAGGCTGCGGCGTCGAGGAGTACATCCCAGCCTTTCGCATGGGCTTTCTCAATCCATTCAAGGGGATGTTGAACAGAAGAAAAATTCGATTGTGCCGGGTAGGCAAACAGATGATTGCAGTTGCCTTTCGCCAGGTCCAGATACGAATCCAGCATGGCCTCGTCCATCCGCAGATCGGGCAGCATGACGGGAACGTAAGTCACCTCGGCGCCTTTGGCACGTGCATATTCCCGAATCCCATTGACCGAGTTATGATTATCAAAGGCCAGTAAGTAATGGCAACCTTCTCCAAACGGATAGGATTCGCCCACCAGTTTTAGCGCTCCGCTGGCATTTTGGGTGAAAATGCACACATATTCGTCGGGTGAGGCGTTAAAGAAACGCAAGACATATTCACGTGCCGCCTCGACCAATCGGGTGGACAGAAGAGAAGTGGGGTTGCTGGAATGTGGGTTGCCAAAGACATTGTTTTTGAGCAAGTCGTGGTGCTTTTGCACTTGCGATTCGCCGTAAAGTCCCCCGCCGGTGTAGTCGAGATAGACTTGACCACGCTGGTCCAGACGAGCGTAATCACGCTCACGGAGTTCGTCTATGTTGTGGGTGTGATCATACGCAGGATATTTCGCGACAAAATCTGCATAGGAAGGCATGCTGGCTCCTCTGTGTAGGTCAAACCAGAAAAAGTGAGAAAGGCTGGGCGATCTTGCTACATACAATTTTACCCCCAGGGATTGCCTGTCTGAAAGCCGGTTTTAACTCTGCAAAATTTTTGTCAATTCTTCTAAGGAGACACGAGAAGTTAAATCGAGGCTAATCGGCGTAACGGAGACAATCCGTTTGACCTGCACCGCGTAAGCATCACTCTCTGGCTCATAATCTGCAGTTTGATTTCTTCGATAGCCGAGTTGGGCAGGAATGTCCCAACGGGTGCGGGTGGGAGCCACAGGAATAAAGTAGGGATGACGCGAGACATGTGTGACTGCCCAGGGGGTCTGCGGTGAAGCGTCGCAGGGGACATCAATTTTGAGCACATCTACGTCAAAAGGGAGAGTCTTTTCCAGTAATAGACGCCCAAAGTAACGGGTGAACCAGGCTGCGGTCGAAAAATCCACCTCTCGAGAGTAAGAAAGATGATGCTCCACGCGTGTTTCCAGTGAAATAGCCATAGCACGCAATCCCATGCCGGCTGCCTCCAGGGCTGCTCCCACAGTTCCCGAAATGGTGATGGTGGAGCCGAGGTTTTCCCCGTAATTGATCCCTGAAACGACCAGGTCTGGCGGCTGAGGCATGATCTCAAAAATCGCATGGAGGACAGCCTGCGCTGGCGACCCGCCAACGGAGTAAACCGTCCATTCTTGCCCGCGCACGGTCAGAGTCTCAGGCCGGATAATCCCGTCCGACGTCGAGGGGAGACTGCGCCCCATCCCCGAACACTGCTGGCGCGGCGCGGCGACGGTCACATATCCCAGGTCGGAGAGCGCCTCTGCAGCCGCCCACAGCCCTGGGGATTGAATGCCGTCGTCGTTTGTCAGCAGGATTTGTCGTTTTGGCATATTCCCTCCGAAAACAAAAGAAGCGGGAGACCCGCTTCTGTGTGGCGCCCCTTGCGTGACTCGAACACGCGGCCTTTTGGTCCGCAACCAAACGCTCTGATCCACTGAGCTAAAGGGGCATAGTTTTTAAGCGGACGGGATTTTACTCCAGAATTTCCAGCCGGTCAAGCGCGTATTTGCTCTTGAATCTTTGCAACCATGTTAAGGCATACTTTCCCCTCCCTGCTCCCTTTCTGATCTGTCAGGTATAATAATCCCAATGATTGCACTTGATATTCCTGGCCGCGGTGATCTGGAATTAAAACATCTCGTTTTTGATGTGAACGGCACCCTGGCATTGGATGGCCAGTTGCTGGAGGGTGTCGCGAAACGCATTGCTGCATTGCGAGATAGACTGGAAATCCATCTGATTACTGCCGATACGCACGGCAAACAAGCGGCA
Organism: Anaerolineales bacterium; assembly: GCA_034434255.1. Lineage (GTDB taxonomy): Bacteria > Chloroflexota > Anaerolineae > Anaerolineales > Villigracilaceae > UBA877. The sequence goes on along the minus strand of DAOTZT010000023.1, from coordinate 4,351 downwards.
ATAGACCACATTCTGGGCTTACGGGCGGTCCGCCTGCAGCCGGGGAACGAAGCGATCCAAAAAGCGGATTTCGTTCGTTCTCTGAATGCGGCAACGGTGGCCGCGGTGGGGCAGGGCGCCAATGACGCAGAGATGTTGCGCCAGGCGGCTCTGGGAATTTGTGTTTTTTCGCAAGAAGGCGTAGCCGTCCAGACTCTCCTGGCTGCAGACCTTGTGGTCCCAGATATTTTTGTGGCTCTGGAACTTTTTGAAAAGCCTCTACGACTCGTAGCGAGTTTGCGAACATGACTCTGCCAGAAGAAACTCCTTTGCCTGAAGAAAACAAGAATCCTGACGAAGAATTCTCTGAAGTAGAATTTCCGACTTTGCCGGACTTGCCCGAAGATTTTACTCCGCTGATTCGGCCTGAAGATCTTTCTTCCCCTTCCCGTGCCCGGCGACGGCGTGCCCGCCGCACGCTGGTCATTCCGAAAGCGGATGAACGTGCCCGGCTTCTCTCTGAGTTAGCCCGCCGCACAACCCCGGCCTATGACTTCTTTTTATTTGCTATTTTTAGTGGTCTTTTGCTCGGCGCAGGGTATTTGCTCGATTCTCACGCCATGCTTTTATTGGGGTTGCTGTTAGCGCCCTTGCTCACCCCGTGGGTTGGCTTGTCCCTTTCGGCTCTTACTGGCGCTTGGCGTTTCTTTCTTCAAATGCTGGCCAGCCTCTTGGTGGCTGCCTTCTTCGTTTTCTTCCCAGCCCTCTTGCTCGGCTTGTTGGGACGACCGCTTCTGCCTCGCCCGTTTTTCAACGCAGATATTCATGCTCACCTCTGGTGGCCTGACCTCTTACTGGTCGTTGCTGGGGCTGTTCTTCTCTCCCTCTCATTCGTGCGTGGAGAGTCTCGTCCTCTGCTGCCCAGCATTTTGCTGGCATATGGCTTCTTCTTGCCGGTTGCGGCAGCCGGTTTTGGGCTGGGCATCGGGACCGGGAATCTCTGGCCGGATGGCTTTCTCGTTTTCCTGACTTACCTGGCGCTGGCTACCCTGGCCGGGATGATTACCCTGGCCATTTTGCGTTTCAGACCGTTGACTTCGACCGGTTACCTGCTCCCGGTTTCGTTGGGGATAGCGTGTGTGGCGATTCTGGTGACGTTTACCGGCCTCGCAGCCTGGATTGCCGAGCGAGCGGCAATGGACAACGCCTTCTTTGCTCCAACGCCCGTTGCACTCGCTTCGCCGACCCCTGGCCTGCCACCTTCTCCCACGCCGGGCGCTCCGACCCGGACATTTACTCCCCTGCCCTCCCAGACCCCTTCTCCAACGCCGACTGTCACCCCTACGCCGGTCTATGCGGTGATCAACGCCTCCACAGGGGGCGGTGCCTATGTGCGCGAAGAACCTGGCACGGGTAAAATTATCGATACGCTCTATAACGGCACCCTGGTACAGGTTCTGCCGGAAGTCCAGATGGTCGGGACAATCCCCTGGGCGCGAATCCGCACCGGCGATGGTAGCGAGGGATGGGTGCTCAAGAATGTGCTTTTGGTGGCGACCCCTGCGCCCACAAAAGCCCAAACTCCTACCTTTACAGTGACCCCTTGATCATACAAATCTTCTCAGGAGTATTGATAGCATGACGATCCATTTCGGCACTGACGGCTGGCGCGCCGTCATTTCAGACACCTTCACGTTTGCCAACTTGCGCATGTTGACGCAGGCAATTGCCGATGCAGTTGCCTCAGAACACTGGGACAAATCCGGCAATGGCGGGCCGCGTCCAGACCCGCGCAAAATGGTGGTGGGCTACGATACCCGCTTCCTTTCTGACCGGTATGCCATTGACGTTGCTCGTGTCCTGGCTGCAAATGGCTACACCGTGTATCTGGCACAATCCGATGCGCCGACTCCGGCTATTTCCTATGCGGTCAAGCACATGAACGCCATTGCTGGGGTCATGATTACCGCCTCGCACAATGCCCCGCGTTACAACGGCGTTAAACTCAAGGCGGCCTATGGCGGCTCTGCCTTGCCGGAACAATGCCGTCGGGTGGAAGTTTACCTGAACGACAACGAAGAACGGGCGCGTGGTCCCAATCTGATGGATTTTGACCTGGCGCGTCAGCAAGGCCTCATCCAGAAATTCAATCCGCTCACCGACTATTTTGCCCATTTGCGCACCCTGATTCGCACAGACATTATCGCAGAGGCGCCGCAGCGTTTTGTGGTTGATTCCATGCATGGCTCAGGGCGTGGGGTCATTAAGGCCTTTTTGCAGGGAACTGGCTGCGAGATTACCGAGATTCGCGGCGAAATGAACCCCGGCTTTGGCGGTGTGCATCCCGAACCGATTGCCAAGAACCTGGGCGCTCTCGCCGGGGCTATTGCAACCGGCATGGGCAATTTTGGCCTGAGCACGGATGGCGATGCAGATCGTATCGGCGCCATGGACGAAAACGGCGTCTTTGTGGACCCTCACAAAATTATGGCTTTGGCGCTCAAATATCTGGTTGAGAAGCGCGGCATGAGCGGAGCGGTTGTTCGCACCGTCTCGACAACGCGGATGATTGACCGCCTGTGCAATCGCTATGGCTTGAAACTCTATGAAACCCCGGTTGGCTTCAACCACATTGCGGATTACATGTTGACCGAAGACGTCCTGATCGGTGGAGAAGAGTCGGGTGGCATCTCCTTCAAAGGACATATTCCCGAAGGAGATGGCCCTATTATGGGCTTATTGCTCGTGGAGATGATCGCTGCCAGCCGCAAACCCTTGCGGGTGTTGGTTGAAGAATTGCTTGCCGAGGTCGGCCCGGCCTTTTATGAGCGGACCGATATGCGCCTCAGCCGTCCGGTGGCCAAAGCCGAAATGACCGAGTTACTGCTCAAACAAGCGCCGGCTTCTATCGGCGGGCAACGCGTGGCCGAAGTAAAGAGCCTCGACGGCGTCAAATACCTCATGGCGGATGATTCCTGGCTGCTGATTCGTCCCTCAGGCACCGAGCCTGTGTTGCGCGTCTATGCCGAAGGCCGCAGCCTCGAGATGGTGAAATCCCTGCTGGCTTATGGGGAACAAGTCGCCGCCAGTGTGGCTTGAACTTGCTGCTTGTTTCTCTGACTGGCTCCATGAAAGTTTTTTTAGATACTGTTGGCTGCCGCCTGAATCAGGCAGAAATTGAAGCGATTGCCCGGCAGTTCCGTGCTGCCGGGCATGAAATCGTTGCGACCGCTGCTGAGGCAGACCTGGCAGTGATCAACACGTGCACGGTCACTTCGGAAGCCGCATCGGATTCGCGCGGTAAAATCCGTCAGGTGGCACGCGCCGGGTTGGACCGGATCATCGCCACCGGTTGCTGGGCTACGCTGGAGCCGGGTCAGGCCGCGCAATTGCCGGGGGTTGTCCGCGTCGTTCCCAACCAGCAAAAAGATACCCTGGTGCCCGACTTTCTCAATTTGCCTCCCTCCTTTTTCGATCTCGAACCGATTGCCCGTACCCCGCTTCCAGGTCTGCGCGCCCGCACACGGGCCTTCATCAAAGTTCAGGATGGTTGTGATAATGCCTGCACGTTCTGTATCACGACGGTCGCGCGGGGGGCTTCTCGTTCTCGCCCGCTGGAAGAGATTTTGCAGGACGTCCAGGCGGCTCTGGATGGGGGGGTGCAGGAAATTGTCCTGACCGGCGTCCACCTTGGTGCCTGGGGGCGAGATTTCACTTCGCCGCAGCGGTTGGCGGACCTTGTCGCCGCGCTCCTGGCCCGTACCTCCATTCCCCGGCTGCGGCTCTCGTCGCTCGAACCCTGGGACCTGGATTCTGCTTTCTTTGACCTGTGGCAAGATCCACGCCTTTGCCGTCACCTGCATCTGCCTCTTCAGTCTGGCAGCCGGAGCGTCTTACGGCGCATGGCTCGGCGCACAACGCCCGAGGCGTTTGCCGCGCTGGTGGATTCGGCTCGTCAACGCATTCCGGATGTGGCAGTGACCACCGATGTGATTGTGGGTTTCCCTGGGGAAACAGAAGCGGAGTTTGAAGAAACCGTTTCCTTTGTGCGCGACTTAAATTTCGCTGGAGGACATGTCTTCGCTTACTCAGCGCGTCCTGGCACGCCTGCGGCGCGGATGAAGAATCAACTTCGCGGAGAAGTTGTGCGAGAGCGCAGCGCTCGCTTGCGCCAGTTGTTTGCCGAATCGGCGGCCATCTATCGGCGTCGCTTTGTGGGTCAAAAGTTGTTGGTATTATGGGAAACGGTTGCTCAGTTAAGTGATGCTGGCTGGAAGATGGAGGGCCTGACCGATAACTATCTGCGGGTCTCTGCGTATTCACCTGAGCCACGCTGGAACAAGGTGGATTCTGTTTTGCTCACGGCGCTGGA
>DAOTZT010000022.1:0-1932 GCA_034434255.1 Anaerolineales bacterium | reverse complement strand
TTCCTGGGGAGGCGCATCATAGGCGTACTCGAACACATACGTCATTTCGATACTGGAGATGTCCTGACCTTGTGGGATAACGGCTTTGGTTATGCCGCCATCCCTGGTGCTTGCCGTGAACGATATCGGCTGTTTCGTTTTGGAAAAACTATTGAACCAGGCCGGAGCAGCGTACTTTGGGTTTCGATACCATACCTCCTCGCCGCCGCGCCAGAGACGAACCGCTTCGCTATATGGGATGGTCACCAGCGCATAGACGGCAACGCCCAACAAGACGAAGATCACCGCTATTCCAAACACCGCCGAGGGATAACGGGCAAGGTCGCGAAGAGTGTTCTTCAAGGTATTCATTGCGAACCTCCTGCGCCGACTTTCACTCGAGGATCCACCAGAGCATAGACGAAATCTAGTAAAAAGACGGTAATCGCCAATAGATAAGCATAAATGATGGTGGAGCCAACGATGACGGGGGTATCATAGGCGCCAATGGCGCGGTAAAGCGTGATTCCCAGCCCCGGCCAAACAAACACTGTCTCCGTGATCGTAAATCCTGTCCACAAGGTAATGACCAGAAGGGCGAAATTGGTGATAATTGTTGGCAAAGTGGGGCGAAGGATATAACGGCGTTCCACATCTCTCGAAGGCAGCCCTTTTGCCCTGGCGACCTCGACATAATCCTCGCTGGAAAAGATGAGAAAGAAGGTCCGCCAGTTGTAAATGCTCAGGAAGATCGAACTGACAATGACGGACATGGCCGGTAAAATCAGATGCTTTAGAACGCTCAGGCCGTAATCGAAGGGGTTATCCGGGGAGGGCGAATCGACCAGCCCGCCAAAAGGAAGGATTTTCAAGACCGCGGCAAAAATCAGGATGAAAAAAATGCCATAAAACCAGGGAGGGGCGGCAGAAGTGGGCGAAAGGGCAATGGTCAATTTATCGAACCAACTGCCGTACTTCCGCGATAGGGACAATGCAATAAAGACGCTTCCAAAAAACAGAAAAAGTTCCGTGGTGCCTGTCAGCAAAAGTGTGGCAGGGAGCCGTTCCAGGAGAATCAGACGTACTTCCTTCGAGCCGTGATCGCTGGTCATATACAACGCCCGGCCGAGATTCAGGGTGAGACCATTGCGAAGGTAAATCAGCGAACGGATGGCAAACGGTTTATCCAAACCGATACGCGCCTCTTCGGCGGCGATTTTCTTTTGAATTAGTTCTTGTTTTGCCTCCTGCGACAAGGAACGATAAGTGGGACTTGCCAAAATAGCCTGCGTAACGCCATCGCGAATTTCGTTTCGCATGATGGTATCCACGTATCCGCCCATGTTGGCAATCAGGATGGTGAGATAGACGCCAACGGTCACCGTGATTGCCATGGTGAAAAACCTCACGGCAGTATAGCGCGCCAGGCGCGCAAAAGCGCTGTTGGCAAACGATTTTTTAGGAATGGGGGAACTCTCTGCGGTTGCGGTCAAAGATTCAGCAGACATTTCAGCCTCATATTTCAAGGGAAGAGGGAAGAGGAAAGGGGCAAGGGAAAAACCCTTGCCCCTCAGCGTTATGGAGTTTCAAGCCTTACGGCACGACCACATAGTCGAGCGACGTAAAGGCCGGAATGGCAACAGGGATGAACACCCCAGCCACTTCGATCCTGCCGGCGCCCGCAACCAGTTTAGAGGTCACGTCAGCGGGGATAGCGAGCGTGAACACGCCATCCTCACCTGCCGCTGTGCCTTCGCCCACGTATACTGTCTCGCCTTTTTCATCGTAGAGCAGGAACTTGACTGCCTTGATGTCGGCGGTGGGATAGGCATCGCCGGAGGCTTTGTAGGTGAAGGTGGCGGTAAATTCAGCCGCCTCACCGATCTTGATTTGAGCCGGGCCATCCAGAGCCGCCTCTCCCAGCGGCGCCTGACCGAACTTCGACCAGCGGTC
>DAOTZT010000021.1:0-6432 GCA_034434255.1 Anaerolineales bacterium | reverse complement strand
TTCAGACGCAACAGCTCATCATCATCAAAATCTTGCCCCCATGAGGCAATTTTGTTTCTCCATTCGGCCAGCCGCTGCCGAACAGGGTTATTCTTTTTTTTCATCAATGCGCCTGGCAAGTTCTTTTGCATGGGTTTTGGCCGACTGAGCCACGTCCAACCCGGCATCAGCAGCGCGGCGGCCAATCTTCAGCCAGTTGAGCGCACTCATCCGCATGGCGGAAAAGAGCCAGTCGAACATTTTGTACAAAATAGACGTGCAAAAGCGAATAGGGAGGAGAAAGAGATTTTTCATGGCGGGCGCTTCTCTCGCTGAAAGGAATCACCCTTTAGATGCGAGACGCGCGCCAAAGTTGCTTCGCCGCCCTGGTCACTTTTCTCTATTCTCCACATCTAAATAAATGCTACGTTTCTGACAAAAGGAGGTGACGCGATGAAAAACCTGTTCCGCCGAAGTTGAACCACTGTCCAATGGATGCGCGTGCCGCATCCGACTCTGACGCGCGGCAGGTTAATCGTGCTGCCCCTGACTTGATTCTGGCTTTGGGTCTTGCATGAGTCTCCGCCTGCGCGCGAAGACTCACTTTATTTAACAAAAGGGACCCAAACCATGCTAAAGATGATGATTGCTTTTTTCAAAGATTTATGGAAGTACCGCTCCCAGGTCAAAAAACAGGATGCCTGGATCCGCAAATTTGCTAAAAAGAAAAATTATGCCATCAATCCAAACTGGATGATGCACACCAACCTCGAAATTTGGATCAGCGAAATGGAAGAGACCTTCGGCAAACGCTATTGTCCGTGCTTCGAGCCTTCGGGTGACCCGCAACTGGATAAAAAGATGCTCTGCCCGTGCAAGTTCCTGGACGATGAAATTGCAGAATATGGTACCTGTCATTGCACGTTGTTTGGCAGCCCGACGCTCTCAAAAGATGGCTGGAAAGCCTCGAACCAACGACTGACAAAGGAGTATCGCATTCCGCTTACCATCCAGGACGGCGTGCTGGACACACGCGGACAACCGCTCGACAGCCGCCGCAGCCTGCCCGTGCCAGACGCCATGCACCAACTTAAATCTGCGCTAAACACTTACGCCGACAAGCAATTGACCTTGATTGTGGGACGTGAGCAGGAAGCGCTCAACCTTCAAAAAATCGCTGCCTATCGCGGGTTTGGCGAAACGCACTCACGGAAGGGCGACCACTACGAAGTGATTGTCACTTTCGACGGCTCTACGCCCAAAGGGTCGAGTTCCAGTTGCGGGAGATAAACAGCAACAAAGAGCAGGAAAGGCGTTTCGGTCTTTCCTGCTCTTTTTGTTTTTACGTCAGAAATTAATCTGCCGCGCCTGCGCTGGGCAGACCCTTCAAACCCACTTCCAACTCTTCGGTGGATTGGTTGAGAATCTGCGCGGGCTTGGCGTTCAAGTTGCGCGCGCCCGCCCTGATAGCCCAAACAAGCGCGCCGACCAGCGCCAGAGTCCAGACCACCGCAAAGATTTTCTGGGCGATGATGTTATCGGGGAAGAGCAACTGACCCCAGTTATATGCCTCCAAAATGCGGGTGTTTTTGATGAAGGCTTTGTGCGCGTCGTAGAACAGGGTGTAGGGCAGGTAGCCAATGGCAAAGCCGATGAAGCCGATGAGGGTGTTGGTGTAACCCAAGCCCAAACGCATGTACGAGCGGATTTCGCAGCCAATCAACATCACCGCGCCGGCGCCCAGCAGCAAACCGCCCAGCATAGAAGCCCAAGTCAGTTGATTCTTGAACTCGGCCTGGAAACCCAATTTGACATCGAACAAGACCCACGCGCCGACCGCAAACACGCCCGTCAGCACGATGGAGGCGAGCAAGCCTTGAAGCGGGAGCAAACCTTTCATCAACGTGCGGGTAATGGCGGGAATGCCCATTTTTGCCCAGCGGTCTTCATCCTTTTTGAGCATTTGCACCGCTTCAATGGAGACCAGGGCGCACTCCGTGCCAAAGCCCGATTTGCCCATTGCAAAACCGCCGACAATGCCCGCCAGCAAACTCAGCCACATGAAGGCTGCGCCCGTATTGGGAATACTGTGTTTTGATTCGGGGCTGAAGAAGTAGTACACGGCGGGGATGATGAACAGGGCAAGGAAAACCAACCCAACCCAGCGCCACGGGTCTGTCCATGGGTTATAATTCGGTTCGTAGGTAAATCCGTCAGCGAGAAGTTTTTTCTCGTTTGCCATCTTGACATAGGACTTGGTTTCCTGGTGTTTGAAGAAAACGCCAAATCCAAATTTAGCCATGCCAAAGAATGCCAGCAAACCGCCGATGGACATAAAGACAATGACCACAGTGGATTTGATGGTCATTAACGGAATGCCGCCCAAAAGGTGATTGAGCGTGCAGCCATCCGCGAGGCGTGTTCCGTAACTGAACATCGCGCCGCCGAAGAGTGAGAGTAGCAGCATCTTGGGACTGTACCGCACCCAGGAGCGCGACTCTTTTTCAGCCAGGGCAACCAGCAAACCGCCGATGATCATCCCAATGATGGGTCCCCAGGTATCCACTTTGAAGGCGCTGCCGTACAGGCCTTTTTCAAGCCCAAACGTTTTACCGCCCCACCAAAAGACCTCCATAGCGCGGAACATGCCGCCCAAGTTGGTGGTCACGGTGATAGGGTTACTGGCAAGCCCTTTGCCATGAGCAATGGCCTTGATGTAGCCCGCAATCATAAAGATGATTTGCGCCACGCCAAAGCCAATGCCCGCCCAAAAGAAAGACCATTGTTTTGTGAAAAATCGTTGCATCATTCTTCCTCCAAAAAATAGAATCTGCAGTATACTGAGTATATGGCTTGCATATTTGCCTGACAAGCACGTTTTTCTTATACAGGGCATTAGTGAAAGGTTATATAAATGCTAAACCTTCATAAACTGGAGGTGTTTTTGACTGTGGCGCAGGAGGGAAAAATAAGCCGCGCGGCAGAGCGTCTTTATATGACTCAAGCCGCTGTCAGCCAGCATATCCATGACCTGGAAGCCAGTTTAGGCGTCTCTCTTTTTGTGCGCCACGCGCAGGGGGTCAGTCTCACATCGGAGGGGAGGATTCTGCTGGGCTATGCCCAAAATATCATTCGAACAATTGCCGCCGCCGAAAGTGCGCTGACAAAAGTGGAAAATCTCAAGGTGGGAAAACTGGCAATCGGAATAACGCCAACCGCCGCCTCATTTTTACTGTCCGATTGGCTAGGCGAATTCCGCGACCGTTTTCCGTCCATCAAAGTTTCTGCGCAAACCAACATCACGCCCGTTTTGGAACAGGCGCTTTTGGAAAAACAAATTGACATAGCTTTTGTTGAAGGCGAAGTTCGCAATGTTTCCCACCTGCAAGTAGTAGAGCTATTGAAGACACAAATTATGGTAGCCGTCAGCGTGACACACCCCTGGGCAGGTCGGCCTTCGATTTCCATTCGCGAACTAGCAGAAGCGCCCTATCTTTCGCGGCAGGCGCACAGTCACACCTACAAATGGACGATGGATCTGTTTGCACAGTTTGGGTTGACTCCCAATATTGTGGCTGAATTCGACAACCCCCACGATATTCAACGTGCAATTGTGCAGGGCATAGGCGTTTCGCTCATGCCTGCCTGTCTTATCTGCAGGGATGAAATTGGAGAACGGCTGCGCCTGCTGCCCATTACCGAATTACCCGACCTGAGCCGTTCGCTAAAAGTCATCTGGCTGAACGATTTTCCGCTCAAACCAATTCCGCGCGCATTCTTGCACATGCTGGCAGAGCGCTATCCGCAGCTGCATATTCCATCCGCCTTTGACGACGCCCTTGCCCTTCAAAGCGAGTGTTTGTAAGATTCATCTCAAGACGAAAAACGCTGATACAGAGGCTTACCGTCATCGCTCTGACATGACAACCAGGGTGACTTTTATCACTTCATCATCTGCTACTTTTCTGCTACACTGAACACATCTCTCCGAAGCCTGACCGCCTAAACAACCCTGCATGGCGGCAGGACAGTGGGACAGGTCTCTGACCCGTCCTGCCGGGTAAAAGTGGAAACGCTTTTGCCCCCCGCTCTTCACTGACGCCTCTTCCAAAGGGAGAGGCCAGGTGAGGGAGCCTTTGGAAAGGAGACGAAGCCTGCCAGGGACCTTTTACCTTGCGCGCCGTCTCTTTTCCAGAGACGGCGTTTTTTGATTTCCAGATTGGAAATGCTTTCAGGCACACTGATCACTGATTACTTTTCACTGATCACTGGACGTCACCTATGAGCCTACCCGACTACCTCCAAAAATCCTCCCGCCACCACTCCCACCTCTGCCCGCGCCAGATCCTCGGCGTGCGCATGGGGCTGGCAGGCATGAAATCCCTCGGCTTCGAAGCGCCGCCGCCCAAAAAGCGCCTGCTGGTCATCGTCGAATCGGATGGCTGCTTCGTCGATGGCATCACCGCCGCCACCGACTGCACCGTCGGCCACCGCACCCTGCGGGTGGAAGACTACGGCAAAACTGCCGCCGTTTTCGTGGACACGGTCACCGGTCGAGCCGTGCGCGTTGCCCCGGCGCTGGACATTCGCCAAAAAGCGTATGCTTACGCTCCGGAAGAACCGCGTCACTACTTCGCCCAAATGCAGGCTTACCAGATCATGCCCGACGAGGAGATGTTCACCGTCCGTGAAGTAATTCTGCACACCCCCATCGAAGCCATCCTCTCGCGCCCCGGTGTGCGCGTCAACTGCGACCTATGCGGCGAGGAAATCATCAACGAGCGCGAAATCAAACAAAACGGCCTCACCCTCTGCCGTGCCTGCGCCGGCAATGCCTATTATCGCCCGGCCGACCTGGTTCCCTCTGCCCACCTGCCTCACTACACCACCACCCCCTTATCCGACCACTGATCACTGGCCACTGATTACTGACGACTGAACACTGACCCTTATGACTGCCTCCCCCCTCCTCTCCCTTCTCATCCCCCTCATCGCCTTCCTCTATGCCAGCGTCGGCTTTGGCGGGGCCACCGGTTACCTGGCGGCCATGAGTTTCTTTGACATTCCGCCGAAGGTCATGGCCAGCACTGCTTTGCTGCTCAACATACTTGTCGCCGGCATTTCGTTTTCCTCCTTCTACCGCGCCGGACACCTGCGCCGCGACCTGCTCCTCCCCTTCCTGCTGACCTCCGTCCCGGCGGCCTTTCTTGGCGGCGCTTTCAAAATCAGCGACCAGACGTATGCCATTCTGCTCTACGCCGTGCTGACCTTCGTGGCCGTGCGCCTGTTGTTCTTCAGCAAAAAAGCGGACGACAGCCAACCGCTGCGGCCCCTGCCCCTGGGCTGGGCGCTGCTCATCGGCTTGGGGATTGGCCTGCTCTCCGGCGCGGTCGGCATCGGCGGCGGGATTTTCCTCTCCCCGGTCATCCTGCTCGCCCGCTGGGGGACCTCCAAACAGGCCGCGGCTGTCTCGGCGGCGTTCATCGTGCTGAACTCCATCAGCGGCCTGGTGGGGCGCTTCACGGGCGGCATGCTTCAGTTGGACGGGTTCAGCCTGTCGCTCATCCCGCTTGGGCTGCTCGGCGCGCTGGCGGGCAGTTACGGGGGCGCCCTGCGCTTCAGCGGGCTGGGTCTGCGCCGCGCCCTCGGCCTGGTAATGACCTTCGCCGTCTCCAATTTCTGGTTCAACCTGTTCACCCAACAATAACCACAACTATTCGACTATTTGACTATTTGACTATCGGACTACCCCACTATGCGACGAAACACGCTCTTCTCCCGCCTCCTCCCCACCCTGCCCAACGGCAAAATCCTCGACATCCACATGGGCCTGTACTGGACGGCTGTCCTGGCCGAAGTGGACGGCGAAACCCGCTGCGGGCTGGCCGCCACCGTCGGCGACGAATCGCACCACTACACCACCGACCCCGCCGTCGCCCGCGCCGGTCACCTGACCGAACTGCCGGCGCGCGAACTGGCCGAATATGTCGGCTCGCCGCACCCGCCCGAAGTCTCGCTGGGCATGGCGGCGGTCAACGCCCTGATCCCGCCCCGCCCCGACCTGTGGACGGACCTGCACTCGAAGGATGTCCTCGCCCGCCTGGGCGCAGGCAAGACCGTCGTCATGGTCGGGCATTTTCCCTACGTCCCCCAACTGCGCCCCAAAGTGGGCAAACTGCTCGTCCTGGAGCAAAATCCGCAAGACGAACTGGACATCCCCGCCGAGCGCGCCCCCGAAATCATCCCGCAAGCCGACGTGCTGGCAATCACCGCCATGACCCTGCTCAACCGCACCTTCGACGACCTGATTGCCCTGCGCCGCCCCGACGTGCCGATGGTCATCGTCGGCCCGACCACGCCGCTGACCCCGATTCTGTTCGAGATGGGCGCGGTGATTCTCTCCGGCGCGGTCGTCGAGCAGCCCGAACCGGTCCTCCGCGCCCTCAAAGAAGG
>DAOTZT010000020.1:0-9353 GCA_034434255.1 Anaerolineales bacterium | reverse complement strand
AAAACAATCCCAAACTGTGGCACCCCCACCATTTCACCCATCTCCAACTGCTCCTCCTTTTGCTTCCAAAGCCACTGCTACACCACCAACATCTCCCCCAACCCAACCATCACCAACATCCCTTGTCCCTCCGACTTCTGGGGACCCTGGTACTGCGCCTCTTGCCCCAACTGTGACAATGGCCTTTGCGAATACCGCTTCTGTGCTGCCCCCGGCTCCAACCAATACCAGATAAGATGCGGCAACTTTGGCTGCCAGCCCTACCCCACCTCAGGCGATGGCGGCGGCTCTGGCAGCCTGCAGTCCCATGTCTCCACCCAAAACATACGGCCGTCTGCGGTCTGCCGTCCGTCGTCTCCATCGTGGACGGCCTTCTCTGGAAAATTAATCTGCCCCGCGGCATGAGCGCGGGGCAGATGCAATGGGGAGAAGATTTTGGCGGTTACTCAGAGACGCACTTGCGGCGAGACCGGCTGGACAAAATGCTCTTCCAGGAAACTCTCCACCAGCGGCGTGCGCGGCAGAAGGATTTCCTGCGTGTGGTCAGACGTGTACAGATAAAGCGAGACGAGATAAACCAGGCCATGCTGGTCCCAAGACGGGCGCAGTTCCACTTTTTGAATGCGCCAGCCATTATCCAGAGCCGAGAGCAGCAAAAGATACGAATTGGGGACAAAGGATGCAACCCGCGGCTCCTGGGCGGTCATCCACATCTGGGCGGGGAGGATGGTATCGTTAATCATGTTTTTCCTCTTAAACCTTTCTCACTCATATCTTATCGCAGGCAAGTTGTGAACCGTTTAAGGGCAAGTTAAGGTTGTTTAAACGCTCAAAGGCTGTTCTTTTGCAGGTATAATCCCAGCGGCTCACCATGTCTGATACCCTTTTGTTTCTCTACGGCAACGACGAATTTGCCATCGCCCGGCGGCTGGCCGAGATTCAAACGCGCTTTGACAAGGATGGAATGAACACAGCGCGACTGGATGCCCGCACCGTCAGCGAGGACGAACTGAATAACGCCGTCAACGCCATGCCGTTCCTCTCGGAAAAAAGGCTGGTCTTCCTGGCCAACCCCTCGGCGCGGACCCCGGCGCCGGCCGCCCGTCAAAAGTTCCTCGACTACCTCCTGGCCGCGCCCCCCTCCACCCTGGTCGTGCTGTACGAAGCGGTGGAACCGCGCGACGCCGCCAGACACTGGCTGGTCAAGCGCGCCGAAAAAGGCGGCCTGAAGGCCGAAGCCTTCTTCCTGCCGCGCCTGAGCGAGATGCCCAACTGGATCATCGCCGAGGCCAAACGCCAGAAAGGGCAAATCGAGCGCGACGCTGCCTTTCGCCTGGCCGAAATGGTCGGCGAGGACCCCCGCGCCGCGGCCCAGGAAATTGAAAAACTGCTGACCTACGTCAACTTCGCCCGCCCCGTCACCCTGGCCGACGTGGAGACCGTCAGCATCGTCAGCGCCCAGGGGGATGTCTTTGCCCTGGTAGATGCCATCGGCGCCGGCGTCGGGAAAAAGGCGCAAAAGGTGCTGCACCAGTTGCTGGAGAACGAGGACGCCATGGCCTTGTGGGGAATGGTCATCCGTCAGTTCCGCTTGCTGCTCCAGGCGCGCGAAATCCTCGACGAGCGCGGCGGCAGTGCCCAGGTCCAGCAGGCGCTTGGCCTGCACGAATACGTGGCAGGCAAAATCAGCGAGCAGGCGCGGCGTTTCTCCCTGCCTGCCCTGGAGGCAATCTATCACAAGTTGTTGGAGATGGACGAGGGGGCAAAAACGAGCCAGATGCCGCTTGACCTGGCCTTAGATGTGTTGATTGTGGAACTGGCAAAGCACTAACCCCGCCGTTCCTCCTGCCGCGGCTGTTGCGATGTCCACTGCTTCACCTTTTCCAGCAGGGGCGGCAGCGGCTCGAGGTCGGTGAGGGGGACGGCCAGGTTTTTTGTCCGGGTGTGAGCGTACTGGAAGGTAGACATGCCGGGATAAATGACCCTGGCTTTGCGGCGGAAGTCCTCGCGGCGGATCCAGCCAGCGAGGAAGATGTCCATGCCATAGACCCACAGATTTCCCCAATCGAAAGGATGGATGAGATACGGCTCACCGCGCACCGGACTGTGAATGCCCAGGCGCGCGTCGGGCCGCCGATGGGCGTGGAGGTAGGCCACAGTGTACCATTCGTCGGGCAGGAGGACGCGCCTTCGCGGCGGCAGGTCGAGGGTCCGGGTGATGAAGCGGCGCTCCCCATCCTGCCCACCGATTTCGACGGTGATGGGCTGGTCACACTCGCTTTTCAGGGCCAGGCGCTCGAGCGGAATCCAGCCGGCAGGCCGCGCCCATTCGTCGGGCAGGGGGGCGATGAGATAGACGGGGTGCCCGGCCATCTGGGCCCGCGCGGCTTCCTCTTGTGAGGTGGCTGTCAGGCCGAGCAAAAAGGCAAAGAGGTACAGGTCGTCGGGGCTGTGGCCCTCGGCGCTGTCCTGGTCAACGGGGACGAGGGCAGGGGCGTCGAGCAGGAGGCTGGGGGTGCGGCGCAGGAGGGCAATCTGGCGGCGGCGGGAGATGTGGTAACTTTTCAGGTCGCAGCGATGGCCGCCGAGGGAAACGTCGTAGCGGTCGGGTTCGGTGAAGGGGGTGGCGCCGAGCACGTCGAACGGGACAGCCTGTTCCCCCAGGTAGCGGCGAAAGGCCAGTTCGACGGCCACACCAGCCACAATGCGGCGCATGCGTTCGAGGGGAGAGCCGCCCATGCGGTTGTAGGTGTAGGCCAGCGAGCGGCAGGCGTAGGCGATTCCGCCTTCTGTCAGGTCGGGGGTGTAGGGCAGGCGGATCAGGTCGGCAGCAGTCAGCATGAATCAGCAGCGGACGATGGCGTCGGTCATGCGAACCACGCGCACCATTGCTTCCACGTCATGGACGCGGACGATGTCGGCGCCGCGGGTGATGCCCACGGCCACCGCCGCGGCCGTCCCTTCCAGGCGCTGGTCGGGGGGCAGGTTGAGGGTGTAGCCGATGAAGGACTTGCGCGACGGCCCCAGCAGGACCGGGAAGCCGAGGGCGCGGATCTCATCCAGGCGGCGGATGAGTTCCAGGTTGTGTTCCACTTTTTTGCCGAAGCCGATGCCGGGGTCCAGGAGGATGTGCTCGTCGGGGATGCCGGCGCGGCGGGCAATGGCGACTGAGTCCATCAGTTCGCGCTTCACGTCGGCGAGCAGGTCTTCGTATTCCGCGCCGATGTAGGCATTGCCCAGGTTTTGGCGTACTTCCACGCTGGCAGGGTTGGAGCGGTTGTGCATCAGAATCACGGGGGCGCCATGCCGCGCGGCCACCGCCGCCAGGTTCGGGTCGGCGCGCAGGCCCCAGACATCGTTGACGATGTGGGCGCCGGCTTGCAGGGCGGCCTCGGCCACTTCTGCCTTGTACGTGTCAATGGAAATGACTGCCTGGGGAAATTCCTGCGCCAGGGCGCGGATGACCGGCAGGACGCGGCGGCGTTCTTCTTCGGCGCTGACCGGCTGCGAGCCGGGACGGGTGGACTCGCCGCCGACATCGAGCAAATCGGCCCCGGCGGCGAGGAAGCGGCGCGCCTGCGCCACGGCTTGCTCGACCCATTGCTCGCTCGAAAGAAGGCCATCCCCCGAAAAACTATCGGGGGTGGCGTTGAGGATGCCCATCACATAGGTGCGGCTGCCCCACACAAAGGTCTGCGTGCCAACCGTCAATGGAGAAAACGGCGACATACGACTCTCAATCAGGGAATCTGGTCGAGCGGACGTGATAGCCAGGCCTCGGCCTCGTCCATGTCGGTGAAAATCTTGATGGCTGCCGAGGTTTCGGGGGTGACGGAGTAGTAGATTTTGCGGATGGCGTCGGCGACTGACTGGTTTGCCACGACCACCGCCAGGCGGATGTTGCGCGCGGCCGGGTCGCTGTTGGCTTCCATGGCGACGCGGATGGCTTTTTCGGGGATGTCTTTTACCTGTCGCAGGTCATAGAGGTTGCGGGTCAAGCGGTCGGAGCCGAGCAGGTGTTCCAGGGCAAAGTCGTGCCAGTGCTGAATGGTGGCATCGGAGAGGTCGGTAAAGGTCAGGTTCATTCCGCCATCCGGTCGGCGAACGACGGTGTAGCCAATGCCAGGGGTGGGTTTCCAGTTTAGTGGTTTTAGTTCGCTCATCGGGACCTCCAAAAAGTCAGGATGAACCCATTATAACGAAAAACCGGTCACGTTTGTACGTGACCGGGACAAGGTTTGGGCGCGAACCCGATTGCAATGTGCGGGTGAAATGCGGTGTCCTCAATTGCTGTTTTGCTTGGGGAGGTGCGGGATGATCCAGTTGATGAGCGCCTGCGGGGAACGCGTCTGGATGAAAATGCGCCCGGGACCGGTCAACTCGATGACCAGCCCCTCGCCTGACAGGAGCGTGGATTTGAGTCCACCGACTGGGCGGGGCCGGACCTGGATCGTGCCGTCGAAGGCCACCAGGTGGGACGAATCGACGACGTAGCGTTCGCCGGGGCCGATGGTCTTTTCGTAGATGGCGCCGTAGGACGAGACGAGCAGTTTGCCCCTGCCGCTGGCCTGCAGAATGGACAGGCCCTCGCCGGCCATGAAGGCTTTGCCGCTCAGTTTGGCGTCAATCTGCACGCTTTCTTCGGAAGCCATGAAGGAGCCAGACTGCACCATGAGGGTCTCGCCCTGCAACTCGACCAGGGCGATGTCGCCGGGGAGTTCGGGGGCGAGGGTCACTTCGCCGCCCGCAGGGCCGGCTTTCCAGAAATTCTGGAAGAGCGACTCGCCGCCCAGCACGGCGCGGCCCAGCGACTTAAACAGGCCGCCTTCCATCTTGGTCTCGATGTCCACGCCTTCGGAAAAACTGACCATCGCGCCTGGCTCGGCACGGATGCGTTCGTTTGGCGCCAAACGGGCGACTGCCAGGGAATATGCGGGACGGTGTAAGATTTCGATTTGCATGCGATTCTCCTTTTGGAAACTGTCTGCCCTCCTGCAGGTTGGAAGGCAACACATCTGCGAACCTGCGGGGAGGAAAATACGATTGGATTTTTTTGATTATACAGGAAATGGCCTGGTGACCAATGCCCCCTTTGGATACAAACGCCTCAAGACCCGCTTTCTATTGCGGCAAGGGTGGAGAGCAGGCTTTCCAGAGTGTCGTGTTCGCTTTCGCCCTGGGGCGTGGAAAGCAGCCAGCGGCGGCCGTCCAGCACCTCGACGTGAATCGCCAGGCGCAGGCCGCCGTTCTCGACCTTGTAGCCGAGGCGTTCGAGGGCGCGCCAGGTCCAGGCCGCGGCCACGCCCTCGTGCGTGGTGTGCAGACTCACCGGTCCGCGCCCGGGCTGGTGGACGCGAAAGGCGCCGATGGCGTGGTCGAAGTACACGCCCTCGCTGGCGAAGACACGTTCCAGCGCGCCGTTGAGGGCCAGTTCTTCGGGCAGACCGGTCAGCAGGTCGCCGTTCATGGCAAACAGCCATAGCCGATCGGCAAGACGCAGGGCCAGGTCGAGGTCGTGGGTGGAGAGCAGGATGGCGTGTCCGGCCTGGCGCGCCAACCGCCGCAGTAACTGGAACATTTCGACCCGGCGCGGCAGGTCGAGGAAGGCGGTCGGCTCGTCGAGCAGGAGGAC
Organism: Anaerolineales bacterium; assembly: GCA_034434255.1. Classification (GTDB taxonomy): domain Bacteria; phylum Chloroflexota; class Anaerolineae; order Anaerolineales; family Villigracilaceae; genus UBA877. The sequence continues at coordinate 3,721 of DAOTZT010000020.1, read as the reverse complement.
GCGCGGCTCCTGGGCGAGGGCGCGGGCAATCATCACTTTTTGGCGCTCGCCGTCGCTCAATTCGTGGACCGGACGCGCTACCAGCGGCAAACAGCCGGTCATTTCCATAGCGCGGCGGATAATGGCCTCGTCGTGGCGGGTCAGGCGGCCCAGCCAGTCGGTGTAGGGATGCCGTCCGAGGGAAACCAGCGTCCAGACCGAGAGGTTGCCGGCCTCGACGCGGGCGGTCAGGACGATGGCGAGACGTTTTGCCAGGTCGAGCGGCGGCAGGCGGTGGACGTTTTCACCGTCCAAAAGCACCTCGCCCGCCAGCGGAGGCTGCATCCCGGCCAGGGTGCGCAGCAGGGTGGATTTGCCCGCCCCATTCGGCCCGATGAGACAAACCATCTCACCCGGACGCAGTTCGAGGTTCAGGTGCGAGGCGAGGGGTTGACGGGGGTAGCCGATGGTCAGGGAGGAGGTGGTGAGCATGGGAGAGGAGAGAGAAGAGAGAAAGGAGAAGGGAGAAGGGGAAAGGGAGAAGGGAGAAGGGAGAAGGGGAAAGGGAGAAGGGAGAAGGGGAGAAGGAAGGATGGGAAAGGAGGAGAAGAGTGATTTCAGGAGGCGAAGGATTGGCGCAATTGGCGCTGGCGGAGGATGATCCACAGGATAATCGGCACACCGAAGAGCGACATGACCACGTTGATCGGCAGAACGTGCTGGCTGCCGGGCAGTTGGGCAATCACGTCAGCAATCAGGGCAAAGGAAGCGCCCATGAGCAGCGAGGCCGGCAGGAGGGCACGGTGATCGGCGGTGTTGAGCAGGGAACGGGCGACGTGGGGGACGGCGACGCCAATGAACCAGATGGGGCCGCAAAAGGCCGTGGAAATGCCCGCCAGGAGCGAGGCGCTCAGGATGATCCAGAAGCGGGCGCGGCGGACGTTCAGGCCGAGCGAACGGGCATATTCGTCGCCGAGCAGGAGGGCGTTGAGGGGCTTGACCATGACGAACGCCAGCCCCAGCCCCAGCAAGGCGACCGGCGCGAAGACGCGCATCTGCTCCCATGTCACGCCGCCGAAACTGCCCGAAGACCACAAACTGAACACCTGGACGCGTTCCGGCTGGCTGAAGTAGATGAGCAGGGTGACCACCGCGCTGGCCAGATAACCGAACATCAAGCCAATGACCAGCAGGGTGAGCGTGTTTTGCACCCGCCGCGAAATCAGTAAAACGGCCCCCAGCACGCTGCCTGCCCCCAGACTGGCCGCCACGGCCAGGGTGAGATTGCCAAACAGACTCAGCCCGGCGACAAAAGTCAGCGCCCCGCCGACGCCAATTCCCAGCACCACCAGCGCCACGCCCAAACTGGCCCCGGAACTGATGCCCAGGATGAACGGGTCGGCCAGGGGGTTGCGGAAGAGGGTCTGCATCTGCAAACCGGCCACGGCGAGCGCCGCGCCGACCAGGGCGGCGGTCACGGCTTTGGGCAGGCGGAAGTCGAACAGGATGGTGGCCCAGGAGGCTTTGTCGGCTTCGCCGCCCAGCAGAATGCGCACGACCTGTTCGAGCGGGATGCTGACCGAGCCAAGCGCCAAACTGAGGGCAAATGCCAGGAGGAGGAGAAAGAGCAGGAGGAGGAAGGGCCAGGAGCGCATGAGCGAGAGGCAGTGGGCAGTGGAAAGGGAGAAGAGAGAAGGGAGAGAAGGGAGAGAAGGGAGAAGAGAGAAGGGAGAAGGGAGAAGAGAGAAGGGAGAAGGGAGAGCAGAGAGGAGAGAGCAACGAGGAGAAAGCGCAAGGGGGCTGAGAGGAAGGTCGAAAGTCAAAGGCCAGGACGCCTTCGACTTTCGACCTGTGACACTTTTTTACTTCTTACTTCCTACTTCTTCCTCTCCTTACTTTTCACTTTCCACCTTTCACTTCACCTGCCGATAATACACCAGTTCGTGATCGGGCAGAAGGTCAGGGTGGAAGATTTTGATGAGGTCGGCCAGCACCACTTCGGGGTGAGCCACGGCGCTCTCGTAGTAGTCGTTGCCACCATTGGGCGAGACTTTGGCGTCGTTGTTCCACACATTGCCGTTCTGGAAGGCAGCGAATTCGGCGTAGCGCGGATCGAGCGCTTTGAGGTCTTCGAGCGTGCCAACAAAGCCAACGTTGAGCCAGAAGTCGGCGTTTTGGGCCTTTTCGAAGACGGCCTCAAAGGACAGGTACAAACTCCCGGTAGAGGGGTCGTCGGCCCACAGGTAGGTCGCGCCAGCGTCCCGCAGGAAGGCGGCGGCGAAACTGTTCCCGCCCGGCACCGTCCAGGTGCCCTGGTAAGCCGTGCCGGTGAAGACGGTCGGCTTTTCGGTGACATCGGCAACTAAAGCAGCGAGTCGGGTGTAGGCTTTGACTTTGTCCAGGAAGAGAGCCTCAGCGGCGGCCTCCTGGTTGAAGAAGGCGGCAATGAACTTGCCCCATTCAGCACGCCCGAGAGGGGACGTGTCCATCCACTCGGCGTTGATGACGACCTTCAAGCCTGCCTGCTGAAGGGCCGGGAAAGCGTCGTATTCGGGCATGCCCGAACCGTAGGTCATGATGACATCCGGGTCGAGTTCGAGCGCCTGCTCTACGTTTACCGAGGCGCCGTAGCCAATTGTGACCAGTTTGCCCTCGGCAGCCATCTGCAGAACGGTCGGGTTGCTGACGTAGGTGGCATCGTCCAGGCCGACCAGGCGGTCGAGCAGGCCCAGTTCGTCCAGGAAGGGAAGGTAGGAGGTGGACATGGTGACGATGGTCTGCACCGGGACCTCGATGATTTGGCTGGCATCATATCCCTCTGGCGCGGGCGTGCCGCATTGCACCAGCACGTACTGGGCGGGTTCCGTTGCGCCGGGGTAGGGCGTGGCGACGGTGACGATTTTGTAATTGTTGTGATACTCGATGCTGAAGTTCTGGGTGTAGGACAGGTTCGCTTTTTCGGGGAAGTAATCAATGTCGGGGCTGAATTCCCCTTCCGCGACACAGCCATCGGTCAGGTTGTGTGCGGGAGCAACCGGCGCCGGGGCAGCCTCGGTGGCCGTTGGCGCGGGCGGCTCGGAGGCCGGCGCGGGCGTGATCGAAGGCGCGCAGCCTGCCAGCAGAAGCAGTCCGAGTAGAAAAGCGGGTATCAACTTGCGAAACATGTCAATTTCTCCTGAAGAGTATGGTCAAACAAAATCCCCTGTGCACCGACAGGGGAGGGAGGATTGGCAATCCAGCAAGGCCGTTCCCCACCTCCTTTCCGCGAGAGTGTGGTAGAACTGGCCAGGGCGGGCGACCTGACTTGGTCAGTCTCTGCGACTGACTTCACAGTTGCGGGACAGTGCCGGACTTTCACCGGCTTCGCCGTTAGGCCTGCCCATCCGGGGGCGAGGCACCCTGACCTGATTGAGTTGTGCCGGTATTGTATGCGCACCCCAAAAAACCGTCAAGCAAACGACAGCCTCTCTCCGCATTTTCCTCTGCACGTCTGATTCGATGTCCCGCAGCACTTGTTGAGACTTGCCGCGAGCGCTGCCTTGTTCCGTGGCAAAATAAAATTCGGCGTTACGTTGTATAATCGCAGCAGCCTTTCCTCATCATAAATTTTCGGGTAACTGTTCAGTCTTGCATCAAAACTGTTGTGTTTGTCATTGCGAGGAGCGTTCTTTGCGACGAAGCAATCCCCAAGCGGTCAAGCTGGCCTGATAAACGGGAGATTGCTTCGCCAAAAAACGGCTCG
>DAOTZT010000019.1:0-2296 GCA_034434255.1 Anaerolineales bacterium | reverse complement strand
GAGAGCGGGTTACCATTGGCATCGTAGAAGAAAGAGCGCCACGGCGTGCCGCTGCGATAAAAGTTATCCTCATGAATCAAGGCAGTGATGAACGGAGGGCGCGGCGCACTCCACTGCGCCAGTCTTTCCTTAAGCATCTTTGTGGGATTGTATTGCTCACCGCCCGGTGTAAAAATGAGGTTCCACCAGAAATTTCCGTTGACGCGCGTTACGCTGAAATCGCTGGGGCGTTGCAGCAAGCCGTTTTCGTACACGAAGGGATTCGTGATGCTCGTCCCTTCTTCGTGATACGCCACCAACATCTGCGCACCCATCTCCGCATAGATTTTCAACAGCGTTGCGCGAATGCGCCGATCGCCGCTCATCGGCGAGACGACCACCGGCTTGCGCCCAAAGACCTGGGCGACGTACGCATAGCCGCCCGGCTGCGACCTGTCCAGATTGCCGGTCGTCAAATCCATCCGATACGTTTCGTAATCGCGCAAGGTTTGCTCCAGCGTCTTGTCGTCGAACGTGCGCAAGCGCGCATCGAAACCGGGATACGCCGGGTGCGGCGGACGGATGTGGTAACTGATGGTCATCCGACTATCGCGCAGGCGGGCAATCACGTCGGGACGCTGCCGGCTGTAGAGTTCGACGAGCGGCGCGGTGAGGTAGAAATCGCCGCGCACCTTGTACTTTTCAAAGATGCCAACAAGCCGCAAGAGCGTATCCGCGCTCTGCGAGACGTAGCGGATGTCGTGCACGTTGACGGCGAAGGTGAGGTAGCCGTTGGGACACGCCACAGGCGTACTCGCGGCACTGGTTGGCGGCGCGACACTTGGTTGGGCAGGCGACGATGATCGTGGCGGCGTTCCTTGCGGCGATGGCTTGGGTGGCTCGCGCGAGGGTATTGCCGGCGACGGTATCGTTGTGCTTGCCGGTTGAATCTTGTACGCCATCCAGTAGCCACCGTGACCATCGGATACAACGGATGGATCGCAAACGATTTTCCAGGATGGGTCGCGGGCGATGCGGACGCCGGGTTCTGTGAGCCAGACGTCTCCGCCGCCGCTGGAGGTTGCGCTTTGAATGCCCTTGCGCCCGCAATAGTAATGGCGCAGCGTCCCATCGGGGAAGAGATAACTGCCAGAGACCGCGCCGGTCTCGTTGACCAGGCCGATCAGGGTGAAATTCAGGCCGTCGGACGAGCGCGCCGCCCACGCCTTCTCGCCGGTGGAGACGTACATGAACCACTCGCTGCCAACGAGAATTACATCCGGGTCGGTGTACTGGACTCCTTCGAGGCGCGTGCCTTCTTCGATTGTAAAACTTTTTCCGTCCGATGAAACGGCGCTCCTGACGCGATTGGGTTCGGTCGTCGTGCCCGGTTGAGGCGGATGGGGGCCAAAGGGAAACTCGATGTAATAGATGCGAATCCGCCCGTCGGGCAACAGCACAACATCCGGGTCGGCGCCGGTCACATTGACAATGCCGCATGTCCACGTCTGGCCTTCATCCTGCGATTCGGCGTAGACCAAACCGGGACCGCCAAGCGTGGAGCCGTTCACCGCGTAAATCAGCCAGCGTCCATCCGGCAGACGCACCGCCTCCGGCACTGAAGCCTGGTCAATGACTACCTGATTGTTCGTCTGCCAGGTCAGCCCATCGGAAGAGGTGGCGATGAAAACCTGATGGAAGGATGGGCCGTTCGGGTCGGGGATGGCAGCGGTTTTTTCGGCGGGCAAACAGGGACGCTCGCTCGACGTGGGGACGGGCGGAGGCAGGGCTGGCCTGGTGGCGGCAGTTGGCGCCGCCGCTTCGGTCGGGACGGGGGGCTGCGTTGCCGTTGCTGGGGGCGGAATCTCCGCTGTGGGAGTCGGCGTGCCGGTCAGCGAGCAGGCGAGCGAAAGCAGGGTGAGAAGAACAACCAAAGTGAATAGACGTTTCACTTCAAAACCTCCTCGAAGAACTGCACCGCGATTTGCGTGATCTCCCCGCGCGACGGGCTGATCTGCCCCCCATCGGGTTTGAAGGAATGATTGGCATTGACCACAGGCACAAGTTCCGCGGGGACGCCCACAGCCTGCAGCGCCGCCAGCAGCCGCTGGGACTGCTCAATAGGCACAAGCGAATCTTTCTCGCCATGCAGGAACAGGAAGGGCGGATCATCGGCAGTCACATACGTGATGGGGCTGGCAAGCGCGGGATCATAATCGCCAAAAATGACATCGTTCGCTTTGGTCGTCGGGTTGCCCTCGAAAGCCACCGTCAGGTCGGAGGGACCAAACATGCTCACCACGGCTTGCACGCGGCT
>DAOTZT010000018.1:0-14311 GCA_034434255.1 Anaerolineales bacterium | reverse complement strand
CAGGGGTGTCACTGCGAACGAGCGCTTTTTGCGAGTGAAGCAGTCTCCCAAAGCATGGTTTTTCCTGTTCAAGACGAGATTGCTTCGGGCAGAGAACGCCCTCGCAATGACAGCCTGAATAGTTACCAATTCTTTTTTGTTTCGCGCTTCGAGCAGATGCAATTTGTAGCGCCGTCGGGCGATGTCTGCAATCCGGGCAATGGTGGGATCCGGCTCAGGGGTGACGGTCATTTCGTATTCCACCCAGTCAATGTCTTTCTTATAGCCGAGACGTTCCATGTGCGTCGGGTAGTAGGGAAAATTGTAAATTGTGGCGAGGGTAGCAACCTCATTGAAGCCTTCCACGAGCATCCCCTCCCGGTCCAGGTCGGTGAAACCGAGTGGCCCGTGGACGCCTTCCAGCCCTAATTCTTGCGCCCAGGTTTCTACGCTTCCATCAGGGCAGTTGAGACTTCGGGGTCATCAATGAAATCTAACCACCCGAAACGCAAATACTTTTGTCCCCATTTTTCGATGTGCTTGCGGTTGAAAATGGCGGCCACGCGCCCGGCAAGACGACCGTCTTTGTACGCCAGCCAGTAGCGCGCTTCGCAATGTTCAAAGGCAGGATTTCGGTCGCGGCGCAAGGTGTTGAGTTCATCTGGGAACAAGGCCGGGACATAGTAAGGGTTGCCCTGGTAGAGTCGCACTGGAAAGCGGATGAAGGTTTTCAGATCGGATAATGTGGTGACTTCTTTGAGCGTGATGGTCATTTTGTCCCTCAAAAAATAGAGTCAGGAGGATTGCAGAAAGTCTTTGATATATGCCGTCAGTGTGTCCACTTGCAGGCTGTTGGCATCAAACCAGTGAATGGTGGGATCGCTGGCCTTGAACCAGTTGGCCTGCCGGCGGACGAACACCCTCGTTCGTCTGCGCATCTCTTGCTTGGCCTGCTCGAGCGTCAGTTCTCCTTGCAAAACCCGGACGCATTCTCCGTAGCCGATTGAGGTCATGGCTGGCAGGGAAGGGGAGACACCAGCCTCGAGCAGACGACGCACTTCTTCCAGCAGGCCGGCGGCGAACATGGCCTCAATCCGGGCGTCAATGCGGGCATATAACTCCGGGCGAGGGCGGCTCAGCCCGATGGTCAGCGTGCGGTACGGACCTTGAGCCTGTCCCCGCTGCTCGGAGAATTTCCTGCCCGTTAACTGGATCACCTCCAGCGCCCGGATGGTGCGGCGGACGTTGCGCGGGTCAATGCGCTCAGCGGCGGCAGGATCGAGTTTTTGCAGTTTTTCGTGTAACCAACGGGGGCCATGTTCTCTGGTCTGGGATTCCAGTTCGGCACGCAAAGCGGGATCAGGCGCGGCAGCGGGAGGGGTCCAGCCGCGCGTCACGGCGTGGATGTACTGCCCACTCCCGCCGACCAGGAAGGGGGTCCGGCCGCGGCCATGGATGGCGGTGATGGCCTCCGCAGCGGCTTGTTGGAACAGGGCGAGGCTCCAGGTCTCGTGCGGGTCGGCCACGTCAATGAGATGATGCGGTACGCGAGCGCGTTCCGCGGCGGTCGGTTTGGCCGTGCCAATATCCATTCCCCGATAGAAAAGGCGCGAATCGGCTGAGACGATTTCTCCGTCCAGCCGCTCGGCGAGTTGGATGGAAATTTCCGTCTTGCCTACTGCAGTAGGGCCAACGATAACAATCAGAGGAATTTTCACAGTCTATCCGATGATGTTTTCGAAGTGCTCAATTTTGGGAGGCACACCAGCCTGGCGAGTGATGGCGATGATGTCGAATTGCCACGTTTCGGGGCTTTCGGGGTGGCGGGCCAGGTAGGCCTCGGCAGCAGAGATCAGATGTGCTTGTTTGCGTGGGCTGACGGCTTCTTCTGGAAAGCCGAAGGCAGTTGAGGAACGGACTTTGACTTCTACAAAGATGATAGTGTTGTCTTTGCAGGCAACAATGTCGAGTTCGCCGTGGGCGGTGCGGAGATTGCGTTCCAAAATGGTATAGCCACGTTCTTGCAGGTAGTGGGCGGCCATTTCTTCGCCCCAGTGACCGATTGCCTGTTGTGTTCTGCTCATAAGCGGAATTTTTCCACGAAACTGTTGATGCGGTACTGGAGGCCGTGCTGGCGTTTGTGCCCGTCGAAGACGATGCGCTCGTAGTGAGAAAGCATGATTTTGGTGGTGCGCTCGATGGCGTATTTTTCTGAAGCGGTGCGTGCCGCGGCGCTCATCTTGTGGCGCAGAGGCTGGTCCAGGCACAGGCGGGTCAATTTGGCTGCGAAGGCGATCGGGTCGTTGCTGGACAGCAAGCCGGTCACCCCGTCTTCGACCGTGTCGCCGACCCCCACCGAGTGCACACCGACGACTGGCAGGCCGCACGCCATGGCTTCAATCACAGAAAGGGGGTGTACTTCGCTGATCGAGGCGGTGACAAAGATGTCGCCCATCGAGAGGTAACGGGGCAACTGGTCGTATGGCACCATGCCGGTAAAGTGGACGCGTTGGGTCAACCCTTTTTCTGCGACCAGTTTTCGTAAATTTTCTTCTTCGGGGCCGCCGCCAATGAGCAGGAGGTGGGTGTGTTCGATTGCTTCTGCAACCCCTGCAAAGGCCTGAATCAGGAAAGGTAAGTTCTTTTCCGGCGCTAGCCGGCCGGAGTAGATCAGCAGAATATCCTGGGGGCTGAAATTCAACTCGTGCCGGCATTCCTTGCACGATTCGCAGAAGGGAGTTAAATCTACTCCATTAGGAATGATTTCGATGGGGGCTGTCACTCCTAACTGGCGTAAGATGCCGGCCATACCTTTTGAGGGGGAGATTACCAGGTCAACTGCGTCGCAGAAGGACGGCATGTAGGTCTGTAAGAAGGTTTCGCTGAATTCGTCAGGCAAGAGTGGTAGATACGTTTGGGCGTAGAGGTCGTAGCGGGTATGATTGGTGAAGACAATCGGAATGCGCAGGGGGCGGCAATAACGCAGGGCCAGCCGTCCGCTCAGGAAGGGGTGATGCACATGGACGATGTCCATTGTCTGGAGCAGGGTTTTGGCCTGCCGCGAATATCGAAAACTTAGGTAATAGCCGGTATCGCGCAGGGGCAGGCCGGGAGAGCGGATGATGTTTGTTTCGTCATCTTTGTAATCCTCGTTGCCAAAGGTGAAAACAAAGACGTCGTGTCCGGCTTTTTCCAGGTAGCGTTTATTGAGCGTGATGTAGTTAGTAATTCCGCTTACGTGCGGCTTGTATACATCTGCCATCATTCCGATTCGCATTGTTCACCTCGAGACAATCGTAAGTCAAGCAGAACGGTCTGTCAAGGTAGGGTATAATATCACCGCTTAAATTTCAACTTTTTATCTGGGCCTGGCCCGCTGAATAGCAGGATTTTATGGCGAACAATCCTTTTACCTTGCCTCCCGACTATTGGAGTCATTTCACTCTCTCCAAAGCCGATCTTGAGTTTCTCAGCAACTACCTGTTCGAAAAAGAAACTCCCCTCACGGAAAAAGAACTTGTCCCTGTTCTGGTAGCAGAACGGATTCGTCGTGAGCGTGAAGCGCTCACGGCAAGGCAGCGAGGGGGCAGCCGGGTATATTTGCCGGCTGAAACCTACAAGGTGGGCGAGAGTTTAATCTTCCCGACGCTTGACTGGCAAAAAGGGAACGTGACGCGTGTCCGCCCTGGTAAAAATCCAGAGGTTGGCTCTTTTGAGGTCATCGAGGTCGAATTTTCGGATGGCCAAAAGCGCGAATTTGCGGCTGGCCTTGCGGAACACGCCTTGAATCATCCACCGGAAGTGGAGGTGGACGATGAACTTTTGATTCCTGAAAAGGTGCTGGAGCGTTATGGCGCTGCCCTGGAAGCGGCTCTCTTGAACGGTTTGCAGCAAGATCAGACGCTGGTGCGGATTGCTGGGCGATGGTTCCCCCGCTCCCTGCTGGTGGATGTGAATGTGGGTCATCTCAATCTGGCCGAGGCGGTCCTGGACGAGAAGAAGGGCGGCCCGCTGCCGACAGCGGCTTTGATCGAGCAGGTAGAACTGCCGGCTGGAGTCAATCCCAAATTGCTGGAATTCTCGATGAATTATGCCTTGCAGGAGGATGAGCGCTTCGATGAAGTTGGCCCGGCAGGGGAAGTGCTGTGGTTTTTGCGTCGCCTGGAACCGCTGGATGTTCAACAAATTCCTCCTTCGTTGCGCTATATCGAAATACCTTACGATCGTTCGGTTTTAACCAAAGAGATGCTGGCTCTCGAGGCCTCGCTGGGTGATGAATTATCGGTAGAGGTTAAAGTTCCTTCGCCAGGGCCAGAAGTGACGATTGCATTGAGTTATCCTCACTGGCGTGCTGGCACGCTGCCGATTTCGGCGCGGACACGCTCCCTCTTCCCCACCGCGTATGAATCGCCGCGTGTCCGCTTTACGCTGGTGGATGCTCACTCCAAAGATGAGATGCCGGGCTGGGTGGTGCGTCAACATGGTTATGTGGCGGGGGTGGGCGCCCTGTACCAAAAGTATGGAGCGATGCCGGGGAGCCTCATTACCTTGCGACGCGGCCCCAAACCGGGGCAGGTGGTGGTGGAAGTGCGCACGCGCCGACCGTTGCGCGATTGGGTACGCACGGTGTTGGTCGGCTCGGATGGTGGAATTGTCTTTGCGACCCTGAAGCAAAACCTGACGACTGAGTTCAACGAGCGGATGATTATCGTTGTCCCTGATGTCAATGGCGTGGATGCGGCTACCGAACAAATCACCAAACAGCATTTGCCATTTGAGAAACTGGTTGGCAACATGATGCAAGAATTGAGCAAACTCAACGTGCAGGGACACGTGCACGCGCTAGAGTTGTACTCTGCTCTCAATGTCATTCGCCGTTGTCCGCCCGGCCCGTTGCTGGCGTTCCTGGCACAAACGTCAGGCTATAAGCATGTTGGTGATTTACATTATCGCATTGCAAGCGCGGAGGCTGAAGATGAGTGAACCCACAAAATTCAGTCTGCTTAAACCTACTCTCCAGACTCCCTTTCATGTTGATTTCGATTGGTGGCGTTCTATAGACAACAACTGGCGGATCGCGTTGCACGATATGCTTTGTCCAGAACATCAAGCGATGTTTTCGGATCCTACGGCAGAAGAAGTTGTGGATTGGATTGATCCCAAAACTGCTGAAGTCCGTCCCATTGATGCTGTTCAGGCGGTTTTAATTGCCCACTGTGCCCGCCAGCCTGCGTTTTTGAATGCGCAAACGATGCTTGTTGAGGCTGTTTTCAGGCTTTTCCTGGCAAATGGCAATGCCCCGATGTCGGCAGAAGAAATCGGGCAGCGTCTGGGGCGTCCCCCTGAGGTGATTCTTAAGACCATTGCTGGACCACGCATTTACAAAGGAATCAGACCGTACCTGCCGTAAAATCCGGCGATTTCTGACTTTGCAAAAAGTCTCTATCGCTTTATCATTTAGAGCGCCTGCTTTGGCAATTGAATTGAGAGGCTGACGGTGGTTATCTCGTGAGTGTTTTTCATTAGTGACGCGTATTGTTTGCCCCTGTAGCTCAATGGACAGAGCACCTGCCTTCTAAGCAGTAGGCTGCGCGTTCGACCCGCGCCAGGGGCGCTGTTTGTGCCTTGTCTCCCTTCCTCCGACTTGAGGAAAGGGGTGTTTGAATGAAAGGATGAAAAAATGAAAATCGAACGTACTGGCTTGCTTAAGTTCAAGGGACAGGATGTTACGGTGATTGGTCCAGACCTGACTCCGGGCGTTCCTGCTCCTGACTTTACTGCCCACACCCTGGACTGGTCTCTCTTCCGTGGTTTAGCCGATACGGCGGGCAAAGTACGAATTATTGCGGCCGTCCCTTCTCTGGATACCGAGGTCTGCGACCGGGAAACGCGCCACTTCAATCAAGAGGCGGCTGCGCTTGGGGGAGATGTTGCCATTCTTGTTATCAGCACCGACTTGCCATTCGCTCAGAAACGCTGGTGCGGGGCAGCGAGGATTGATCGGGTTGTCACCCTCTCCGATCACCTGACCGGTGAATTCGGGGAGAAATATGGCAGTCTCATCAAAGAGATCCGTATCTTGGCGTCGTGCGGTCTTTGTTGTGGACCGCAATGATCTCATCACCTATGCCGCGTACATGCCGGCTCTGGGCGTCGAACCAGACTATGAAGCCGTCCTGGAGGCGGCTCGTGTGGCGTTGCGCAAGGAGTGAACAATGGCAGTGATATTTTCAAAACCATCCCTTGTGGCAGGGCACAGGCTCCCGACTCTGCAAGCCCTTCAATGGCAGGTCAGCATTCGCTCATACACCTGGAGTCCGCCAACTGACGTGTATGAGACCGAAGCCAGTTTCGTGGTGCGTGTGGAAATTGCCGGGATGAGCGACTCTGATTTTGACATTCAAGTAGAAGACAATATTTTGCTCATCACCGGTACACGCTCGGATTCACCCGAGCGGCGCGCCTACCGCCAGATGGAAATTCGCTATGGCGAGTTCAGCACAGGGGTCGAATTACCGCCTGGCCTCGACCTGCGCCATGCACAAGCCGACTATGAAAACGGTTTCCTGACCATTGTTTTTCCGAAACTCAAGCCCACCGAGATTCCCGTTCAAGGATAATATGTCTGCAACTCGCTGGCTTTCTCTTGGGCTGGAAGACCTCCCCTGGGATCCTGAATCGGATTTCTCGCTGGAGGAACTTCTCTTGCCCTCGATATTTACGCGTTTACAAAAGAAAGACGAAAACGAAAAGGCAGAAAAGCAGACCGAAGCAAAAGATGAGCCACAAGCGAAATTGCCCGAAGTCTTGCCGATTTTGCCTTTGCGGGGGGTTGTTGTCTATCCACAGACTGCAGTGCCGCTGACGATTGGTCAGCCGCGTTCCATTCGGTTGGTGGACGATGTGTCCATGACAACCGATAAACTCATTGGTTTGGTGGCCACCCGCAACCCCGAATTAGAAAACCCCGGCCCGGCTGATTTATATTCGGTCGGTACCATTGCCTCGGTCCATCGCCTTTTCCGGGCGCCCGATAACACTATCCGCCTGCTTGTTCAGGGGCTGGTGCGCTTCCGGTTGGTTGAATTTGTGGCTGAAGAGCCGTATCTGACTGCTCGGGTGGAGATCATCCCCGAGGTGGTCGAAACCGGTCTGGAGGTCGAGGCGTTGGCTCGCGCTGCGCGTGACCAGTTTGAAGCAATTGCGCAATTGACTCCCTCGATTCCCCGCGAACTGGTCGCCTCGATTGCTGCGATTGAAGACCCGCTGCAGACGGCTTATACCATTGCCAACTTCCAGCGCATGGACCTGGAGGATGCCCAGCAGATTCTCGAACTCGATTCGACCCACGCGAAGTTACAAAAACTGGTGGACTTCCTCGTTCGCGAGATCGAGGTGTTGCAACTTGGGGCAAAAATTCAGAACGAGGCTCGCTCCGAAATCGAAAAAATGCAGCGCGAGTACTTCTTGCGCGAGCAGATGAAAGCAATCCAGAAAGAACTTGGCGAGAAGGATGAGCAGGCTGCTGAAATCGAAGAGTTCCGGCAAAAAATTGAGGCGGCTAAAATGCCCGAAGAAGCCGATAAAATGGCCCGCCGCGAACTCGAGCGCATGAGCCGTTTGCCGGCCGCGGCTGCGGAATATGGCGTGATTCGTACGTACCTGGATTGGTTGGTTTCTCTGCCGTGGAACCAACTCACCGAAGACAATCTCGATATTGCCCATGCTCGCCAGGTGTTGGATGAAGATCATTACGGGCTGGAGGATGTCAAAGAGCGCATTCTGGAATTTCTGGCAGTGCGCAAGTTGCGCCTCGAGCGCAAGGAAGAAGCAGAACCATCGAAGGACCTCATCCGCCGCGAACGAGAAGGCGTAATTTTGTGTTTCGTCGGCCCGCCCGGTGTGGGCAAAACCTCGCTGGGGCAGTCTATTGCTCGTGCGTTGGGGCGCAAATTCGTCCGCGCCTCGCTGGGCGGTTTGCGTGACGAAGCCGAGATCCGCGGGCACCGCCGCACCTATATCGGCGCCATGCCGGGCCGAATTCTTCAGGCGTTGCGCCGTGTCGAGTCCCGGAACCCGGTCTTTATGCTCGATGAAATTGACAAACTGACCTTTGATTTTCATGGTGACCCGGCTTCGGCTCTCCTCGAAGTGCTCGACCCCGAACAAAACTCAGAATTCCGCGACAATTATCTCGAGGTCGCTTACGACCTTTCTCAGGTCTTCTTTATCACTACCGCAAATACCCTCGAGACTATCCCGGCTCCATTGCTCGACCGGATGGAGGTGATTCAACTCTCCGGTTATACCGAAAGTGAAAAAATTGCTATCGCCCGCGGGTATCTGATTCCACGTCAACTGCGCGAAAACGGTTTGCGTTCAGAAGAAATCTCGTTCACGCGCAATGCCCTGCGGACCATGATCAGCCAGTACACGCGTGAAGCAGGCGTGCGCAATCTCGAACGAAAAATTGGCGCGGTTTGCCGCAAGGTGGCCACGCGCATTGCCGAGGGCAAGGCGCAAACCTGCAGAGTTACCCCCAGGGTCGTGCGAGAATTGCTGGGACATCCGATTTTTATGGAACCGGAAGAACTCAATGCCCGCACTTCGATTCCTGGGGTTGTGCCTGGCCTGGCCTGGACGCCTTTCGGTGGTGACATTCTCTTCATCGAGGCCACGCGCATGGCTGGGAACAAAGGGTTCCAGGTAACTGGCTCGGTCGGGAACGTGATGCAGGAATCGGCGCGCGCCGCCCTTTCGTATGTCCGTTCCCATGCTGAACAATTCGGCATTCCGGCGGACTTCTTCGAGAAAACGGATATTCACCTCCACATTCCTGCCGGAGCGCAGCCAAAAGACGGCCCCTCGGCGGGTGTTACGATTGCCACGGCCATTGTTTCGTTAATTCTGGGGCGGCCGGTACGGAAGAACGTCAGCATGACCGGCGAAATTACCCTGCGTGGTCAGGTCATGCCGGTTGGCGGTATCAAAGAAAAGATGCTGGCTGCTCATCGTGCCGGGATTACCACGGTGATTCTCCCTCGCCGTAACCAGTTTGACCTCGAAGATGTGCCCGCCGAGGTCAAACGGAAACTTAAATTCGTTTTTGTAGACACCGTTGAAGAGGCTATCAAGGCCGCGCTCGAACCATCTCCTCCTGCTCGTCCTCGACGGGGCAAAAAATCTCTCTCTGAGGCTTCACAAGATGCTCAAAGTTCTTCTGGCGGATGATGATTACACCATGGTTTCTTTACTCAAAACCCTTCTTTCCCTGGAGGGGTATCTGCCGGTCTCTCTGCTGGATAAGAAAGGAGACGTTTTGGAAAACATCCGCCAGGAGAACCCAGATGTCATCTTGCTTGATGTCCATCTGGGTAACCAGAGCGGTTTGGAACTCATGAGGCGGATCCGGGCCACCGATGATCTCAAGCACGTTCGCGTCATTATGGTCTCTGGAGGCAACAAGCGTGAGGAATGCCTGGCGGCGGGCGCGGACGAATTTATCCTGAAGCCTTACATGCCGGACGAGTTATTCTCAAAGATTCGAGGCCTGGCTCAAGCATGAACACCCAACCGGTTGTGAAAATCCGCAATTTTCTCTACCCGGCAGATTATCCTGCCGCCCGCCGCCTGTGGGAAAACGCCGGGCCGGGAATCCAGTTACGCCGCTCGGATGAACCTGAAGAAATTCTCAAAAAATTGCAGCGTGACCCCGATTTGTTTCTGGTTGCCGAAGTTGATGGGCGCCTGGTTGGTACAGTGATTGGCGGTTTTGATGGCCGTCGCGGCCTCATTTACCACCTCGCTGTCGAAGCGGACATGCGCCAACGCGGAATTGGTGAATTGCTGATGAACGAAGTCGAGCGGCGCTTGAAGGAAAAAGGCTGTCTGCGATGTTATTTGTTGGTGACCGTGGATAATGAACACGCCATGCGTTTCTACGAGAAACGCGGCTGGTCCCGCATGGATACCGTTTACGTGTACGGCAAAGATTTGTAAAGTTCCTTTCTCCCCAATATTGAGAATATGACGACCCCTCTTCGTGTTGCTATCCTGACGGCTTCTGACCGTTCCGCGCGCGGCGAACGCCCGGACCTCTCTGGCCCGGCACTGGTAGAAGTGGCGACTGCTCAGGGATGGGAGGTGGTGCGCACAGCCATTTTGCCGGACGATGAAAAGATTCTGCGCGAGAGCCTGGCCTCCTGGGCCGATCGCCGCGATGTGGACCTGATTCTCGTCACTGGCGGAACCGGTTTTGCTCCGCGTGACGTTACTCCGGAGGCCACGCGTTCCGTCATCGAGCGCGAGGCGCCTGGCCTGGCGGAAGCCATGCGGGCTGCCAGTCTCAAAACAACTCCACACGCCATGCTCTCTCGTGCGGTGTGTGGTATTCGGCGCCGAACGCTGATCATCAATTTGCCCGGCAGCCCTAAGGCTGCCGTGGAGAATTTGCAGGTAATTTTGCCCGTTTTGCCGCATGCGGTTGAACTCTTGCGGGAAGACCCGCAGGCAGAACAGCATCATTGAATTTTTCCAATCGACAGAAGGTGATTGTTTTGTGCCGGTAATTTGCTGGCGAGCAAAGCCTCTGCACATCTTGTTCCCTGCTGTACTACGAGAAGGGCAATTGTCTGAATTTAAAGAAGTGGTATAATCCCGCCGCTTGCGTAAAATTGTTTCAAAAGAGGAAAGTTAAATATGATTGATGTCAATGACCTTCGGAAAGGTGTTACCTTCGAACTCGATGGCAACCTCTATAAAGTCCTCGAGTATAGCCACCACAAACCCGGACGCGGCAATGCCACGATTCGCGTTAAGGCGCGCAACTTGCGCACCGGTGCCACCCTTGAAAAGACCTTTATCTCTGGCAACCAGGTTCAAGAAGCCAAACTGGACTTCCACAACGTCCAGTATCTCTATAACGACGGCGAGACCTACTATTTCATGGACCTGGAGACCTTTGAGCAACCCGGCATTCCCAAAGATGTCCTCGGCGAATCGGTCAATTTTCTCCAGGAAGGCATGCCGTGCAAATTGACCTTCTACAAGGGTGAACCGCTCGATGTCGAACTTCCCCTCACGGTGGACTTGAAAGTCGTTTATGCTGAGGTCGCTGTGCGTGGCGATACTGCAACGGGCGTGACCAAGAAAGTCAAAGTCGAAACCGGGGCGGAGATTCAGGTCCCCAACTTTGTCAAAGAAGGCGATATTATCCGTGTTGATACGCGTGACGGCACGTACGTCACCCGTGTTTGATGTTGACTGCAGACGGTGAGCATCCACCGTCTGTTCAGCGTTCACCGTCTGCTGTCTCATATGAAAACCCCTGCTGGCTCTCAATGTAAATACTTCTACGGCGATTACTATCGCGGCCGTAACGTGGAACAGTGTCAGTTACTCGGCTCCTCCTGGACCCGAAACCTGTGCCAGACCTGCCCTGTTCCCGCGATTGACCGCGCCAATGCCTGCCAGTTCATGCGCCTGCGCGCGGAGGTCGTCCGCCCGCTGATGGCGGCTTTCCAAAAGCGCGTCCGGGTCACTGCTTATTGCCAGAAAAACAACCGCGCTGGCTTTGACCCTCATACTGGCTGTGGCGAGTGCCATCCCCTTCCTCCGGCGTTCGAGACCAAATAAATTCAGGCTCTTCCATGTCTGCTGTCACCCTCCTCCTCGATCTGGACGATACCCTGCTGGATACCAACATGGACGCCTTCGCCCCGGCCTACTTTTCGGCCCTGGCCGGTGCATTGGCAAGCGATGTTTCGCCCGACATCATGCTGCCTGCCCTGATGGGAGGCACAAAGGCCATGATGCAAAATCGGGACCCGGCACTGACGTTGCGGGAGGTGTTTGACGCTTATTTCTTTCCCCGCTTAGGGCTGGAACGCAGCGCGTTACAGGAAAAAATCGAACGTTTCTACGATGAAATTTTCCCGACGCTGGGGCGGATTTCCCGCCCGCGGCCCGAGGCTGTTGACTTCGTCCGCCGGGCGCTTGCCGCCGGGCACCGTCTGGCCATTGCCACCAACCCCTACTTCCCCCTCAAAGCGATTCAGCATCGTCTACGCTGGGCCAACCTTCCTCCCGAAGAATATCCCTTTGCGCTCATCTCCTCCTACGAGACCTTTCACTTCACCAAAGAGACGCTGGCCTACTTCCATGAATTCCTGGCTCAAATCGGTTGGCCTGAAGGGCCGGTCCTGATGGTCGGCAACGATCTCGATATGGACCTCCTGCCGGCTCGCCGCGTCGGATTGCCGGTATTCTGGCTGAGAGAAGGCCACGATCCCCAATACGCGGATCTTCCGCAAGGGACATTTGCCCGGTTAGGGGAATGGCTTGCCCAGGCTGATGAAAATGCCCTTACCCCCGATTTTTCATCCCCCGAGGCGATTCGGGCTACCTTGCGCTCCACGCCCGCAGCCCTTAGCACCCTGACGGCTTCCCTGCCGCCCGAAGCCTGGCAATTTTCCCCTGCTGCCGGCGAGTGGTGCATCACCGAAGTCATCTGCCATTTACGAGACGTGGACCGGGAAGTCTACCTGCCCCGCGTCGAAAAAATTCTGGAGAGCGACAACCCGTTCTTGCCCGGCGTGGATACCGATCGGTGGTCGCAACAGCGCAACTACATTTCCCAGGATGGACCTCAGGCCTTGCAAGACTTCTTGCAAGGGCGTCGGCGGCTGCTCGACCTGCTGGAGGGTGATTCTGTCCCCTGGTCTCGCCGCGCCCGGCATGCGATTTTTGGTTCTACCACCTTGCTTGAACTCGCCGACTTTATGGCCCAGCACGACCGTACCCATATCCGTCAAATCTGGCAACTGTTGCCGAAATGAGGCGCTTGCACCTCCTCGACCCCAATCCGCATGGCCAGCCAGCCGTTTTGCTCCTTCATGGCCTTGGCGCTACCGGGGCGTCCTGGACCTTGCAACTGCCCGCCTTGACCCGCGCCGGCTTCCGGCCGATTGCTCCCGATGCTCCCGGCTTCGGCGACTCTCCCTACGATGGCAGGGGATGGACCCTGCCGCGTGTTGCGCAGCAAATGGCGGCCCTGCTCGATGAATTGGCCACAGGCCCCGTCCATGTCGTTGGGCTTTCGATGGGGGGCGTGATTGCCCAACAACTGGCCCATGATTTTCCCCGTTCTGTTCGCTCGCTGACGTTAGTCAGCACATTTGCCGTTTTGCGCTCCGATTCTCTCTCCGGCTGGATCTATTTCCTGCGCCGCGCGGTGGGCGTTTTACGCGCTGGCCCGCTGGGGCAGGCGCGACTTGTGGCAGAGCGCGTCTTCCCGGGCGAAGAAAATGAGCACTTGCGGCAGATTTTGCTCGAAACCATTGCCCACGCCGACCGGCGCGCTTACCGGGCCGCAATGTTGGCGCTGGCTCGCTTCGATTCCCGCCGCTGGTTGCACACATTGACCATGCCGGTTCTGGTGGTGACTGGTGCCAAAGACACGACGGTCTCCCCTGCCCGGCAGGCTCTTTTGGCGCAAAAGATCGCAGGGGCGCGGCAGGTGATTGTAGAAGGTGCCGGTCATGCCGTCAGTGTCGATCAACCGGATGCCTTCAATGCCATTTTGTTAGACTTTTTGAGGTCTTTATGACGAGTGCTAGACTTGTCCGCTGGTTGCCGGCCAGCCTTGTCATGACTGTTATTTTCATCTCTTCCTCCATTCCCTCGGACGAACTTCCTTCGTTTGGCTTCTGGGATACACTTGTCAAAAAGAGCGGACATGTCATTGGCTACGGCATCCTGGCGCTTGCCTTCTGGTTTGCTCTCGAATGGAAGAATAAACACTTTTGGCTGGCTTTCCTTTTGACCTTCTTGTATGCCCTCACAGATGAATTCCATCAATCATTTACCCCTGGGCGGCATTCGAGTTTGACGGATGCTTTGGTGTTCGATAGCGGCGGAGCGTTTCTCTCCTTGTTTGTTTTTCGCTGGTTCAGGAGATTGCGTAGATTTTCCAGGTGAAAAAGTCTGTGGTCAGTGGGCCACCGCTAGAGAATATGGGTCAGGCGGGGAGGTTTTTAAGCAATCCTCGTCAATGGCTTTCTCAAGAATGCTTGACAAAATTGACTCCACTGCAAAAACCCTGAAGTTTCACCACGAAGACACGGAGTCACAAAGTTTCCTTTCATTATACTTACTCGTGTCTCCGTGTCTTTGTGGTTCGATTTTCACCTTTTTGCAGGAGACGTAATTACCTACCAACTGCCCATCCACTCTCATCTTTGTCATTGCGAGCCGCCGCAGGCGGCGAAGCAATCCCCCTATCGGCCAGGAGATTGCTTCGCTACGCTCGCAATGACAAGAGTTAGAGAGTTCT
>DAOTZT010000017.1:0-2714 GCA_034434255.1 Anaerolineales bacterium | reverse complement strand
GCCCTTGAGCGACGAGCCGGGGATGTAGGGGCGGTTGGTCAGTTTGTCGCGGATGACGGTTTTTTCCACGCCGCCGATTTCGACGCCGGCATCCGAGCCGCCGATGTGCAAGCCGGTTTTGGCTTCGATGTCGAAGGTGATGAACACGCGCCCTTTGAGTTGGATTTTTCGTTCAGACATGGGAACCTCCATGGGATTGTAGATTGACGATTTTAGATTTGCGATTGTAGATTTGTGATTGTAGATTTGCGATTGGCGATTAGTTGCCGCCGTAATACTTGTGGTAGGCAAGAATGGCTTCGAAGAACTCGACAAAGTTCTTGAAGTACGCTTTTTGCGTTGGCTCATCCTTCGCTTTCAGCACTTCATCGAGCGCCGGAACGAGGACATCTGCAAGCATTTTCACACCTTGCCCCGATGCGCGGCGGACGCGATAGGCGATTTTGGGCTTGAGCAAGTGCAATCGCCGCCAGGCTTTCTTATGCTCAATACTCATCTGGCCTTGAATTTGCCGCACTTCGCCAAACAGGGCGCGGATTTGGGCAGTTGTGAGCGGACGTGCCAATTCGTTTCCGAGCGCGTCGGCATATTTCACAATCAACTCCGCCCGGTCGGGGTTGGCGATCATTTGTTGAATATCTTGTGCAGGAATACTAGCCATTTGAACCTCCTTGAGATTGTAGAATGGTAGACAGAGAATTTCCAGTTAAGTCGTGGTAAAACTGCTCGATTTCAGCGCGATATGCCTGCTGCCAGCGGCGCATATAGCGCGTCATATCAGCCCAAAAGCCGCCTTCGATGTCGCCTTGCATTTGCTTGGCGGCGGAATACACTTGCGCGGAGGGGATGGTAAAGCGAATGTGTTCGCATTCATTGTCATCATCGAGAACGCCCATTTCCAGCACCCAACGCAATCCTTTTTCGGTGAATAGCTGTTGGGCATGATCACGCTGCACATAATCCGGGCAAGAGTCCATCCGTTTTGCTGCCAGTTGCTAGGTGCCGCAATGCAATCGTTTGATATTTTGTCTGCCTCTATCTTCTTCACGTTCCCAGAAAGCCTTATACACCCGTTCCAGCAAGCGGGGCAGAGTATCCACAAATTCTTCTTTGCGGTCGTCTTCCCCTTTCGTAGGCTCTGACGTAACTGCCTGTTCCACTTCCAGTGAAGCATCCTGTGGCAGGGTAGAAGAAATGGCTTCAGGGTTGTTCTCGCTGACTTCTTGCGGCTCATCAGTGTTGAGGTTCGCTTCGCTCTGAATCGGTGAATTTTCTGGCGGCAGTTGCGTGTCGCTGACTTCGCGTTGAATACCAACCGCCGCGAGAGCAGCGTTGAGATAAACCGGCACGCTCAACAACTTGCGGGCATCTTCCCAGGCTTGGTAACTTTCGATGAAAGCAGCAATTTGGGTATCATTCTGATCGGTACGGTATGCCAGCAAGAAGTCTTGGACTTGCTTCTCGTCCAGTGGGGCAATCTCAACCAGGTTGGCTGGTTCGTTTTGCAACGGCAGAACTGGCCGCGTGCTCAAAATCACGCGCAGGCGCGGGTAGGTCTGCATGAACTCAATCAGAATCCGCAAAAATTCACGGCGGCGTTCATGCGCCCCAATTTCATCCAGCCCGTCCAGCACAATTAACCAGCGCAAACCCGGGTTGTCGAACAGTTCCTCAGGACGACTCGGTTTCCGCCCATTGGGATTGTCCTGCCAGAGCGCAGCCAGCAAATTACACAGTGTTTTGGTAAAGTGCGCGCTGTCTGTCCTTGCTTTGGGTGTCAGGTCTCGTAAGCGGTAGTAAACCGGAATGAACCCTTTCGGCGGAACAAATTGCTCCAATCGTTGCGCATCGCGCATCTCTTGTTCGCCATTTTTTGCCAGTGAATTGACCAGCCGCTGTAAGAACAGGCTTTTGCCGCAACCAGCCGCGCCTTGCAAGATGAGCCAGCGGTCATCGTTTTTCGTCAGAAAGTCATCCACAATTTTCGAGATAGAAACGCCTTTATCATTGCGCAATTCCTGGTACGCAGATTCTTCGGGCGCATCTGCGGTCAGTTTCAGCATCTCGCGTTGTACCTCTTCGAAGTAACGTTGCCAGACGGAAGGCAAGACGTAAGGCACTTCGGCATAGCAATAGCGCAGCCGGTAATCATTCGGCGCTAATTCTTCAGGCTTGACCTCGTTTTTGCTTTCGCCAAAACGCAGCCAGCACTGACCTTGTTGCAGGTAAGTTTCTCGCCCACTACGAAATTCCTGAGATACCTGAAAAGGCTCGGTCGTCAGCGGAGGAATCAGAACGTAGCCAACAACTTTTTTGTTGAATTTGTCGAACTTAATGTCTGGCGAAAGCAGCGGTTGGATATGTCGGCGGATGATACCCGCCATTTCACGCCGTATCGTTCCAAATGCCTGCTCTTCAGTCCTCCTTTGCCCAATTTGCCGCTCGAACATCTCGCCAATTCCGCAAATGTCGTCATGCGTTCCGTCAGTCTTGTCTCGAACGCCCAATATCAGGTAAGCGGGTTTGCCCAACATGCGCGCCGTATTTGCCAGTGCAATCACATCCCGAACGAACTCGGCTCTTTCTGGGTCTCGCCAGTATTCCACCAACGCTTTTCGGTCTCGCAAAAGCGTTTCTTCGTACTGGTCGGGCTGGGTGAACAGGTCGAAATTGAAATCGGACATAGGTCAATCTCGCTTGCGGTCTTCCAACTC
>DAOTZT010000016.1:0-3605 GCA_034434255.1 Anaerolineales bacterium | reverse complement strand
GCCCTTGAGCGACGAGCCGGGGATGTAGGGGCGGTTGGTCAGTTTGTCGCGGATGACGGTTTTTTCCACGCCGCCGATTTCGACGCCGGCATCCGAGCCGCCGATGTGCAAGCCGGTTTTGGCTTCGATGTTGAAGGTAATGAACACGCGCCCTTTGAGTTGGATTTTTCGTTCAGACATGGGAACCTCCATGGGATTGTAGATTGACGATTTTAGATTTGCGATTGGCGATTGTAGATTTGCGATTGGCGATTGTAGATTGCAGATTTTCCTGAAAAATTCGTGGATGGTGTCTTCGCCGCCGAGCCTTATTTGCCGCCATATGCGCGGTGATAGGCAAGAATAGATTCAAAGAAATTGACAAAGCGCTCAAAACGTTCCCGGCGTTTTTGGGGTTCGCCATCAATTACAAGGTTGATAGCCGGTTCAAATACTGAAGCCAGGCTCTTCACGCCTTCGCCTTCTTTCTTTGCCCGGTAAGCCATTTTAGGTATCAACAGCCGCAATTTGTTCCACACTTTTGTTTCGACTGCCGCACCTTGCAACTGACTGATTTTCAATTTGGCTTCAATTTGGCGTACCTCGCCAAAAATTGCACGAATTTGCGATGTGGACAAACCGCGATAAACCAAAATCGCGCCTAGTTTGTCGCCCCATTCGACTGTCAACTTCGCGCTTTTTTCTTCCTGAGCGTGATCAACCGGTGACAGAATTTGTTTTAGCACCGCCTCATCGAACGTAATCGGAGTTTGGGTTTGCAAACCCCACTTATTGAAGTGACGTTGCCATTCTTCTTGTTGCGCTTTTTCCTTCACTTCAGAGAAACGAAAAGTTACGAGACTCATATTTACCTCCTTGAAAAATCTGAATTATCGGTCTTCCAACTCTGCCCATCTTGCCGCCACGCCGGTATATTCCAGCATGTCAGGGCGGGTGTGAAAATCGGTCACGAGCGCTTGCTCATTGGGGTCGGCTTTTTCGCTGTCTTTCCCAAACGTCCTCCTCAACAAATACACAATCCGCCAGTTCCAGGGACCGTATAGGGTTTGCGGCTTGCCGTCCTTCTTGCGGTTTTTGCCCTTTTTGCGGCGGTCTTCCTCTGCTTTGGCATATAGCGCATAGTTCATCAGCAGTTTGCGGATGACGGCGGTGCGTTTGCTGTCTTCCAGTTGCTCCAGCCGCTTTTTCAACTCGCGGGCATGCTTGAATTCACTCCACGGCAGGGGCTGACCGAGAAAGGCAAAGACGTTTTTCTTGTTGGGCTTTTGCGCCGCCACCGCTTTTTCATCCCACCACTCTAGGGATTTGGCAGCCTTTTCTGCTTTTTCGGCGTCTTTGGCGGCTTTGGCAAGCGGATATTTCTCCGTCGCCAGCGCCATGCCGCCGCTGAGGTGAATGCCGGGGTGCCCGCCGGTGTATCGCTTCAGGTCTTCGTTCACCTGCCAGGCAAATTCCACCACTTCATCCCACGAGCCGACAAAGAACAGGTCATCGCCGCCGGAGTAGATGGCGTAGAGCGCATCGCCATACAGCGGTACATCTTTTTCCGATTTGCCTTTTTCTCTGGCTTCCGCTTTGCGCTTCTTGTCTGCCTCTTGCCGTCTCTCATTGAAACGCTGAGCCGCCACGCCCACCCAGCCCTCGAAGAACAGGCTGATGTGAAAACTGAGCGACGCAATGCGCGAGAGCGTGGCATCCGCTCCCAGCCCTTCGGCAAAGAGTTTACCCAGGTTGTCCACATCGGCGCGGAAAACGCCCAAACGCTTGATACCCCTTGACTGATATGCCATTGCCCCAAACGGCTTGACAGGGCGGTCAGCATCCGGGGACGGCAGGTCATCCACCTTACCCCACAATTGCACAATTTCCTCGCGGCTGATGATGGGCGTGACATTCACCAGCAAACGGCGCACCAACACTTTGCCGCCGGTCTTTGCCTGTGCCTGCTTAAACGCGTCATCGCTCAGCGCCCAAATACGGCTGAAAGCCTGAACCTGCTCCAACGTCTCGCTAACCTCAACGGCAAAGCCCATTTCTCGCAACACATCTTCATACGTTCCAGAAATTTCCTCGCCGGTCAGGGGTTGTGCATCAGCGGGCGCAGATAAATTCCAACCGATGAATTGCGCCTTGCGCAGCTCTTCGCCCAATTTTTCGTAAGATAAGCAAGCCGGGCATTTACGCACACCTTCGTCATCGCTGCCTTTTTTGATTTTCTTTGTGCGCGGATGTTCGCGCCCGCACACCTGGCACTGTTCGTCCTCATTGCCGCCATGCCCCTGCGGAGTGAACAGGACCTTCAACTCCTCCGCGCTCAGCTCGGCAAAACGCCGGTTTTTCAGCACCGCCACCTCGCGCGCCAGGTCGCCCCATTTTTCGCTCAGGGGGTGGCGTTTTTCTGTGCCATCAGGATTTTTGTCTTTTGGGCGCATGAAATCCTTTGCCGCCAGTGGAATCCATTCGATAGCAATATACAAATCGCCCTGATGGTGCTTGTAGAGA
Organism: Anaerolineales bacterium; assembly: GCA_034434255.1. Classification (GTDB taxonomy): domain Bacteria; phylum Chloroflexota; class Anaerolineae; order Anaerolineales; family Villigracilaceae; genus UBA877. Next base: position 1,103 of record DAOTZT010000016.1, on the reverse strand, counting down.
ATCCGGCTCAACTTTTGGCGGACTTCATTCAATCGGTCTTTCAATCGGTCTTTATCCGTTGCCGGCGCCAGGATGTAAAAATTCCCGCCGCCGCCGTAAATCAGGTTGGTATAGGGCAGCCCCAACTCGCGCAGAACGAAACGCGCCGCCGCTTCGGTCAGCAATTGCAGGTAGAACGAGCGTCCGCGCAGCGCGGAAGTCGCGCCCTTGTTGGTGATGGTGTAAATAAAATCCTGCACGCCCGAAATATCGCCGCCGACGAGCAGGGCGACATTGGTTTCGTCCGTCTCGGCGTTTTGGACAATGCGGCGCAGGTCATCTTCGGGGAGTTCCACCAGGCAGGCGGCCAGGGCGGCGGTCATGCGGCTGTGGTCGTAGAGCGAAACGTCCGGGCGGGCGCGGTAATATGCCGAAGGCATACACCAGCCATAGCACTGGAGCAGGGCAAGCATGGCTTCCAGGTAGGTTTCCAGGTCGGTGATGGGCTTGAGCGCTTCGGCTTCTTTTTTGAACTCTATCCACAGACTCTCGTAAATGCCCCACACCTGCGCATCCGGCAGCGCCGCGCCGGGGAAAACGGTATCCTTCTGCAAAGCCAACTTTTTGAGCGGGAAGAAACGCCATTGAGCCTTTTCGTTTTTCCAGGACACATCATCGGCTTCGATGACGCTGAAAATGGAAAGCAACTGACGCGGCTGGGCAGCGCGGTCATCCTCGCCCTGGGGCGGGTCGGCGCGTTCTCCCGCCGAAAGCACATCTGCGACCTTCACTACCCAATCCAGATGGCTCTGCGGCACATGATGATTGGCGGCGGGCAGGCGCACGTCATCGCCAAACGGCAGAACATCTTTCAAGAAATCCGCCGTCAGCATGGCGTGGTAACGCCCGTACATTTGGGCAGCGTCTTTGCCTTCCAAACTGCCCATCTCCGCGCCCCGTTGCGCGAACTTGCCCACATCATGCAGCAACCCTGCCAGCGCGGCCTGAAAAACAACAGATTTCTGTTTGTCTTCTTCCATGCACATCCTCCTCGAACATCAAATAACTGACGACTGATAACCGATCACTGATAACTGACGACTGAACACTGACAATTCCCCTGG
>DAOTZT010000015.1:0-10057 GCA_034434255.1 Anaerolineales bacterium | reverse complement strand
GTTGACCGGCGGAGCGCCCCTGCGTGAGCCATTCCTGCTGTTCTTTGCGGCGCTGTTCTTTTTGTCGCTGGCCATGCTCAAAGAGCGACAGCGTCGGGCGGCATGGGGCGGATTGGCTATCGGCGCACTGGGGATGTTCCTGTTTTCGCCGCCGGCGGCAGGCAGTTTCCTGGCGGTGAGCGGACTCTGGGCCTGGCTGAGCGGGCGCGGCCGTCGTCTGCACTGGGGCTGGCTGGCGGGGACGCTGGTCGCCGCTCTGCTGGCTTTTCTGGCCTTTGGCTTCCTGGCGGGCAGCACCTTACAAGCCCCGGCCGGGCCGCTGGCCAACCTCGTCAACTGGCTGCAATACTCCGCCCGCTGGAGCCTCTACGAACTGAAGAAAACCTCCGACGGTCTGCAACCGCTGTTCGACCTCCTGCCGGAAGGGTTGCACCTGCCGCTCGTCACCGGTTTTGGCGTGTTGCAGCCTTTCCTTCCGGCGGCGCTGACCGACGTGAGCATCTGGCCAGTAACATTCATCAACGTCCTGCGGGCACTGGGCTGGTACCTGCTCCTGCCGTTCCTGCTGACTGCGCCCCTGCTGTGGAAGCGCCTGCCCAAACAGGAGCGCATGGCCTGGGGCTGGCTCTCGCTGGCAGTGTGGGCCTGGATCCTGGTGGCCTCTTTCCGTGCCGGCGGCGACCAGTGGGACAATCCCCGCTACCGGCTGATGCTGTTCTTCTTCCAGGCGGTGCTGGCCGGGCAGGTGTGGCTGCGCTGGCGAAGCGGAGAACTGCCCTGGCTGGGCAGTCTGCTGGCCATCGAGGGCTGGGACCTGCTGGTGTTCGTGTACTTTTACCTGGGGCGTTACAGCAACTGGGACATTCCGCGCCTCTCCTCCCTTCCGCTTGCCGCTGGCCTGGCGGGCTTGGGGACAGCAGGAATCCTGCTTTGGGGCTGGGTTCGGGCGCGCAAGCGGCAGGGAGCAGGACGGTAAAGTTGCCATTGAGAGGCCTGTCCTTATTACTCGGGAAAAATGAAAGCAAACAAGATGTCCAAAATAACAAAACACTCTCGCTCATTGTCTTTTCTGCATGTCATTTTGCTTGCACTCTCGATTTTGCACGCCATTGCCGCGAATATGCTGATTGAAGGGCTTCGGGAAAGCAGAGTGGATGTATGGCATTCCAATTGGGCGGTTGTTACCGCCGGACTGATCGGGAGCACCGTCCTCAGTTTCATCTTGTTTGCATTGTCTTTCCTTCCCGGCATATTCACCCGGCCTGTCCAGTTTGTGCAGAAACAACTGGCCAAATCGCAGGCAGTCATGTTTGTGGCTGTCGTCATCTTTTTCGCCTCGGTGGGAGGATCCATCTGGTGGTTTATTTTTTCTCCATACCGTAACTTTCTCCCCTTCCGAACAGATGCTTTCCAAAGCCTATCAGCCTTTCTGGTGGCAGGATGGGCTGTTTTAATATTCAAAATCATCTGGACAAATGTAGATACCCGCCTGATTGCGTTAGGCGTTGTCTTGACTCAAGGATTTTTGCTTAAACTCGCTTCCCTGCTGGCTACCATTTCACCAACCCCCTTTGTCATAAAGTGGGAAGAGAATTACCGCTTTTACTACGCTTCACTTTTGGCTTCAGAACGCGTATATGGGCACGCGCTTCCGCTTTCTCCGGTTGATTTTTCCCTGAACATCCTGAATGGCCTCCCTTTCCTGGCAGGAGATTTTCCTATCTGGTTCCATCGCCTGTGGTGGGTACTCTTGACTCTTGGGCTGGCGGGACTGACCGCCTGGGCATTGACGCTCAAGCTGAATCCAAACAATCGCCTCGTGCGCTGGTCGTTGATCATTTTCCTGGTCCTCTATTTTCTCCAGGAGGGAGGAGTCAAATACAATCTGCTCGTTTGTGTTGCGATTATTTTTCTCGGGTTTTCCATTCACCATCCCTGGCGCAGCCTGATCGCCGTCCTGCTGGCCTCTTTTTGGGCCGGCTTAAGCCGTGTCAACTGGTTACCCGTCCCATCCCTGCTGGCTATCTGCCTTTACCTGCTGGAAAAGAGAATTGACAGCAAGAGTATCCTACTCTACCTCAAAAGGCCTGTTCTTTTGGGAACAGCCGGCCTGATCACTGCCCTGGGAGCCTATCTGTTGGTGGGAAAATTGCCAGGCGCCGCACATAGTTCTGTAGAAACCATGCTGCAACAGGAATTCCTTTGGTATCGCTTGCTGCCGAATTCCACTTATCCGCCAGGCATTTTGATTCCTGTTTTGCTGCTATCGTTGCCAGTTTTCTGGATTCTGCTGACCTTAAGACCAAAACTTCATGTCATCCGCTTCATGGGATTGTTCCTATCTGTCCTGGTATTGCTGGGAGGCGGAATTCTGGTAAGTGTTAAAATCGGGGGGGGAAGCGACTTACACAATCTGGACGCTTACCTGACTTTGTCAGTCACTATCTGCCTTTACGCTTTCTTTCAGAAAATTGAATTCGATTTTTCGACCGAAAAGCCACAAATTCCATGGTGGATGTTTGCCCTGATCGTACTTCTCCCCTTTTTCTCGGCTGCAAAAAGTTTACAACCTTACCCATCCTATCATTCTGAAGAGACAAATGAGGCCCTTGCAATCATCAACCAGGAAGTACAAGAGGCTGTTCAGGAAGGGGAAGTCCTGTTCATGTTTCAACGTCAACTGTTGACCTTCGGGTATGTGGAGTCGCCTCTTGTTCCCGAATATGAGAATGTATTTTTGTTGGATATGGCTCTGACACGCAATGAAACCTACCTCCAAAAATTCTACACAGACCTGTGTCATCACCGCTTCCGCCTGATTGTTTCGGAAATCCATAAAAATAGTTTGCAAGGGAGAAACTTTGCTTTTGGAGACGAGAACGACATCTGGTATTTCGCAATTACCCGGCCTCTGCTTGAGTTTTATCAACGCTCTGGCAGTATTCCAAAACACAATGTAGAATTTTACGTCCCCCGGCCAGAGACTGCCTCCCAATGCGACTTTCAATCTTTTTTCAACTCGATCCCCTGAACCATGAAATTTTCCGTTGTCATTCCCGTTTACCGCAGTGAAGAAATTTTGCCGGCCTTGCTGGCCCGGCTGAATACAGTCTTGCCCCAACTCAGCCCGGAGTACGAGGTCATCCTGGTCAATGATGGCAGCCCTGACCGCAGTTGGGAAGTCATCTGTGAGCAGGCCCAAACCTATGCATGGCTGCGTGGCATCAACTTAATGCGCAACTACGGCCAGCACAACGCCCTGTTAGCCGGCATTCACGCAGCGCAATACGAGGTCATCGTCACCATGGATGACGACCTGCAACACCCCCCGGAAGAAATCCCCAAACTTCTGGAAGAACTGCAAAAAGGCTGCGATGTAGTCTATGGCGTTCCTGCCGCCGAAACGCACGGCTTCCTGCGCGATGTCTTCTCCCGCTTCATGAAGTGGTTGATGGGGGCGGCGCTGGGAATCCCGCACATTCCCCGCAGTGGAGCGTTTCGGGCCTTTCGTTCGTCACTGCGCGAGGCGTTCCGCGACTACCGGAGTCAGTTTGTCTCAATTGACGTATTGCTCTCCTGGGGGACAAACCGTTTCAGTTTTGTCACCGTACGGCATGAACCGCGCTATGCAGGCCAATCGAATTACAACTTTCGCAAACTGGTGCGTCATACCTTCAATATGATAACGGGTTTCAGCATCCTGCCATTGCGCCTGGCCAGCCTGATGGGATTTGCCTTCACTATCTTCGGTTTCTTTGTCCTGTTGTATGTACTGGTCCGATTTTTCGTAGAAGGCAGTCCGGTGCAGGGATTTCCTTTCCTGGCATCCATTGTAGCCATTTTTTCCGGCGTCCAGTTGTTTGCCCTGGGAATTTTCGGCGAATATCTGGCGCGCATGTACTTCCGGCTGATGGGGCGTCCCCCCAGCGTTACCCGTGAGACAGTTGGCTGGCCCACCTCTGCAAAGCAAAGCGATGACTGAACCCATTCACCAACCCGCCACACTTTCCCCACTGGATACAGCCCGTTTTGGGGTGCGCATTGCACGCGCCAACAGCATCCATGGAGAAGACCTGCCTGCCTTACTGGATTTCTGCGCCGGGCAGGGCGTACAGTTGCTGATTGCGCGCTGTTCCACCCAAGACTTGTCCGCCGCACAGGCCATGGAACATCATGGCTTCTTTCTCACCGATACCCTGGTATATTTTCGCCGCGACCTGACGCGTCCCCCCCTGCCAGAACAGCGCTCGATCGCCATCCGCCTTGCCACCGGGTCGGACGCGCCCGCCGTTGGCGACATTGCCCGCCAGGCCTTTCGCAATTATGATAGTCATTACCATGCCGACCCCCGCCTCGACCGCGCCGCGTGCGATGCCCTCTACGTCGACTGGGCCGAGCGCTCCTGCCGCGACCCGCAAGTCGCCGATGCCGTTCTGCTGGCCGAGGCAGAAAACCAGATCGTCGGCTTTCTTACGCTCAAAATTTTGACCACAGAAGAAGCCGATGGCCGCCTGTACGCTGTTTTGCCAGCCATGCAGGGACGCGGCATCGGTCAGGCCCTGCTCATAGCAGGCATGCATTGGTGCAAAGAACAAGGCCTTCAGGCAATGGTCATCTCTACCCAAATTACCAATCTGGCCTCGCAGATTTCCTGGGTACGGGTCGGATTTGTCCCCCAGCAGTCTTTTTACACATTTCATAAATGGTTTGAGGACAACGCATGAATACTTCTCCCATCGTCTTTAACCGCCCAACCGTGGCTGGCCGCGAACTGGAGTACATCGCCGAAGCCATCCAAAACGGCCACATCTCCGGCGATGGCCCGTTTACCAAAAAAGCCGCCGCCCTGCTCGAAGAGCAACTCGGCGTTCCCAAAGTGCTGCTGACCACCTCCTGCACCCACGCCCTGGAGATGATGGCGCTCCTGCTCGATATTCAGCCCGGCGACGAGGTCGTTCTCCCCTCCTTCACCTTCGTCTCCACGGTCAACGCCTTTGTCCTGCGCGGGGCGAAGCCGGTCTTTGCCGACATCCGTCCCGATACGCTCAATCTGGACGAGGCCCGCCTGGAGGCGCTGATCACGCCGCGGACGCGCGCCATCGTGCCGGTCCACTACGCCGGCGTCGGCTGTGAGATGGACGCTATCCTGGAGATCGCTGCCCGGCATGGAGTGAGCGTCGTCGAGGACAACGCGCACGGTCTGTTTGGAAAGTACAAAGGCAAATACCTGGGCACGTTCGGAGCGCTGGCGGCGCAATCCTTCCATGAGACCAAGAACTTCTCCTGTGGTGAGGGCGGCGCCCTGCTCATCAACGATCCGGCCTTCATCGAGCGCGCTGAAATCCTGCGCGAAAAAGGCACCAACCGCAGCCGCTTCTTCCGCGGCCAGGTGGACAAATATACCTGGGTGGACATCGGCTCGTCCTACCTGCCCTCGGACCTGTTGGCCGCCTATCTCTATGGCCAACTCGAACAGCGCGAGAAGATTCAAACTCACCGCCGGCGCGTGTGGGAGACGTATTACGCCGGCCTGAAAGATTGGGCCCAGGCACACGAGGTCCAGTTGCCTCACATTCCCGCTCATGTGGAACAGGCTTATCACATGTTCTACCTGCTCCTGCCGACCCTCGACCTGCGCCAGGGGCTGATCACCCACCTGCGGGGGCGCGGCATCCAGAGCATCTTCCACTACCTGCCCCTGCATCTCTCCGACATGGGGCGGCGCTTTGGCGGGCGGGAAGGCGATTGTCCGGTCACCGAACGCGTCAGCGACCAACTGCTGCGCCTGCCCTTCCACAATGCCCTGACCCCCGAAGAGCAGGAACGCGTTATCGAGGCTGTTTTGGAGTTTGAGTTCTGATGAAAAACGTCCTCGTCACCGGCGGAGCCGGATTCATCGGCTCGAACTTTGTCCGCTATCTGCTAGCAGCCGCGCCCGACGTGCAGGTGGTCACGCTCGACGCCCTCACCTACGCCGGCAGTCTCGAAAACCTGCGCGGCCTGCCCGATGAAAGCCGCCACACCTTTGTCCACGGCGACATCTGCGACAGCAGCCTGGTCGAACGTCTCCTGCGCGAGCAGGAGATTGATACCCTCGTCCACTTTGCCGCCGAAAGCCACGTGGACCGTTCCATTCTCGGCCCGGCGCCCTTTATCCAGACCAATGTGGTCGGCACGTTCACCCTGCTGGAAGCAGCGCGAGTTGTCTGGAAAGGAAATTTCGACGGCAAGCGCTTTCATCACGTCTCCACCGACGAGGTCTTCGGCTCGCTGGGGCCGGACGACCCACCCTTTTGCGAGACGACTCCCTACGAACCGCGTTCGCCTTACTCGGCCTCCAAAGCCGCCAGCGACCACCTGGCGCGTGCCTACTTCCACACCTATGGCCTGCCGGTCACGATTACCAACTGCTCGAACAACTACGGCCCTTATCAGTTTCCTGAAAAACTCATTCCGCTGATGATTCTCAATGCCCTCGAGGACAAACCCTTGCCCATCTACGGGGATGGAAAGCAGATACGCGACTGGCTTTACGTGGAAGACCACTGCGAGGCCATCTATCGCGTCCTGGAAAGTGGCCGCCCTGGCGAGACCTACAACATCGGCGGCGGCAATCAACCCTGCAACCTGGACATCGTCCGCCAGATTTGCGCCCTGCTGGATGAATTCCAGCCTGCCGGCGCGCCGCATGAGCGGCTCATCACCCACGTCCCTGACCGCCCCGGACACGACCGGCGCTATGCCATGGACATCCGCAAAATCCACCGCGAACTGGGCTGGTCGCCGCGGCATGACCTGGCTTCGGGCCTGCGCGCCACCGTGCGCTGGTACCTCGACCATCCCGGCTGGGTGCAGACTATCCGTCAGCAGAACGATTATCAGGCGTGGTTACACAAAAATTATCAGAAACGGGAGGAAATCGGGAAATGAAAGGCATCATCCTGGCAGGAGGGCGCGGCACGCGCCTTTACCCGATTACCTTAGGCGTGAGTAAACAGTTACTGCCGGTTTACGACAAGCCGATGGTTTATTACCCGCTCACCCTGCTCATGCTGGCCGGGATTCGCGAGATTCTGGTCATCAGTTCGCCTGAAGACCTGCCGCAGTTCCGCCGCCTGTTGCGGGACGGCAGTCAGTGGGGTATACATTTCGAATACGCCGAACAAAGCGCCCCACGCGGCCTTGCTGATGCTTTCCTGGTAGGTCGAGACTTCATCGGGCAGGACACCGTCTGCCTCGTCCTCGGCGATAATATTCTCTACGGCACCGGCTTATGGGAGATCCTGCGCAATACAGCCGCCTTGCAACGGGGAGCCATCATCTTCGCCTATCCCGTCCGTAACCCCCAGGAATATGGGGTCGTCGAATTCGATTCCAGCGGTCGAGTGCTCAGCCTGGAAGAAAAGCCCGCGCGGCCGCGGTCTCACTTTGCTGTGCCGGGGCTGTACTTTTACGATCACCGTGTCGTCGAAATCGCTGCCAGTTTGCAACCCTCCCCGCGCGGAGAACTCGAAATCACCGACGTCAACAAGACCTACCTGGCCTGGGGCGAACTGACTGTCCGCCAATTGGGACGGGGCGTGGCCTGGCTGGACGCCGGTACCCCCCAGACCCTCTTGCAGGCTGCCAATTTCATTCAGACGGTCGAAGAGCGGCAGGGGCTGATGATTGGCTGTCCCGAAGAGGTTGCGTTCCGGATGGGATTTATCTCCAGCGAAGAATTATCCCGCCTCGGGCAATCTTTACAGCACAACGACTATGGCAAATACCTCTTGAGTCTACTTGAGGAACGGTAAGATGATTGACATCACACGGATTGCATCCAATCTTGTGCTCATCGAAGACGGCCTTTGGCGAGCGCGCACGCAAACAGCCATTTCATATCCAGATGAGGGTAACGAGGTCTGCTATGAGGTAGAGGAAAGTTCGTTTTGGTTCCGCCACCGTAATCAATGCATCCTCAAAATCGTCAGTCTCTTCCCTCCAGAGGGCGCCATTTTCGACATCGGCGGAGGCAATGGTTTCGTCGCCTCAGCGCTCATGAAAGCCGGCCTTGACACTGTCCTGGTAGAACCGGGGCCAGGAGCCTTCAATGCCCTCCGCCGACAATTGTCATTGGTCATTCAAGCCACCTTGCAGGATGCTGGCTTTCATCCGGGAAGTCTGCCAGCCGCCAGCCTGTTTGACGTTTTGGAACACATCGAGGAGGACCAACAGTTTTTGAAATCTCTGGCTGTGCAGATGCGCCCTGGCGCTCGCCTGTACCTCACCGTCCCGGCAGGAATGTGGTTATGGTCTGCCGTGGATGAAGACTCAGGACACTATCGCCGCTATTCTCTGCCTGTTTTGGAAACGCTCTTAGAAAACAGCGGCTTCGAAGTGGAATTTGCCTCTTATTTCTTCCGCGCGATGGTGGCACCGATTTTCCTTTTCCGGGTAATCCCCACGCGGTTGGGGTGGCGAAAAAATCAACCCGTCGCCTCCCTGAAACGAGAACTGGCCTCTCCGCCCCTCGCCAGCCGGGTGGTAGAGGCCCTGCTGGGACTGGAATTGTCTCAACTGGGAAAACGCCGCTATCGCTGGGGAGCCAGTTGCCTTGTGGTGGCCCGCCGACTGTCATGACATCCCATCGCTTCTCTCTGCCCCGCCGCGTTTGGCTGATTCGTTCGCTTGCTGTCCTGGCCCTGCTAGTCTTTGGGGGGCAACTCGTGTGGGCCGCCCATACCCAAACCACCTTTGTGGATGAGGGGATGTATCTCTATCTCGGCTACCACTTTGTCACCGGCGATTTGTCCTACAGTTCGCTGGGAGCCTGGAATTATTACGCCCCACTGGCTTATTTTCTCCCTGGTGTAGTGCAATTTCTCTTCGGACCTGGACTGGCGCCCGGGCGTTCCTTTTCGATTGCCTGCGCCCTTCTCGCCGCCCTGGCCGTGTGGATCGTGGCGCGCCGCCTGCGTGGGGAAGGATGGGCCGCGGTGAGTTTGTGGGCATTGGCACTCATGCCGATGCAAATAGACATGTATAGCCTGGCCCTGTCGCAATCGCTGGCCGCCTGCCTGCTGACCTGGACACTGGTGCTGGCAATTGGCGAACAGCGCTCCCCGCGTCAGATTCTTGGCGCAGGACTGCTGGCCGGTCTGACGGTCATGACCCGCCACAACCTGGCCTTTCTTATTCCGGCGCTGGTTGGTTATGTGTACTACCAACATGGACGCCGCCAGGCACTGCTGGCATTGCTGTCCGCAGTCCTGCCTGTTCTGGCAGGGATGATCCTCTTCTGGCCAAGCAGTTTGCGCTTATGGATTCCCTTCTGGCTGCCCGGCCAATGGTTCCCTTTCCTCAATCGTTTTGGCCCGCCACCAGATACTCAGTCTGTCTGGAGCAGTAGCACTTTTCTCATTGGGCGCTTTGCCGCCTTCTTCATGGGTCTGCGCGCCCACTTTCTCACCCTGGGAGGCGCCCTCGCCACCCTGCTCCTCTGGCCGCGCCGCTGGACCAGTCCGTTCCACCGGCGCACAGCGCTTTTTCTGGCTGGTTTCTTCTTTGCTTCGCTGGCATTACATGCCTGGGTGACTCTAGGCGGAGCACAGTGCGTCTTCTGCTTTGCCCCTTACATCGCTTTTTTTAGCAATGCGGCCCTCCTGCTGGTAGTGACCACCCTGCCCGATTGGGAACGCCGCCCTTCGCCAGCGCGAGGAATCAGTATCCTGTTTTTCCTCCTCCTGATGGCGCTTTCCCCAGCCTACATTGACGGAATCGGCGACCGCCTGCTGGCATTGCAATTGCCGCGTTTCAGTAACGGGTTGCACCTCGGCGAATGGGCAACTTTGTGGAGTTATCTGCACCACTGGTTCCCTGCCGATTACCCTGTGATGCGTCAAATCTTGCCACCGGTTTTCTTTCTAACAAGCGTCTTGCTCACCCTGGGTGTACTGGTTCTGCTCTATCTCCGTCTGCGGCGCGTCCAGGGAATTTCTTCATACGCATTCCCCGCCATTGCTCTTCGTGTGGCGCTGGCAGGCGGCTTTCTCCTTTCGCCGACCCTGCTCAACAC
>DAOTZT010000014.1:0-6688 GCA_034434255.1 Anaerolineales bacterium | reverse complement strand
GCGCAAGGGGTGCGTGCGTTGCTGGATGTCCTCGAGGACGTGTTGACGGGCAAGCGCCGCCCTCAACCCCGTCCGCCCGAAGTGCGCGCCGATCACGCCGCCATTCTGGCACAAATCGAGGCGCTGATTGCCGGTCACGTCCCCGCGCCGTATCCGCCAGCCTGGGTAGCCCTCAAACTGCTGGAAGGGGACGCCGAAGTGACCCGCATGATGCAAGAGGCCCTGCCCGCCGAAACCTGGCAGGCGGTCCATGCGATTTTGCGCGCCCACGACGACGCCTTCCTGGCGGTGGCTTCGGGCCGCTACGAGTGGATCGGCCGCCTGGTGCGCGCCGCGGTGACCCGGCCGCGGGTCGGGCAAATCGGGCTGACCGAGCGCCTCGACCGCTGGGCGGCGCATCCGTTCTGGGGGCTGGTGCTCCTGGCAGGCATCCTCGGCCTGGTCTTCGGGCTGACGTTCACGGTCGGCGCGCCGCTCCAGACCTGGCTGGAGGCCGCGGTCGTCGCCCCGCTGGCGGGTCTGGCCTCGCAGGCGCTCTCCGGCGCGCCGTTCTGGGTGCAGGGCATGATCGTGGACGGTCTCATCGGCGGGGTCGGCTCGGTGTTGACCTTCCTGCCCATCCTGGTCATTTTCTTCGCCGCCTTCGCCCTGCTCGAAGACGTGGGCTACATGGCGCGCGCCGCCTATGTGATGGACAACCTGATGCACCTGATGGGCCTGCACGGCAAGTCGTTCCTGCCGCTGTTTTTGGGCTTCGGCTGCAACGTCCCGGCGGTGATGGGGACACGCGTCATCGACTCGTGGCCGGCGCGCCTGCTGACCATCCTCATCGCTCCGCTCGTCCCCTGCACGGCGCGCATGGCAGTAGTGGCCTTTCTCGCCCCAGCCTTCTTCGGCGCCCAGGCCATTTGGGTCACCTGGGGGCTGGTGCTACTCTCGCTGACGATGCTGGTGGTGAGCGGCGTCGTCTTCAACCGCATTCTCTTCAAAGGTCAACGCTCGGCTTTCATCATGGAGATGCCCCTCTACCACCTTCCCAACCTGCGCACCATCGGCCTGCTCGTCTGGCAGAGGTCGCTCTCCTTTGTCCAAAAGGCGGGGACGGCCATCCTGGGCATGGCGCTGGTCGTCTGGCTGCTTTCGTACCTGCCGGGCGGTGACCTGAATACCAGTTACCTGGCGCGCTTTGGTCAGTTCATCGAACCGGTGGGCCGCTGGATGGGCTTCGACTGGCGGCTGACGGTGGCATTGCTGACCAGTTTTCCGGCCAAAGAGAACGCCATCGCCACCCTGGGGGTGCTCTTTGGCGTCTCGCCTGAAGCGGGACTGACGAGTCTGCTGACGGCCTCTTACTCCACCGCCACCGCCCTCTCGTTCCTGGTGACGACTATCTTGTTCATCCCCTGCATGGCGACGGTGGCGGTCATCCGGCAGGAGACCGGTTCCTGGCGCTGGGCGCTGTTCAGCGTGTTGTTTTACCTGGCGCTTTCTGTCTCTGCCGGGGCTGTGACCTATCACCTGACCGCCTGGATGGGAGGATGACGATGCTGGAAAAACTGCTGGAAGAGATCCGCTCTGGCGGCACGTTCGAGACCGGCGTCCTGGCTGCCCGGCTGGGGACGACGCCCGCGCTGGTGGAGGCCATGCTCGACCATCTCCAGCGCGCCGGTCAACTGCGCCCCTACGAGGCCTGCAGGACGTGCAATCTGAAGCAGGCGTGCCAGTCTGCCCACCAGAAAAACGGCGTGCGGCTGTGGCAGCGGTAACGCGCATGGCGCAGATAAAGCAGATTGCGCGGATGAGTAGTTTGACAATGTCAAGTTAAACTCTTGTTCCATAAACTCTACGCATTTTGTCACTGCGAGCAAAGCGAAGCAGTCTCCTGGTTTGCGAGGGGATTGCTTACCCTTCGGGTACGCTTCGCGGTCGTCGCAAAAAACGCTCCTCGCAATGACAACTATACGCAAAGATGACATTGTCAAAATAGTTACTGTTAGAGAATGTTCTGGCCGTTTGACCGGAGGCGGGTTTCCCGCTATACTGCGCCCTATGAACACCCGACCCTGGCTTTCTCACTACGACGCTGGCGTTCCAGCGCATCTTGAATATCCTGCTGTTCCAGTCTTTCACTTTCTGGATGAGGCTGCCCGTCTTTGCCCTGATCGTCTTTGCATTCTCTCTCGTTCCCAGAATCTCACCTATCAGCAGGTAGCCCTGCTGAGCAGTCGCCTGGCGGGCGCTTTGCGCCATTTGGGGATTGGCAAAGGGGAACGCGTGGGAATTTTTATGCCCAACAGCCCGGAGTTTGTGCTGGCTTACTTTGCCGTTCTGAAGGCCGGAGCGGCTGTGGTTGCCATTAACCCGCTCTACACCCCTCATGAAATCACTCATCAGGTCAATGATGCCGGGATTACGACCGTCTTTGCTGCAGAGACGCTTTACGAACGTCTCAAAGTTGCGCAACCAGCCACTCCCATCCGCCGCGTTATCGTGACCGGTGAAATGCCTGTGGCAGAAGGAGATTTGCGCTTTCAAGACCTTTTGACGGCTGAGCCGATTGCCGGTGTGGGGGTGGGACCGGACGATGTGGCCTTGCTCCAATACACGGGCGGGACAACCGGTGTTTCAAAAGGAGCCATTGCCCTCCATCGCAATCTGGTGGCCAATATGCTGCAGTTCAAAGCCTGGATGTCCACCCTGGAAGAGGAAAAGGAGACGTTTTTGCTTGCCCTGCCGATTTACCACATCTACGGCATGGTGTGCGGCATGCTGCTGGGAATCGCCCTGCGCGCCCGGCTGGCCATTCTCCCGAACCCGCGCGATATTGACACGCTTTTAGCGACTATTCAGGAGCATCGCGTCACCTATTTCCCGGCTGTGCCCACGCTTTACAATGCCATCAACAATCACAGAGATGTCGTTGCCGGGCAGGTGGATTTGACCAGCGTCAAAGCCTGTATTTCTGGCTCGGCGCCGCTGATGAAGCAAACCAAAGAGAAATTCGAGTCATTGACCGGCGGGCGTATTGTGGAGGGATACGGACTGTCAGAAGCGCCCACTGCTACGCATTGCAATCCCCTTCAGGGAGAAAACCGTTTTGGCTCCATTGGCCTGCCTTTGCCCGATGTAGATGCCCGGATTGTCAGTCTCGAAGACGGGGTGACTGAACTGCCGGTTGGCGAAGCGGGGGAGTTGATCATTCGTAGCCCGCAGGTGATGCAGGGTTATCACAACATGCCGGAGGAGACGAAGGTCGCCTTGCGGGATGGATGGCTCTACACCGGCGATATTGCCCGCATGGATGCCGATGGCTACTTTTACATTGTTGACCGCAAAAAGGAATTGATCAAGCCGGGGGGAATGGAAGTCTGGCCGCGGGAGGTGGAGGAAGTCATTGCGGCGCACCCCAAGGTGCTGGAGGTCGCCGTCGCCGGGATTCCGGATGCGTACCGCGGGGAAACGGTCAAGGCCTGGATCGTGGTCCAGCCTGGGGAAACGTTGACCGAGTCCGAGGTCCAGGCCTGGGCGCGCCAGCGGCTGGCTCCGTTCAAGGTGCCGACCCATATCGAATTCCGGGCCGAGTTGCCCAAATCTACAGTTGGCAAGATTCTGAAGCGGGAACTTGTGCGACAGGAAAAAGAACGGCAGAATTAAGCCGCGTTTCAAACTGCGCCCCCGACCGGTTTCGGCAGCGGGAGCGGAAAATTACCACAACAAAACAGCCTTCCGAAGTCCACCGGAAGGCTGTTTTCTTTGTCGCGCTGCGCCTGCGCTTGCATGCGGCTTTCTTTTCTGACCGGGACGACTGGCGATACACGCCAGCGATTCGACACTTTCTTGTGTGCCGAGCCGTAGCGGAACTCGCCAAACTCGCCGATTTGTCGTAATGCGACCCGAATCTTGCGTTATTCGAAGTGCCGCGCCACTTCCGAGGCATAACGCACCCCCACCGTCTGGCGGTTGGCGCGCAGCCAGTCGGCCAGATGAGTCGTGCCGCGCGGCGGCTCAGCGGAGACCAGCAGCCCGGCCATCAGGCCGTCCACTTCCTGCGGGGTCAGCACCACGTCGCGGACGAACAGGCCGATGACCTGGGCGGCGGTCAGGGCCAGGCGCGGCGGCAGGTGGAGGATGGGGCGCGGGTGACCAATGCTCTCGCCCACCAGGCGCACCAGTTCATCGAAGGTGAAAATATCCGGCCCAACCGCATCCCAAATGAGATTGTCCTCGCGGCCGCCAGCCTCCACGGCCAGGGCGGCCAGGTCGTCCACATAGACCGGCTGGAGTTGGTACTGCCCATCGCCAATTTGCCCGAAGAAGGGGAAATGCCGCAGCAGCCAGGCGATGTTGTTGATGAGAACGTCCTCCTTGCCAAAAAGAACGGTGGGGCGCAGGATGGCGTAACTCATGCTGCTCTCGCGCACGGCCTGTTCGTTGGCCGCCTTGCCGGAGAAGTAGGGCAGGGGGGAATCGAGCGAGGGGTGGGTGATGCTGATGTGAACGATGCGCCGCACCCCGGCGGCGCGGGCCGCCTCGATCAGGATGCGGGTGTTGGTCACGGCGCGAGGCTGGGTGTTGTCACCGCGGTCGAAGCGGATCCAGTAGGTGTTGTAGAGCATTTCCACGCCGCGCAAACTGCGGGTCAGGGAATCCGCCTCGAACTCCAGCGGGAAGGCCTTCACCTGCCCGTCGAAGGGGTCGGGACGGTTGGGGTGGCCGGTCAGGGTGATGACTTCGTGTCCCTGGGCCAGAAGGCGGCGGGCGATGTACTTGCCCGAATACGAGAAGGCGCCGGTCACTGCGATTTTCATTTTGTCTCCTTTTGGCAACATGAACCTACCCGATGGCGAATGCCTCGGTTCAGGACAAGGGGCTGAATTGCTTACTTCAGGATTTTGAGCACGGTCTGAACAGTGTTCAGGCCGAGGCTGTCGAGCCGGGCGATGGCAGCGGTGAGACTGTCGAGAGCGTCGAAGAAGGACTGCATGGCGCGCAACCGCTCGATGAGCAGCGCCCGCTCCGCTTCGTCCCCAGACCCGGCGCCGGCTTCCAGTTCGGCGAGCGCCTCCTTCACCGTCGAGACGGCGCGGTCGAACTCCGTGTTGCGGCGTTCCTTCAGGATGGAGCGGATGGCTTTGTAGAAGTCGGTCTCGGCCTCGTAGTAATCCTTGCGGTCGGCCAGGCGCGTCACCGGGCGGACGAGGCCCAGGCGGGAGAGCGTGCGGACGTTGGTGCTGACCGCGCCCTTGCTCAGGCCGGTGCGGGCTGCCAGTTCGTCCAGCGAGAGCGGCGTGGGGGAGAGATACAGCACAGCGAACAGCGCTCCCATGCCGCGCGGAAAGCCCCAGAACTGGCTCATGCCGCTCATCCCCTCGATGAAATCATTTTTGATGTGTTGCAAGTCTCGGCTCATAGTTTGTTTACTTCGTTTAGTTTGTACTAAACGAAATATAAGTTACTGGCGGCAATTTGTCAAGAGGATGCGACGAGGGAAATTTCCGAAACAAAACAGCCTTCCAGTATGGACTGGAAGGCTGTGCTCTTGTAGTTGGTTTCGAGCCTATGCCCGAGCGTGGGCTTCTTTCCTGGCCAGGGCAAATTCCCGGTAGGCGCCGAGACCGAGTCCGGCGAGAATCAGGCCCGCACCGAGCAGGGCGAGGGTGGTGTGCCAGGCGTCGGCCCAGTTGACCCCGCCGATGGTGTGCGTGGGGGCCATCAGGTACTGAATGGTCAGCGTGAGCAGGCCGACCAGGACGAGCGAGATGGCCGCGGCGTGTTTGCCGGTCTCTTGTTCGCTGTTCGGCTTCTCGTAGTTCACGCCCTGCCAGATGGGTGGGAGACGGAACAGGAGGAAGACGAGCAGGGTCAGAACGTTGGTGTACAATACGGCGTCCACTGGCATGGAGCCCCCGCGCAAGGCGCGCGAGGCAAAGACGTGAATCAGGTTGATGCCAGTGCCCAGGAGCAGGGCGATGAGGGCGTAGCGATAGGCGTTCTTGCGGCCGCGCACAAGTAAGACAACGGCGCGCACGCCCATGATCCCGGCGGCGATTCCAACCAGGACGAAGAGAATCCAAAGCCACTGGAAGGGGGCGATGCCGGCGAATTTCCCTCCCAGCCGGTTGGGTCGAGGGCCACGCAGGTCGTCCCTGCGCCGCCCAGCAGGGTGAAAGCAGCCGTCAGGCTCATCAGGACGATGCCAAGGATGCGAAGGGTTTTAGCCCACCAGGTGTTGCGCATAATCTTTTTCCTTTCGAGGGTGTGTAAACTCGGAATAAAATTCCTCTTACGCCAGGGCGAAACCGGCCACGAAGGCGGCGGTCATCAGCAGCAAAAGGGCCGGCAGGATGCGCAGGATGGTCGTGCGCGGCAGGATGGGCTTGCCCGCTTTCAGGAAAGAGAGCAGCAGGCCGCCCAGTCCGATGAGGGCGCCGCCCAACCCAACCAGGGCAAAGCCCGGACGGGTCGCTCCCTGCGCCGCCAGGATGCTCGGCAGGAGGAAGATAATCATCCCCGCCACACCGTGGATGACAGCCAGAACGATGGTCGGCAGTTTGCCTTTCAGCGGCAGGGAGCGGGTCAACGTTACGGCGAGGAAACCGACGATGGTGAAGACCAGGTACGAGGTCCGAAAAGAGGCGAGATGTTCCCAGACAAGACCGAGAGAAATCGCCAGCGGGATAACGGTCGA
>DAOTZT010000013.1:0-3640 GCA_034434255.1 Anaerolineales bacterium | reverse complement strand
TCGCCGGCGGTGCAGAGCGTCGCCACGATTTTGTCGCGCGGAATCTCGTTCAGGCGCGCCGGCAGTTCGTTGATGGGAATCTCCAGCGCAAAGGGAAAGCGCAGGAACTCCCGCTCTTCGGGGGCGCGCACGTCCAGCAGGACGGCTTCGCCCTTCGCCCACTTCTCGAAGAAGACGGGCGGGTCAATCTTGTGCTGACCGGTGCTCCAGTATTCGAAGTTGAGTCCGCTCAGCCATTGGGAAAACGTATCGTTTGACATAATGACTCTCCTTGATTTTTGGATTTTCAGACAAGGCGGGGAGAAACACCCCGTTAGAGACCAAACCCATCCAGATGCTCACGGATGGCCTGTTCAATTTTCGCTTGCCCGCGAAAGCCGACCATCACCACTTGCTCATTGATCACCAGCACCGGCGTCGCCATGACGTTGTAGGCCAGGATGCGGCCCACGTCCTGGACGTACTCCACCTCCACGTCGAGGCCCTCGCGGGCGACGAAGCGGCTGACGACGTTGTACATGTTGCGACAGGTGCCGCAGCCTGCGCCGAGCACTTTGATGCTGACTTTCGCGCTCAATGCAAACGCTCCGCGTGGTCGGTCAATTCGCCGCGGGCGGCGGCCAGCGCGGCGGCCTCGATATTGGCCACGTCGGTGACGATGGGGCGAATGCCGGCCTGCTTCATGCTTTCGTAGGCCCCGGCGCCCATCCCACGCGTCAGCAAAATCTGACAATCGGCGATGGCGGCAGCCATGCGGGCGTGACGGTTCTGCGCAGCCGGGTCGAAGCCGTGACCGCGCGGGTCCTCGCCGTGGACTTCCTCATGCGGTTCGCCGGCAAACTGGGCATGACCCATCTTGTCACGACTCTCGCGGGCGACGATTTGCCCGTTTTCGATGGTCAGAACAACGTAAAAGGGGGCGCGGCCAAAGTGCTGGCTGATGGTCACGCCGTCTTCGGAAACAGCGGCAATTTTCATGGTTCATCCTTTCTGTGCCAGTGTAGTGTAATCCACGCCGAGCAGGGCGCTGAGTTCGACGCCTGTCTCAAGGAACAGGCTCTTGAGCGGCTGAAGGGCATTCTCGCGCTCCTGGACGACCGGATGGGAGAAGAAGCGGTCACGCAGGTCGTAGAAGGCCTGCACTTCCGCACGAGGAATCTGCTCGCCGCCCTGTTGACGGGCAATGAGCGCCTCGTAGGTGGCGTAGAGTTGTTTTTCGAGGGCGGCCGCTTCCGGCTCGGTTGTGACTCGCTGCCCGGCTTCCAGGTAGGCTTGCACGGCCGGGTGGGCGCGCAAGGCCTGTCCCAGGGTGCGGGCGGCCTGTTCGATTTCGGGGGAAAGCGTGGTCATCGCGGCCTCCTATCCACAGCAACTGCGTTTGGCATTGGCGGCGAAGTCCACGCCGGCCTCGCGGCTGATGATTTCATCCACTGCCAGGAAGATGGCGCGGGCGGCCTCTTCGGCGCGGCGGTAGGCCTGGACAAGAGGCAGGGATTCCAGTTCGGCCTGCAGACGTTCCATCTCGGCCGCGTTTTGCACCACGTCCCGGCCCCACTGAATGGCCGATTGACAGGCGCGCATCTGGCTGGAGAGTTTCTGCACGGTCGCGTCGTTGTTGACGGCGCGGATTGCCTCGAGGAAGGCCTGATATTCGGGCAATTGCGCCAGCAAGGCGCCCAGGGCGCGGGCGGCCTGGAAGGGATCGGCCGTTTGCGGCTGGGCAGTTGCGGATACAGGTTGTACGTTCATGTATGATCCTTTCGGTTTTCGGGAATTCCAAAGATTTGGGCGGCGCGGGCTTCGTCCACGCGGCAGGCAGGCGACTGGAGCAGGTCGTAGGGGTTGACGCTGACGCCGTCCACCAGGATGCCGGGCGAGGCGCGGAAGTCGTAGCGGCGCGCCAGTTCCTGCCCCTCTGCCGAATCCAGGTCGACTCGGCGGAAGGGGAGGCCACGCCCGGTCAGGTATTCCAGGATTTTGCGGCTGCGGCGGCAGCGCGGCGCGGGCAGGACGATAATTTCTTTCACGGGAGGGTTCTACTCCTTCAGCGAACGCAGGGCGAACATCCGACGCGCTCCATGCTCTTTACTTCACATCCGGGCTTGTTCAACCAGACTTAAAACCGCTCCCTGGTCGGCCTGGTGTACCCGAATACCGGCTTCGGCAAGCAATGCTTGGATATGATCGGGAATCTGGCGGGTGACAACGACCTGCACGCCATCTTCAATCAAGCGGCGCGCCAGGTTCTCGGCGGCTTCGACTTCCGGTTGATTGCGGAAGGGGTTTTCCCAAGCCTGAAAGCGATCAGAATCATCTACAATGACGATTTGCAAACAATGGGCAAAAGTTTCATCCAGCCAGGCGCCTAAACCGGCGCCGCGAGACGTGACGGCAATTTTCATGCGGATCTCCGTAAGGGGAAGGGCAGGGGAGTTGACAAACTCCCCTGCCGTTGCGTTTTCTCTCAGGCGGCTTCAGTCACCATCTTTTTGATAGCGTCCACAGCCTGCTCAGTGGTCATATTGCGGATATCTACACCGCGGATATTTTCGCGGCTGAAACCTGCTGCTTCCATAGCGTCACGGAACATTTTGATCTGCATGGTTGGGTCACAGGCAGCAACGAACAGAGTATCCGTCGATTCACCCTTGAGCAAAGTGGTCAGGAATTTATCTCCATCAGTTGAGCAGAGTTGGGGATGAATGGCAACATAATCCACCAGTTTCTCGCGGCGGATGGAATTCCCGACCTCGAAAATGTTCATCTGCTGGAAGGATGGGCAATTGCCCTGGCAGACACACATGAGCAAACCTTTGTTAGCCATTGTAACCTCCTGAATTAGTTGGCTTGATCGCCAAAGTAAGTGATTGCCTCGGAAGGACAAATCTTGGCGCAACCGCGGCAGAATTCGACGCATTCATCAGGCTGGACAACCACAGGGTGGGTTATTCCGGCCTCATAGACTTTGTGAGAACAAAAATCCACGCAGTCGTTGCAATTGACACACAGGTCTTCGTTAATGATTGGATACCAGTTTTTAGCCATAAGAATCTCCTTAGAGTTTTGAGAAAGAGTGGTGTATTTTGATGGCAATCAATTCCTATGGCGCAGGGGGAGAACGTTTTTGCCGAATGCCCTGACCGCAGGGACGGCCACAGCAGAAGGCTTTATGATGAGGACAGAAGCACATAGTTTTCTTGCCTTTTGCTCATTGCACGCCTGGCGGGGGCATTTGAGCATTGCCCAATGGCGGCAACAGGCTTTCATGCGCGGACCAATTTCAGCGCCGCGAGCAGGCGCAGCCGCCCTCGCCGGAAGCGGACGAATGACTCAGACTGATCAGGCCAACGGCCTCGAAGGTCTGGCGCGTCTGTTCGCTTCCGCAGCGGGGGCAATTCGGCTTCCAGCCTGCTTCTTTTTTCTGGATGGAGGCGAAGGCTTCGAAGCGGGTCTGACATTGTTCGCAGACGTAGGTGTAGGTGGGCATAGGGCCTCCTTACGCGTTGTGATCGAGCGCGGCGCGGTACCAGGCCATGACCTCTTCCTTCTTCGGCACACGCCCGGCGCAGACTACCTTCTCATTGACCACCAGCGCCGGGGTGAACAGCACCGGGTATTGTTCAATTTCCAGCATGTCCTC
>DAOTZT010000012.1:0-4865 GCA_034434255.1 Anaerolineales bacterium | reverse complement strand
CCTTGAAGTTGGTGATGGAGGCGCTGGTCACCGGGCCGCCGCCGACCGGTTGAGGGGTCTCTGTAGGGGTAGCGGTGGCAGTGGGCGGGACGGGGGTTGCGGTGGGTGGAAGCGGCGTGGCCGTCGGCGCGCGGCGGGCCGGCTTGCCGCAGGCCGCCAGCAGGAGGACCAGCAAACCCAGGATGAGGAAGGTTTTGGCTTTCATACTCTTTTCTCCTTTCACGAAGAATTGGTAACTGTTCAGTCTTGCATCAAAACTGTTGTGTTTGTCATTGCGAGGAGCGTTTTTTGCGACGAAGCAATCTCCTTGCAAGCCAGGAGACTGCTTCGCTTTGCTCGCAGTGACAAAATGCGTAGAGTTTATAGAACAAGAGTTTAACTTGACATTGTCAAAATAATCAATGTGATGCTCCGTCGCCTTTTTTCAGGGAACACGGTTCCCTCTGCCTATCGTTCTAACTTTGCCCATTTTTATTGGGATATCGGTTGGTTTGGCATTCTCAGTGGGAGTGCGGCCAACTTTCTCAGCGTATATGCCGCCCGCCTTGGGGCAAGCAGTTTCCAAATCGGTCTGCTCGGCTCAATGGGGGCAGTGATCAGTCTTTTCATCGCGCTGCCCATGGCACGCTGGCTGGAACGGCGCGAGGTCAGCCGGGTGGTGTTTTTGACCTCGATTGCCTACCGCATTTTTTATTTGCTCTGGATCCCTCTCCCCTGGCTGTTCGATGCGCAGGGACAAATCTGGGCGCTGATTGTGATTGCGTTTTTGATGGGCATTCCGGGCGTCCCCCTGGGAGTGGGATTCAACGCGCTATTTGCCAGTGCCGTGCCAGAATCGTGGCGCGCCCACGTGGCCGGTATTCGCAATATCGTGTTTTCGGTGACGTTCATGCTCTCGTCGCTGGGATCAGGTTACCTGCTTGACCACATTCCCTTCCCATTGGGCTATCAGGTCTTATTTGGGATTGGGGCATTTGGGGCATTGATGAGCAGTTATCACCTGTATTTTATCCGCCCCCTTGAACATGTGGCAGTGCCGGCACCAGTTTCCCAGGCTGCAACGAGCCGGTCTGTGGCTAAAATCCTGCGGCTGGACATCTGGAAATCGCCTTTTGGGCGTGTGCTGACTGTATTGTTGATTTTCCACATGGCGCAATACCTGGCCATTCCCCTCTTTCCCCTCTACAACGTCAATGTGCTCAAACTGACTGATTCGCAAATTGGCATCGGGACCTCGCTGTTTTACCTGACCGTTCTCCTCGGTTCAACGCAACTGGCTCGCCTGACGAGTCGGTTTGGACATCACAAATTAACGGGCTGGGGAATTATGGGCATGAGCCTGTACCCGATGATTCTGGCTTTCTCTCACTCCGTCCTGCCGTATTACGGGATACAGGTTCTAGGCGGCGTGGTTTGGTCAATCGTTGGCGGGGCGCAGCCCAATTACATGCTTGAAAGAGTCCCTGCCAATGATCGGCCTGCTCACCTGGCCTGGTATAGCATGGTTGTTAATGCCTGTGTATTGGGCGGCTCACTGCTCGGGGCTGCAATTGGCGGCTGGATCGGGTTGAGCGCAGCCCTGATTCTCTTCGGTCTGTTGCGATTGCTCGCCGGGATTGTGCTCCTCAAGTGGGGATAAGGCGTGTTACAATCAGCGTCCTGAAGAACTATGGCCGAATCTGTTAAAGTTGTTGCAACCAACCGCAAAGCCAGTTTTGAGTATTTCCTCCTGGAGCGCTTCGAGGCCGGCTTAGCCTTGCAAGGCAGCGAAATCAAATCGATTCGCGCCGGACAGGTTAGCCTGAACGAGGCGTATGTGGAGGTAGATGGCCGCCAGGCATGGCTGGTAGAGGCGCATATTGCTCCCTACGAACAGGCAAATCGCTTCAATCATGACCCGAAGCGGCGGCGGCGTCTCTTGTTGCATAAAAAGGAGATTCGCGAACTCTGGAATGCTGTCCGCCAGAAGGGGGTGACCATTGTTCCCACGCGCATCTATCTCAAAAATGGGCGTGCCAAGTTAGAAATTGCAATCGCCAAAGGGAAAAAACTGTACGATAAACGCGAGGCCATCGCCCGCCGGGATGCCGAGCGCGAGCGAGAGCGCGAAATGCGCGTCCGATAAGCGAAAAATATCTCTATGCGCAGAGAAGCGCAAAAATTCTTTCCCCCTGCCCGACACAACCAGTTACGGCTTCTCGCCGAAGAACAACTCCCACCAGATGCGCCAGTTCGGAACAGTTTCTTCAGTCGGGAGAAGCGGCACAGGCGTTGGGGTAACGTTCGCGGCCGGGGCAATCTCTACCAGAGTCTCGCCCGGACGCACCCATTTGCCCTCCTCGTAAGCCCATTCTTCCACCGCCTGATCAGACGAGGAATAGGCCACCTGCGTCATCAGGGCGACCTGCGTATTCATGACCGAAGTTGCCTGTTGTTGGACTACAGCCAGTTGCTTCGACAGGCGATCTAACTCATCCAGGCGGCGACTAAAATCCATCAACAGCACAATCAGCAGGAAAATTCCAGCCAGAAACAAAACGTTGCGCCATTTGAACTTCATGCTTGAATCTTACCCCTTCCAGATAGGTTTGGCAAGCGTGAGCAGAAACAAAAAAACCTGCTGTGTCAGCAGGTTTTCTGTGCCGAAGGAGGGATTTGAACCCTCACGAGCGCAATGCCCACTAAGCCCTGAACCTAGCGCGTCTGCCAATTCCGCCACTTCGGCAACTGTGTTGCGTGCGGGTATTTTATCCGAAACTGGAATTTTGTCAAATTAACGCCGATACACTCGCAAAAGTTTGCTTAATCTTCTTTCTATACTGCACAGGCCCAAAACCCGAGCGCGGATCACGCGGATTTGGCAGATTTGTTTACAAGCGTAATCCGCACCATCAGCGAAATCCGCGTTTACGGTAGCAAATCTCACTTCAAAAGTTCTCCTGGTGCCTCGCCTGTTTGACCGGACAGTAAGGCTTTCAGCCGCGGATGGTCGGCATACACGCCGCGCCGTTCCGGGGGGAGAAGCGCAGCAATACTACACATCACCTCATCGGTGTACTGCTGCAAAATGGCATCGCGATCCCGGCCTTTGCTTTCTGCAGGGAGGGTGAAAAAATCGCCCGCCACCACCTTGATATGCAGCCGCTGGAAACGCTTGAGACGCCGTACCACAACAGCATCTTCACAACCGGTCAGCGCCACCGGCAAGACCGGCACCCCGGCTTTCCAGGCCAGGTAGATCGCCCCCGATTTGGCCTCTTGTAAATTACCGGTCTTCGAGCGGGTCCCTTCGGGGGTAACGACAAAAATTCCGCCCTGGCGCAACCGTTTCAAAGTCTCACGAAGCGCGCCGATGTCGGCATTGTAACGGTCAATAAACACCCCATCTGTAATCTTCACCAGCCAGCGGAAAAACGCATATTTCTGGTACTTTTCTGCCACCACCATAATAATGTCAGGGCGTTCCAGAAGATAATAAGCCATGGCAGCATCGAGCCGACCAATGTGATTGGCTGCGATGACATAACCGCCAGTCGGAGGCAATTTTTCAAAACCGATTGCCTCAACATCAGCAATCAAGTGAATGATGGCGCGAACAATGGAACGGAAAATGCGATAGGAACGTGGTCTCATGCTCTATAGAACCCTTTCCTGCACAAATGGTTCGCCTGTTGCTTTAAACTCGTCCAGCAATTCTTGCAGGCGAGGATGGCCAGCATATACGCCGCGCTGTTCTTCTGGCAACAAAGCAGCAATGCGACACATAATTTCATCCGTATACATTTGGAGGGCCTGCTCCCGGTTCTGCGCAGGCAGAGGCGGCAGGCTGAACACAGGACCCAGGGTCACGGTCACGCGCGGGCGTTTGAAACGCTTCAACTGGCCAAAGAAGACGGGGTCAAAGGTCCCGGAAATGCCTGCGGGTAGGATGGGCAGCCCCAGTTTGGCAGCCAGATAACTGACGCCGGGCTTCCCCTCAATCAGATGTCCGACCTTGGAGCGCGTCCCTTCGGGGGTAATGACCAGGATCTCGCCGTTCTTCATCCGGGCTATGACCTGGCGAATGGCTTTGATGTCCGGATTGAAGCGATCAACGTAGAGAAAATTGAGACGTTTCCCCAGCCACCGGGTAAAGCGGTTTTCCTGCCATTTTTCCCCCACCAGCAATACAAGATTAGTGTTGTCGAGGATGTAGAAAGGCAATAAAGCATCCACCAGGCCGAGGTGGTTCGAAGCAATCACAAAATTCCCCGCGGCAGGGATGTAGTGGCGGTTGCGAATCTCGGTACGGGTAAGCAGCCGCAACAGCAACCGTATCAGGAAACGGGTACATTGGAGATTCATGCCACAATTGTAAAATAAAAAGCCTCCCAGCAGGAGGCTGAACCCGGTCAGGGGACTTCTTCTGTCGAGACGGGTACAGGCTCGGCCAGCCACTCATCCCACTCGGCTGAGAGCGTCGCCCATGCCTGCCAGAACTCATCTTCTCCCTGTGGAACAGGAGTCTGGGCAGTGCTTCCCGTCGGCAGCGAAGAAGAGTCCGCAGTCACAGACACAGGTACTGGCGTGGACGTTTCAGAGGAGGAGCCTTGCCAGCGCTTTCCTCCACGCACACAACCAGTTGCCAGGAGCAAAATCAAGATCACAAACAAAATTGTTCTCAGGGTATTTTTCATCATGAACCTCCTGAGAACAATCTTTCTTCTTGCAGTTTAGCAAAATGCAATCCGTATGTAATTTGACAATGTCATCTTTTCGTATAGTTGTCATTGCGAGGAGCGTTTTTTGCGACGAAGCAATCTCCTTGCAAGCCAGGAGACTGCTTCGCTTTGCTCGCAGTGACAAAATGCGTAGAGTTTATAGAA
>DAOTZT010000011.1:0-13383 GCA_034434255.1 Anaerolineales bacterium | reverse complement strand
CGAGGAGCGTTTTTTGCGACGAAGCAATCCCCTCGCAAACCAGGAGACTGCTTCGCTTTGCTCGCAGTGACAAAATGCGTAGAGTTTATAGAACAAGAGTTTAACTTGACATTGTCAAAATAGTTACGTTTTGCGAAACGAAAAGGTCAGGCGCAGGCCTGACCTTTTTTATCTTCGGAGTTTTGCGCTCCTGATTTATTCTTTTGTTTCGTCTTTCTTCTCTTTCTTTGGCATTCCCCAGATCAAGATGGCTAAGCCGGCACCGGCGGCAAACGCGCCCAGCGCGCCCCAGGCGGTAAAGACAGCCATGGCAATCAGGACGCCCGCCAGTCCCAGGAAAGCGGCGATTTGTACCTGCCACAGGGATGATTTTTTCAGCAGGTCAATTGCCAGCCAGCCGAATCCCAGGCCAAAAATTGCCAGGCCAATAAAACGTAGCAACGACGCGAGCAAGTCAATCAGTTCGTAAACAATGTTGGGCATATGCATCTCCTTTTGCACAATTGGAAGCGGTCAGGCCACGGCCCAAATCAGCCATAAGCCTATCATGACGACTCCTATTATAAACCGAAACACAAAAGACCATCCCCACCCAATCAGCATTCCTTTTAGGGAGGCCAGAGCCTGTTTGGCGTCCTTTCGGCGTGCCCACTCAACCAGGAAGATGGTGAGCAAGGCGGCAATCACTCCCCCCAGCACCGGAATGGGAATGATGAAACTGCCCAAGACTGCTGCCACCAGGGCCAGGAGCACGACCCACCAGGGCGCTCCCTCTTTGTGGGCTGATGCACCCATCAGAACATTGTCCAGTACCGAGCCAACAATCATCAAGATTGTCAGTAGGATGAAGATGATCCATCCCACTGTCCCAAAACCGCTGAGCAGTCCATAGCCGAGTGCTGTGGCCCAGATGATGACCAGGCCGGGCAAGATGGGCGTCACCATTAAGCCGATCAGCATAAAAGTCAGCGTAAATCCAATGAGTAACAGGTCGGTATGGAGATAAAAAGGGCCAATTTGCATGGTTGCTTTTCTCAGGCAGGGCGAATGACGTCCACGCCACCCATCCAGGGGCGTAGCACCTCAGGCACTTTGATCGAACCGTCGGCTTGTTGATAATTCTCAAGCACGGCAATTAACGTGCGCGGCATTCCCAGCCCGGACCCGTTTAAGGTGTGGACGTAACGGGCCTTTCCCCCGTCTGCGGGGCGGTAGCGGATGTTTGCCCGCCGGGCCTGAAAGTCGGTCACGTTCGAGACCGAGGAGACTTCCAACCATTCTTGCAGACCGGCAGCCCAGACCTCGATGTCGTAGGTGATGGCCGACCCGAAGCCCAGGTCGCCGGTGCAAAGTTGCTTCACCCGGTAGGGGAGTCCCAGCCCGGCGCAGGTCTCTTCGGCGTGTTGGCGCATTTTTTCGAGCATGGCGTCGGATTCTTCTGGTTTGCAGTAGATGTACATTTCAACTTTGTCGAACTGGTGGCCACGCTTGATGCCGCGTACATCGCGGCCGGCGCTCATTTTTTCGCGGCGGAAGCAAGGGGTGTAAGCGGTGTACATCAACGGCAATTGCTTTTCTTCGAGAATTTCATCCATGTGCAAACCGGTCAGCGGAACCTCGGCTGTGGGGACCATCCAGAGGTCTTCTTCGGCGTCATGGTAGAGGTTGTCGGCAAATTTTGGCAATTGCCCGGATCCGAAGAGAGTGGCTGCTTTGACCATGAAAGGGGGATACTGCTCAAGGTAGCCCTGGCGGATGTGCAGGTCGAGCATGTACGAGATCAAAGCCCGCTGTAAGCGCGCGCCGGCGCCGCTCAAGACGTAAAAGCGGGAACCAGTGATTTTGACGCCGCGCTCAAAGTCAATAATGCCCAATGCTGGTCCAAGGTCCCAGTGGATTTTTGGCTCAAAATCAAATTTGGGCAGTTCGCCCACCGTGCGTAAGACGATATTTTCTGATTCGTCTTTGCCGATGGGGGTGCGCTCTGACGGGATGTTCGGGATGGTGGCGACAGTGCTTTTGAGCTGTTCCTCGACCTCCGCAACTTGCTTGTCGAGTTCGGCAATCTGGTCGCCGACGATGCGCATTGCTTCGATTTTCGACTGCCGCTCAGCAGGGTCTTTCATCCGACCGATTTCTTTTGAAACGGCATTGCGCTCGGCTTTGAGCGCTTCGACTTTGCTCAAGAGGGCGCGGCGGCGTTCGTCCAGAGCCAGGATTTCGTCCACCGGTGCCGGGTCCATTTGACGGTCGCGCAGGGCTTTGCGGACAAGATCGGGGTGTTCTCGGATAAGATTGATGTCGAGCATACAAACCTCCAGACCGGATCCTGATAATACATTTGGCAAAAAAGAACTCCGCCCCTCTTTGCAAGGCGAGGGGCGCTTCCTCGTTGCCTTCTCATAAAATTTGTAGATTGATTATACCAAAGGCCTCTGGATGGCATGATATACTAATACTCATGAAAGTCACACGTCTTTCTCTCTTTCCCTCGCTGATATTATTTTTCCTCTTGGTTGCCTTCTTCGCCGGGACGTTTCTGGCCTTTACCCAGGCACATGCTGCCTCAGTTGTCACTGCTACGCCGCAGGAGGCCTCGGCGACGCCCCCGGTGGCGAGTCCAGTGGAATCTGCCAGCACCACCGGCATTCTTTTGTTGGGCGTTTTACTGGTGGTCATCATCCTGTTTGGTCTCTGGTGGGGCAAGCAGGTGGCTGTGAAGAGGGAAAAGTAATCCACTGCACGTGCCGGCTGCGGCGTGGGGGGATCTGTTGCAGAGGATGGCCTTTTGGGGCCAGGGAATTGAAAATTTTGTGGTATACTTCCGCCGCTTCCGCGAGGAAGTTTTTATCTTGCCTGGGACGGGCATGAAGCGTCCCTGAGCGGGTGTTTATTCCCGCTAAACTTCTTGTCCGCAACGGACGAGTAAAAAAAGGAGACATATGGCAGTTATCTCAATGAAAGCGCTG
This sequence comes from Anaerolineales bacterium, assembly GCA_034434255.1. GTDB lineage: Bacteria > Chloroflexota > Anaerolineae > Anaerolineales > Villigracilaceae > UBA877. The sequence goes on along the minus strand of DAOTZT010000011.1, from coordinate 10,414 downwards.
CTCGAAAGCGGCGTCCACTTTGGTCACCGGACCAATAAATGGCATCCGGGCATGAAGCCCTATATCTTCACCGAGCGTAACGGCATCCACATCATTGACCTGCAGCAGACTGTTAAGGCTCTCAATACGGCGTATGCAGTCGTTCGCGATACCGTTGCGAAGGGTGGGATTGTGCTCTTTGTCGGCACCAAGCGCCAGGCGCAGGAAACTGTGCGAGACGAAGCCATTCGCTGCGGCATGCCTTACGTGACCGAGCGCTGGTTGGGCGGCATGCTCACCAACTGGTCCACCATGTATCAGCGTATCCAGGAACTGGAGCGGATGGAGAAAATGGTCAGCACGGGCGAGATCGAGCGCCTGACGAAGAAAGAAGGTTTGCTGATTCAGCGCGAAATCAATCGCCTCAATCTGCGCCTTTCGGGTGTCCGCAACATGAAGCGCGTCCCGGACTTGCTGTTTGTGGTTGACGTGATGCGCGAGGCGGCTGCGGTTCACGAGGCCAACCTGCTCGGTATTCCGGTGGTGGCGTTGGTTGATACCAACTGCGATCCTTCTCACGTGGACTATGTCATTCCCTCCAACGATGATGCCATTCGCGCCATCAAACTGCTGGTTGCGAAGATTGCCGACGCCGTCCTGGAAGGAAAAGCCATGCGCAAGGATGAGGAAGTAGAGACTGAGGAAACCACTACGGCTGGTGAAGCCGCTGTTAAGGTCACTCGACCGATCCAGGAACTTGAAGAAGAACTCGATGATGAGATGCTCCTGGGAGATTCTACGCTGGCTAAACTCTCCCGCAAGGATGAAGAACTCGATGATATTGTCGAGGACGAAAGCGAAGAAGAATAATTTTGCGAGGATAGGAAGAAATTATGGAAATTACAACTGAAATGATCAAAGAACTGCGTGAGGCCACCAAGGCGGGCGTGCTCGATTGCCGTAAAGCGCTGGAAGCCTCTAATGGCGATTTTCAGAAAGCAGTAGATTACCTGCGCGAAAAAGGTATGGCAACTGCTGCCAAGCGCGCGGATCGGCAGGCTTCGAATGGCATCATTGAACTGTATTCGCATGGTGGTGGGCGCGTAGGCGTCATGGTAGAAGTGAACTGCGAGACAGATTTTGTGGCTCGCTCGGAGCAATTCCGCAATTTCGCTCATGAAATTGCTTTGCAGATCGCTGCCAATTCGCCCCGCTACATCAAAGCCGAGGAAATTCCTGCCGAAGTACTGGAACATGAGCGCGAAATTGCCATGGCGCGCGCCCGCGAAGAAGGCAAGCCCGAGGCTATTTTGCCCAAGATTGCAGAAGGTCGTATCGAAAAATTCAAGGACGAGGTAGTCCTGCTGCGGCAGCCTTACATTCGGGATGCCGAAAAGACGGTGGAGCAATTGCTTCTCGAAACGATCGCTGCAACCGGTGAAAACATCGTCATTCGCCGCTTTGCTCGTTGGGAATTAGGCGAAATCAGTCAATAAGGAAAAAGCCAACCTTCGGGTTGGCTTTTTTTATGGGCTTGTGCCTCAAGGGTATTACAGACGCTTTCAAGTCGCGAAAAAATTTTGCGCTTTGCAGTAAGATATCTGTACCAGGAGGTTCTCATGGAAGGGCTAAAATACAAAAGAGTATTGCTGAAGTTAAGTGGTGAGTCATTGGCAGACACCGAAAGATTTGGGATCAATCCTCTCAAAGCCGAGGAAATTGCCGAACGCGTCAAGGGCGTGTATGAGATGGGGGTAGAGATCGCCATCGTCATCGGCGCGGGCAATCTGTGGCGAGGCAAACAAGGGATTGAACGGGGCATGGACCAGGCCACTGCTGATTACATGGGCATGTTGGCAACCGTGATGAATGCCATGGCGCTCATGGATGCCCTGGAGCGTTCTGGGGTTGTGACTCGTGTCCAGTCAGCGATTGAAATGCGCGCTGTGGCCGAGCCGTACATCCGACGCCGTGCGATTCGTCACCTGGAAAAACAACGGGTTGTCATTTTCGGCGCTGGCACCGGCAATCCGTTTTTCTCGACCGATACTGCTGCCGCGTTGCGGGCACTCGAAATTGACGCGGATGTGCTCATCAAAGCCACCAAAGTTGATGGGGTCTATGACTCAGACCCGCACAAGAACGCCAATGCTGTGAAGTTTGACCGACTTTCTTACATTGATGTTCTCAATCGTCGTCTGGAGGTCATGGACAGCACAGCGATTACCCTTTGCATGGAGAACCGCCTCCCGATCCTGGTGCTTAATCTCTGGGACCCGACGGCCCTGGAGCGCGCCTTGCGCGGCGAACAGGTTGGCACGTTGGTTACAGCCTGAGTGAATTTGATAGAAAAAAGCATTTTTTTGACAGGATTCTCCCCGCATAGTTGGAGAGAATCCTGCTCGTTTATAGCATGGCTCTCAACAATCAATGAGAGCGTTCGGCAGTTCGTTTTATTGGCCACAGATGAAATAGATTTGCTCTATAAAAGCCAAAATTTGCATATGAGCCAACTGGGTTTATCAAAATCAGAGTTTATCTGTATTTATCTGTGGCTGATTTATCTGTGGCTGAACTGAATGACCGCATGCTTTCTCAATCACAATCGCAAAAATTTTGCAGTGAATTCATCGTACCGTCAGGCAATGTCCGGTTCCGCAAGGCCGAGGAAAGGTCGGCGGTGCGCGATGGTTCCTCTTTGAGTAGCATTTTTTGAGATTTTAGGGTATCCTTGTACTGTCATCATGACTTTCCTGCAAAAAGGCCTGAACCACAAAGGACACGAAGTACACAAAGGATTTCTGAAAGGCGCAATTGAAAATCTTGAATTTCAGCGCACAATTGTTTGAAAAAACTTCGTGCTCCTTTGTGCCCTTCGTGGTAAAACTGTTTTTGCAGTGGACTCATTTCAGATATAATATGGCACAAAGGAGGATGACATGGACAATAATTTTTCATCTTTTCCCGAGCCGGCCGCTCCGCCGCCTGTGGAACAAAAACAATCCAAACTTGGCATTGCGGCTTTTGTTCTAGGCATACTGGCCTTGCTCATTTTCTGTGTTGCATTCATTATCTCGTTTAGTTACGGTTTTTCCTTAGCCGTTGATAACCCCAATTTCACTCCTGACATGATCGACCAGAGCAATCCGGCGATTGTGATTGCCAGTGTGCTGTTTTTGTGCAGCCCTGTTCTTAGCCTGGCCGGGATGGGGTTGGGCATTGCTGCGGTCGTCCAAAAGACGGAGAAGAAAACATTTGGCATTATTGGCCTGGTGATCAATTCTCTGAATGTGTTGTCCCTCTGTGGGTTGTTCATTATTGGCCTGTTGGCCCAGGTCGGGTAATGAACTTTTTAAAACATTCCCAAGGTTCAATGAGACGCGAAGATAGCGCTCGTGAACCCTGCAGGACGTTCCATTGAGGACAAAGAGTTTTTGTGCCGCCGGACTCTGCCTGGCAAGGTTTGATTGTCAGGTGGAGTCTTTTTGTGGCTGCGCTGATTACAGGTAAGTACGCTCGATTTCTTCCCATTTTTCTTCTGGTAAACGCAGATAGCGCGCCAGAAGGGGATGGACGCGTCGAATTTCCTCTGCCACGCGCTGGGCAACGCGCCGCATGGAAAAATGCGCATTGGGGGCAGCCCGCAGGCGACAAAATGTAAACGCTTCGCGCAAATTCATGGTGAAGAGCACCCGCCGGTAAAAACCGTTGGGAACGACGTAGGCGGCTATATGTGGATTCCAATCGGCCAGTTTCTCGTAAGCCTCGGCTGCGGCATCCATGGCTGCCCGGTAACGATCTTCAAAACCGGCCTCTACAATTCGACGCGGGAGGGCGTATCCTAACCGGGCGGTTAGCGCTTGCGGCGTCTGGCTCATCATGCGATGGCGCTTGAATTCGGCATACCCTCCCTGGTCCAGGACGAGTTCAAAGGTGTAGGTCGTATGTTCCAATTCCCGCAAAGGCACATCATGCTCTCCCAAACGCCCCAGCAGCAAGGCAGCCCATTTTTCCTGTTCTTCCGCTGTGGCGGCGCAAATTGTTTTGAAGGCCGTCTCGTAGGTCATCCCGCTGAAACGGTAGAGAGCAGCGGCAAGCACCTTTCGCTCGCCGTCTGCATCCCAGGTATATAAGCGGCACCAATCCTCGCTTGGGTCAGTTTGCGCAAAGGACGAAGCCTCCCTTTCCAGGTCTGAGCAGGTCTCGATCAGGTAGGGGAGCGGTTCGGCGTATTTGACCAGGGTTGGTACCTCGGAGCGGGCAACCTGTTTGATTTCTTCTCCAATCTGGCGCACCTCCTTCAGTGGATGCGAGAGCATTTTGGAGATGGCGTGTTCCAGCACACGCGCATTGGCCGTCATTCCGAGATTGGCCAGGGCCGCGGCCGGTAACAGGAAGCGGCACGAGTCCACGTACTGGGAGCGGATGCGCCGGTCGTAGGCTTCGTCCGTCTCGGTGGGGCGGCGGGGGATGAGTTTTTCGACCAGGGCGCGCACCGGCAGCAGAGACTGAGCATAGGTCTCGAAAAGCATGCGGCAGGTTCGCGTGTAGAGGGCCAGCAGCGGATGCGCCTCTAATTCAGGAGGGGTGACGAAGGCATCCATGTCCCATTTCTGGTAGCGGGTGGATTTTTCTGTGTAGGAGGCCAGCCGGTTCGACTCGATACATTCCACTGCCAGCCGCGATACGTTCTCGATGGCGATGTGCAAAACGGCATGTTCGGCCACCGATGCATGACCGTAGCCCACCACCCATTTCTCGTGGAATTGCGCTGATTTCTCGTCGCTCAGTTCGGCGGCAATCTCACGAAAGGATTCGGGGGAACGGGATGTTTTGGCAAAGGCAACGGCAATGGTTTCGGGGGAAAGTTGTTTGGGGGAGAGAAGGTAAATTTGGCGGGCAGACATAGGGGGAATATAGACGAAAACAGGGAAAACGTCAATTTAAATTCCCCTGCCCCGATTGTCCCACAACCTGTCGAAGTCAGGCAGCGCCTGCTCAGGTCAACAATTCACGAACGCGGGCGATGTCCTGCTGAATTTGGGCCAGGAGCGCCTCCGCCGAGGCAAATTTTTGCTCCCCGCGCAGGCGTTGGACAAATTCAAGACGCACTTCCTGCCCGTAGAGATCGCCGGAGAAATCCAGGAGATGGGCCTCGATGCCGATGTTCTGGCGTTGGGGGGTAAAGGTGGGGTTGATTCCGATGTTCGTGGCGGCGGCGTAACGTTTTTCACCCACCCAGGCCCAGGTGGCATAGATACCGGCGGGGGGGATGAGTTTTTCTTGTGGATAAAGGATGTTCGCCGTGGGAAGATGGATGTGCCGTCCGCGACCGTCGCCATGGACGACGGGGCCTGAGACCGTGTACCAGCGTCCCAGGGCCGCCGCGGCTTCGGCCACCGCACCAGCCCGGATCTGTTCTCTGATGGCGCTGGAGGAAATGATCTTTGCTCCGTGCTGCACGGCGCTGATCGTCTCGACGGTGTAGCCGAGCGCCTGGCCGAGTTCTGTCAGGCGGCGAGCGTCGCCTTCGCGGCCGCGGCCGAGGGCAGTATCGTAGCCGATGATCAGGTGACGCAGGCCGAGGGTCTGGACGAGGAGGCGCATAAATTCCTCAGCGGTTTGAGATGCAAAGTCACGGTCAAAGAGTTGGGTGATGACCACGTCCACGCCGAGGGCGGTCAGCAGGGCGGCTTTTTCTTCGGGAGGGGAGAGGTAGGCAAAGTCTTCCTGACCGCCGAGGACGACGGCCGGGTGGGGGTGGAGGGTCAAGACAACGGAGGAACAGCCATTTGCCCGCGCGCCTTCCACCAGTCGTGTCAGCAGGGCGCGGTGCCCCAGGTGAACGCCGTCGAAAATGCCAACCGTCACCCAGGCATGGGAGATCGAAACGTCTCGAAGAGAGTGAAAATGGGCCACAGTTTTAAAACATTTGGGACACGGAGGCATAACCACTCGTTATGTTCTCCGTGTCCACACTTAGTGAAGGAGAATCAGGAGAAGAAGACTTTTTTAGGTTGCCATTCAAGGGTCACGCCATCTTCGCCGGTCACAAGGTCCATGATGGCGATGAGTTCCCCGGCCATGCTCACCCCGCGCACCAGACCGGGTTTGCTATCGGGAGCGGCTTTGACACGATGTCCATGTTTGACTTCTTCGACTTCGTCGGGGTTGAGTTCTACGGCGGGCCAATCGGCCAGGGCTTCGGCAGCCGGAATCAGGTACTGGTACCAGTTGCCGGTGAGGAAGGCCTCCTGCAGTTTGCGCAGGGGAACAGCATCACGCAGGGTAAAGCGCCCGCTTTTTGTACGCCGCAAGCCGACCAGGTAAGCGCCGCAGCCGAGGGCGGCACCCAGGTCGTTGGCCAGCGAGCGGACGTAAGTGCCAGAGGAGCAATGCACGTCCACCACGACTTCGGGGGGCGCCCATTCGAGCACTTCAAGATGATAGACGTTGATTTTGCGCGGAGCCAGTTCGACTTCCTCGCCCTGACGCGCCATCTGGTAGGCGCGGCGTCCATGCACTTTGATCGCCGAGTAGGGGGGAGGGGTCTGCTCAATTTCACCGACGAACTGTTGCAACACTTGGTTGAATTTCTCTTCGGTGATGTCCAGGGGGGTGCGCATTTGGGTCGTAAAGCGGCCATCGGCATCGTAGGTGTCGGTCGTTCCGCCCAGGCGGATGATGGCCTGGTAGCGTTTGTCAGCCGAGGAGACGAATTCGCTCAGGCGCACAGCGGGGCCAATCAGGACCACGAGAACCCCAGAGGCACGCGGGTCGAGCGTGCCGGTATGCCCGGCGCGGCGGATGTTGGTCCCTTTGCGAATAATCTCAACGACATCATGCGAAGTCAGGCCAACGGGCTTATCCACGACCAGGATGCCCGAAATGGCATTCTTGATATCTTGGCTTTCCATATGGTTGATTTCCTCCAGAATTGTTCAATCGTTCCCCGTCCACACTCAGTGTGGCTGATTCAAGTACCTGCGCGTGGCAGCCAGAATCTTTTGTTGAACTTCGTGTAAGGAGCCAGCCACCTCTGCCCCTGAAGCAGCGCGATGACCACCACCCCCAAATTGGCGAGCAATTTGCGATACGTCGATGTGCGGTTTTAAGCCACGCCAGGATACTTTTGTTTTCTGCGGACTTTGCTCAACGAACATGATGGCAATGTCCGCATCGTCAATGGATGAGACAATGTTGATCAGGTCAGCGTCATCATTGGCATTATAACCGGCTGCTTCCCGGTCTGCCAGTGTCAGCGTGCCCCAAATGATGCCATCGGCGCGTTGGAGGCTGGCAAGACCTGCTGCCCAGTACTTAACTGCAGAAAATGTGCGCCGCACCAGACTGCGAAAGTAGAGGCTGCTCATATCTACGCCGAGTTCCAGCAAATCAGCGGCCTGACGCAATGTTTCGGGAGTAGTGCTGGAGGTGCGAAACCCCAGCGTGTCTGTCACCAGGCCAGTGATGAGGTTGGCGGCAATGGGGGGAGTGATCGTCAGCCCCCAGACGGGCAGGAAACGGGTCAGGAGCGAGGCGGTTGCTGCGGCAGTGGGCTCGATTACGTTGAACCGTCCGAATGGTTCGGTGCTGATGTGATGGTCAACGACCAGGTCAGGCTGGCCGTAGCCATCCAGGACGTCCCCCACTCGTTTGGGTTCAGAGCAATCTACGGTGATGATAAAATCTACTGGCCCCTCTGGTTGCGTTTGGACTTTTTCACTACCGGGCAGGTGCCGAAAGGCAGCAGGCACCCCATCGGCGAGCACCATTTGGACCTGTTTGCCTGCGTCCAGCAGGGCGAGGCCAAATGCCAGGGTGGAGCCAATCGCATCTCCATCGGGGCGAATGTGGGAGGTGACGAGAATACGTTCGGCGGTAGAAAGGGCGGCTTTGATTTCTTCGTGCAAGTTGCTCATGAGGATTTCTGTGAGTTCGATTCGCGCAGCGAGGCTAATAATCGTTCGATTCGATCAGCGTTTTCGGGAGTGGGATCCCAGTGGAAGCGCAGGCGAGGCATGATCCGCAGGTCAATGCGCGCTGCCAGTTCACGGCGCAAGAAGCCGGTAGCACTTTGCAATCCATCCAGGATTTCGGCACTTCGGGCCGAACCTTCAACCGCCGAGACGTAAATATCGGCAAAAGCCAGTTCCCGGTCCACCTTGACATCGGTGACAAAAATCTGTTGCAGGCGCGGGTCACTTACTTCGCGCAGCAGAAGTTCAGAGAGTTCTTGCTTGAAACGGTCAGCAATACGTTCTAATCTTACTTTCGATGGCATGTTTCACTACTTTCTGTTTAGCCTTTGTCGGTCTTTTCGAGGACGTAGCACTCAATGATGTCACCGACCTGAATGTCATTAAAGTTTTTCAGGCCAATTCCGCATTCAAAACCGGCGCGCATCTCGCGCACGTCTTCTTTTTCGTGTTTGAGCGAGGCGACCTCTCCCTCATAGACGGTATCTTTGCCGCGCAGGAGTCGGGCTTTGGCATTGCGGCGGACTTCGCCTTCGGTCACTCTGCAACCGGCGACTCTTGTGCCTTTGGACAGGTTGAAGACCGCCAGCACATTGGCGCGGCCGATCACTTTTTCGGAGAATTCCGGCTGGAGCATGCCTTTGAGCGCCTTTTCCAGGTCTTCGGTCAGACGATAGATGATGTCGTAGAGGCGAATCGAAACACCTTCTGATTCTGCCAACCGCCGGGCAGCCACATCTGCCTGGACGTTGAAACCGACGATGATGGCCTGCGAAGCCGAAGCCAGCATCACGTCGTTCTCGCTGACATTGCCTGTTTCGGCGTACAGGATGTTGATTTTGATTTCGCCAGAGTTGAGGCGATTGATTTCGCTGATGATTGGCTCCAGCGAGCCCTGCACGTCGGCCTTGACGATGAGATTGAGTTCACGCGCCTCGCCCGATTTATAGCGGCTGAAGAGTTCTTCAAGCGTCATCTTCTTTTGCGCTACAGCCTGTTGTTTCGCTGCTTCCTGACGTTCCAGAATGATTTGGCGCGCCTCTTTTTCGCTCTCTACAACCCGGAAGATGTCACCGGCTGCCGGTAAATCATTCAAGCCCATGACCGACACCGGCACCGAGGGGCCGGCTTTTTGTACTTTTCGGCCACGAAAATCGAACAAGGCCCGCAGACGTCCATAGGCCATGCCGGCGACGACAATATCGCCGACCTTGAGCGTACCGTTCTGGACCAGAAGCGTGGCGACCGGCCCTTTGCTTTTGTCCAACTCTGCTTCAATGACCGTGCCAATCACTTCCCCTTTGGGGTTGGCGCGGATATTGCTGTTGTCGGCTACCAGCAAAATTGTCTCCAGCAAATCCTCAATCCCTTGCTTTTGTTTGGCCGAGACCGGCACAACGAATGTGTTGCCGCCCCATTCGTCTGGCACCAATCCGTTTTCACTGAGTTGCTGTTTGACGCGATCAGGGTTAGCGTTGGGCTTATCAATCTTGTTGAGGGCAACTACAATCGGAACGCGCGCCGCCCGGGCATGGGCAATGGCCTCTTTGGTTTGCGGCATCACACCGTCGTCGGCAGCGACAACGAGGACAACGATATCCGCACCTTGCGCACCGCGGGCACGCATGGCGGTGAAAGCCGCATGGCCGGGGGTGTCGAGAAAGGTGATTTGTCGGCCTTTCAATTCTACCTGATAAGCGCCAATATGCTGGGTAATGCCGCCTGCTTCGCCGGCAGCAACATTGGCGTTGCGAATCGCGTCCAGGAGGCTGGTCTTGCCATGATCGACGTGACCGAGGATGGTCACCACCGGTGGCCGCGGGACAAGATCGGCCGGGTTTTCTTTTTCAATGACCTTGCGCCAGAGAGGAACTTCGCCGGTCTCTTTTTCCTCTGTTTCTGCAGTTTTCTCTAAAACGGCTTCGTAGCCCATTTCTGCGGCAACGATAGCGGCTGTGTCGAAATCAATGCTTTGGTTGATTGTCACCATCAACCCATTTTCCATCAATTTCCGGATGATGTTGATGGCCGAAACGTCAATTTTCTGGGCAAAATCTCGTACCGTAATCGTAGCAGGTAATTCAATTGTTTTTAACTTTTGTTCGCTCATACGGCAACTCCTTCGCAAAATAGCAATGATGGCGCCTCTTTCAAAAGAGGCTATGCGTCAAGCGACCAGGCAGCCTGCCGGCTGAGCGGAGGGCGTTGATTTAGCCCATGGAATCCTGGTCCTGTTGATCTTCCTCCGGCAGTGTTTCCATAAACTGGCGGAGGCTGAGAATGTCCTGCGGCGAAAGGGTTGTTTTTAATGCGTGGGCAAGAGAACCCTTTAAACCCTTTTCCCAGCAGGAGCGCTGGTTGTGCAGGTAAGCCCCTCGACCTGGCGCCTTGCCGGTCGGGTCTATGTGCACACCATCAGCCTGACGCACAAGGCGCACCAGGGCGCGTTTGGGCAT
>DAOTZT010000010.1:0-3861 GCA_034434255.1 Anaerolineales bacterium | reverse complement strand
TCGGCGACTTTGGTGACGCAGGCGGCTTGTAAGAAGCGGGCGCCTTTCACTTCAACAACGCATATGCGGCAACTACCAGTCGGCGAGAGGTCTTTGTGGTAGCACAAGGTCGGGATGGGAATGCGATTTTCCCGCGCTGCCTCGAGGATGGTTTGTCCCTCGCGGGCCTCAATTGTTTGTCCGTTGATCGTGATGTGGATACTCATAGTTACTCGCTAATGTTCTGCAGCCAGGAATTCAGCCGTGAATCGGTTGAGCGCTGACTTCATCGGGGTGGGAACGGATTGGCCCAATCCGCAGAAGGATGCTTGCAGCATGTTCTCTGCGAGGGCGTGCAGTTCTTCGACGTTACCTTTTTGGCCCTTGCCAGCGGCCATTTCGCGCAAGATTTCGTAGGAACGCCAGGTTCCTACCCGGCAGGGCGTGCACTTGCCACACGATTCGGCTGCGAAGAAGTGAAGTAATTCGCGCAAGAAGGCCACAACCGAGACCGTTTGATCGCAGATGAGGAAGGCGCCTGCGCCGAGGCCGATTCCTTTTTGTGAGGAGGCGTAGTCGATGGGAGTATCGAGCATAGAGGCGCTGACGATGGTGCCGGCTGCGCCACCGGTCAGGGCGAATTTGAACTCGGAGCCAGGGCGCATGCCGCCGCCGAAGCGGTTGATGATCTGGCGCAGGGTCAGGCCAAAGGGCGCTTCAAACAGACCTGGATTTTTTACGTGGCCGAGAATCATGTACAGTTTTGTGCCTGGCACAGGGTAATCGGATAGGGAGCGCCACCAGGCTGCCCCATTGCGCAGGATGGATGGCACGGCTGAGAACGATTCGACGTTATTGACCAGGGTAGGCAAGCCTCGAAAACCTACGACTGGCGGGAAGGGAGGGCGCAGGCGTGGTTCGCCGCGCTTTCCTTCGAGGGATTCGATGAGGGCTGTCTCCTCGCCGCAAATGTAGGCGCCTGCTCCTCGATGGATGTGAATGTGGAAAGAGAAGCCGCTGCCGAGGATGTTGTCTCCTAAAAAGCCGGCCTCTTCAGCCTGGCGAATGGCAATTTCGAGACGTTTGGCCTGAGCAGCGTATTCGCCGCGGATGTAAATCCAGCCTTCGCTGGCACCGCAGGCGTAGCCGGCGATGGCCATTCCTTCGAGTACCTGGTGCGGGTTGGTATCGATCAGCACCCGGTCTTTGAAGATGAGTGGTTCAGATTCGTCGGCGTTGCAGATGATGTATTTGGGAGTGCGCTGTGCCCCGGCGACGAATTTCCATTTGCGTCCCACCGGGAAGCCGGCCCCGCCGCGTCCCTGCAGGCCGGAGTTTTCCACTTCGGCGATTACATCCGCAGGGGAAAGGGTAAGGGCTTTCTTCAGGCCTTCGTATGCGCCGTGTTGCAGGGAGGAATTGATGTCGTAGGGGTCAATTTTGCCCGCATTTGCCAGCATCACGCGCACTTCGCCTTTACGCGGCTTGCTGTAATCGGTGGGCACACCGTGCCAGCCTTTGCAGACTTTACTCGCCTGCTCCGGCTCTACCGGGCCGGCCTGCGTCTCGTCTACCAGGATGGCGGGAGCGCGGTCACATAGGCCCAGGCAGGAAGAGCGTTCCACTTTGCATCTTGCTGGCATGGCTTGTGCCCATTCTTCTACCAGCGTTTTTCCTTCTTCCATGCTTGCTCGCTTTAGCCAGCAAACAGGGCCATCGCAGACGCGAACGATTCGCTCGTGTGGCTGCGTTGAGAGCATCGAGTAAAAGGTGGCTGTGCCATACACGCGGTGGGCCGGAATGCCCAACACGCGTGCGGTATCAGTCAAAACTTTTGTCGAGAGACCCTCTGGCTGATTTTGCAACTCCTTCAAGATGTCAACAAGATGTTCAGGGTTGTTTCCATACCTTTGGGCAATTTCTTCGACGATATGATCGGGGGGGCTGTATTGGATGTGTTTATTGGTCATGAGCGCTCTTTAACAACAAGTGGACTGCATGATGATTTATCGTGATATATTTCACAATATGTTAATTATACTGCAATTTTATACCCAGGCCTCTTTGCAGGGCGCTGGAGCGTTAACAAAAGTCACCTTGTGAGCCAACGTACTGGTGGGGTAGACGCGGCTTTATTGTTGCGAGAATATCAGATTTGAGGGGCTACATGTATTTGCCTGTGATGTAGTCTGAGAGATGGGAAATGGTATCTGCCTGGTCATCAATGACGGCTTTGACTACATCGCCGATGGAAACAATTCCAACAAGTTTTCCATTGTCAATCACGGGGAGATGACGGACATTGTATTCGGTAAACAGAGCCTGGCATTCCGCGACCGTCGTTTTGGGGGTGACGTAGTAAACTTTGTCTGTCATGATGTCTTTGACGGGGGTGTTAATTGAGGTGCGCCCGCGCAAGACAACTTTTCTGGCATAGTCGCGTTCTGAAATAATGCCGACGACCTTATCGTCCTGAACCACCACTAAGGCGCCAACATCTTTTTCTGCCATGATTTTTAGCGCCTCGAGCACGGTGGCTTTGGGGCTAATCGTCCAGACTTCGCGGCCCTTATATTGCAGGATTTCTTCAACGGTCGATCTCATCGGTGACCTCCATGAAACTGAGAATTAAGCAATGTCTGAAAAAGGACTCTCTGGCTACTGCTCTGAGAAGATTTTACTGCTTTTTGCCAGGTGCTACGAGCCTCTTGTTGCTTCGCTTGGGTTGGGCAACGAGTGCCGCAATAAGTAGAGATCTGCTGGAGAGTTTTACTCAGCAGATCTTGGGTGAACGTGTTTTTTAGTTCGTTTTGCGGATGTAAATGAGCCAGTACATCAGGCCAACCATGACGGCGCCACCGATGATGTTACCGATGGTCACGGGGAGCAAGTTATTGAGGAAGAAGCCTCCCCAGGTCAGATTGGCGTAGTCTGCAGCAGTTTTCCCGATGGTCTCCAGGAAGGCCGGATCCAAGTATTTGATGAACAGACCAGCGGGGATGAAGTACATGTTGGCGATGCTGTGCTCAAAGCCAGCGGCCACAAAGCAGGAGATGGGCGGGATAATGGCCAGGATTTTGTCGGTGGTGGTGCGAGCGCTGAAGCACATCCAGACGGCCATGCAGACCAGGGCATTGCACATGATGCCCAGTGCCACTGCCTGGATGAAGGTCAAATTCACTTTAGCGTCTGCAATCGTCAGCGCAGCCAGGCCAATTGCCCCTTTGCCAAATGTGTACTGCTTGCCCAGGAAGACGAGATAGGCTGTCAGTATAGAACCAACAAAATTCCCAATGTAAACAATGACCCAGTTGCGGAGCAGTTGAAGGGTGGTGACCTTCTTGCTGGCATAGGCCATCGTGATGAGGGTATTGCCGGTAAAAAGTTCGGCCCCACCGATGATAACCAGGATCAGGCCGACGCTAAAGACCAGGCCCACCAGCAGACGATTGACGCCATAGGGCAAGCCTGTCTTGAAGGCAGTGGCGCCGGTTGGGTCAGTGATGGAGATGCTGCCAGCAGCAACGGTGGTGGCAAAGATCGCTCCGATGCCAATGAATGCCCCGGCCAGAATGGCCAGCAGGAACATATTCAGGAAGTTTAAATTGGCTTTCTTGACGCCAATCTCTTCGGCTTTGACTGCCATGGCAGGCGGTAGAAGAGCATCAAACGAAATCTGTTCGGTCATGCAAGATTCTCCTTTTGTAAACTTTGGTTCGCGTTGAGTCAGGAGATGTTTTTCAGAAAAAGTGTAACTACCTACCCTGCGAGTAAGGAAACGGGCTGATGAGCAAACAAGGCGCGCAAGAAGGCATAGACATTTCTCTCTTGCTTACGGCAAGTTGAAATGACAGCCTGCAAACGGGCATAGACTTTGGCTCC
>DAOTZT010000009.1:0-9518 GCA_034434255.1 Anaerolineales bacterium | reverse complement strand
GGAGCCAAAGTCTATGCCCGTTTGCAGGCTGTCATTTCAACTTGCCGTAAGCAAGAGAGAAATGTCTATGCCTTCTTGCGCGCCTTGTTTGCTCATCAGCCCGTTTCCTTACTCGCAGGGTAGGTAGTTACGGGCTTTGCCATAATTGTTACCAGTTCTGGAACAGTCACCATTGCCTAAAAAAAGGAGTTCTCATCAGATTGGTGGGAAATCAGAACTTTGCTCGAAAACCTTTGTACGCGGCCAACACGGATTACACGGAATCTCACGGATTTTTCTTGAAAAATCCGTGCAAATCCGTCGAATCCGTGAAATCCGTGTACAGAATAGGCAAGCCACCCCAGGCTTTTGTTGCCTGATTCCCCACAAATCTGGAGCCAACATTAGAAGATACGTGTAATTCGATGCAACCCAGATTTACACCAACGATGCAAATGCCGCTACGAAAACTACGCTGCCCTCACAGAGGCAGTTTGCGGTAAAGACACCGGCACATGACTATCCGACACGTAGGCCAGCCAGCCGGCATACCGCGCGTCTTGGCCGCGAATGGCCGCATGGAAGACCTGCTGGATCGCGCTCGTCACCGGCCCGGTAGCGCCGTTGCCGATGACGCGGAAATCAATCTCGCGCAAGCCAATCACCTCGGCCGCCGTGCCGCACACGAAGACCTCGTCGGCAATATATAACTGATCGCGCGAGATGGGCGCCTCCACCACCTCATACCCCAGATCCCTGGCAATCGTGATGAGCGACTCGCGCGTAATGCCTTCCAGGATGTCCACCAGCGGCGGCGTCAAGATGTGCCCTTTGTGGACAACGAAAATGTTTTCGCCGGTACACTCAGCCACGAAGCCTTGCGGATTGAGCATGATGGCCTCGTCGAAACCCAGCCGCACCGACTCGGTCTTTGCCAGGATGCTATTGGCGTAATTGCCTGAAATTTTGGCCTTGGTCATCATCACATTCGGCTGGTGACGGGTGAAGGATGAGATATTGGCGCGGATGCCTTTCTTGAGCGCCTCCGCTCCCAGGTAATTGCCCCATTCTCAGGCGGCGATGGCCAGCGACGCTTTTCCGCCGTCCACGTTCAAATTCCAGCCGCCGCCCGAAAGGTACAGCAAAGGGCGGATATAACAATCGCCAAACTCATTGGCCTTCACCACCTGCTTGACGGCCTCGGCCACCTCCTCCAGCGAGTAAGGCAACTCGCGAAAGCCAAGCACCCGCGCAGAATCGAGCAAGCGTTTGGCGTGATCGTACAAACGAAACACCGCCGCTCCCTTGTCGGTCTCGTAAGCGCGAATACCTTCGAACACCGCTGCGCCGTAATGCAGCGCAGGCGTCAGGAAGTGAATGGTAGCCTTCTCGAACGCCACCATTTCCCCGTCCATCCAGATATACTTCGATTCCATTGCCATACGAACGTTTCCTTTCACAATCTCGAAATGATTTCATCCGCCATCTGGCGGGTATTCAACCGGCCTCCAACGTCTGCCGTGCGAGCGCCCTCGCTGATAGCGCTTTCCACCGCCTGCTCGATGGACACGGCCTCGGCTTCCAGCCCCAACGAATAACGCAACAACAAAGCGGACGAAAGAATCGCGCCGACCGGATTGGCGACGCCCTGCCCGGCAATATCCGGGGCCGAGCCGTGAATCGGTTCATACAATCCCGCGCTGCGGGACCTCCCCAGGCCTTTGTCCTCCCCGCCGGGGGGCTGGCCTAAACTGGCCGACGGCAACATCCCCATGGAGCCCGCCAAAACGGAGGCCTCGTCGGTGAGAATATCGCCGAACATGTTCTCGGTCACCACCACATCCATCCTGGCAGGATTGGCGATAAGGCGCATGGCAGCCGTATCTACCAGCACATGCTCCAACTCCACCTCGGGGTTTTCTGCTCCCACCTTTGCAGCCATCTGCCTCCACAGGCGGGACGACTCGAGCACATTGGCCTTGTCCACCGAAGTCACCTTCTTGCGGCGTCCTTTGGCTAGACTGAAAGCCAGTTTCAGCACGCGCTCAATTTCGTAATCGTAGTATTCGAGCGTATCCACAGCCCGCTCGCGGCCATCCTTCACGTCGCGGCCTTTCGGCCAGCCAAAGTACAGACCGCCGGTCAACTCGCGCACCACCAGGATGTCCACGCCTTGCAACTTTTCCGGCTTGAGCGGCGACCATTCCATCAGCGCCGGGTGGACCTTGACCGGGCGCAGGTTGGCGAACACACCCAGTCCCTTGCGCAGCGCCAGCAGGCCGCGCTCCGGACGGTCTTTGGCGGCGGGATCGTCCCATTTGGGGCCGCCCACCGCACCGAGTAAGACCGCATCCGCAGCCTGGCAATCTGCCAAAGTCTCGTCGGTGAGCGAGACGCCGAATTTTTCGATGGAGCAACCGCCCACCAGCCGCTCGGCGAAGGTAAAACTGTGTCCGTGTTTGCTTGCTACGGCTTCCAAAACCCGTACGGCCTCGGCCACGACTTCCGGGCCAATCCCGTCGCCGGGAAGTAGCACAATGTTTGCTTTCATGAATTCTCCAATTTTCCCCCCTCTCTCTGCGGGAGAGGGGCTAGGGGTGAGGGCGCCACCATCAACCCATACTCGACCGAATCCGCCAACGCCCGCCAACTGGCCTCGATGATATTGCCGCTCGCGCCGACCGTGCTCCAGCGTTTGCTGCCATTTTGCGTATCGATCAACACGCGGGTAATGGCCTTCGTCCCGTTCTCGCCGTCCAGAATGCGGACCTTGTAATCGGCCAGATGGAAAGCAGCAATGGCGGGATAAATAGGCTGCAAAGCCTTGCGCAGGGCCAGGTCGAGGGCATTGACGGGGCCGTTGCCCTCGGCAGCGGTGTGCAGGATTTCGCCGTTGACCCTGATTTTGACTGTGGCTTCGGCAAACGTACCGCGCCCGTCGCGGTGTTCGACGTTGACGAAATAATCCACCAACTCGAAAGGCGGCTTGTAACCGTATTCCTGGCGTTTGAGCATCATGGCAACCGAGGCGTCGGCGGCCTCGAAAGCAAACCCGCGCGCTTCCAGTTCCTTGATGTCGTTCAAGACCGGCACAACTTCCTCGCCTTCCACTTCCACGCCGTGTTCCTCGGCCTTGCTGAGCAGATTGCCGCGTCCAGAC
Source organism: Anaerolineales bacterium (assembly GCA_034434255.1). GTDB lineage: Bacteria > Chloroflexota > Anaerolineae > Anaerolineales > Villigracilaceae > UBA877. The sequence continues at coordinate 6,379 of DAOTZT010000009.1, read as the reverse complement.
AAATCGGAAACGACCACGCGCATCTTGTTGCCTACTTTTTCCGGCTCGACATGCTGATAAGACTGCGCCGAGCGCCGCATGGCCGCCACATGCACGCCGCCCTTGTGCGCAAAGGCCGACTTGCCGACATAAGGCAAATGCTCGTCGGGCGTCACGTTGGCAACTTCCATCACGAAATGGGACAAATCCGTCAGCTGCGCCAGACGGCCTTCGGGCAGGCACTTGTAGCCCATCTTGAGTTCCAGGTCAGGGATGATGGAGCAGAGATTGGCGTTTCCGCAGCGTTCGCCGACACCGTTGATGGTGCCTTGCACCTGAATGGCCCCCTGGCGCACGGCAATCAACGAGTTGACGACGGCGCACTCAGAGTCGTTGTGGGCGTGGATTCCGAACGGGTGAGCGATGGCCGCCTGAAAGTCCCGCATGATGCGTTCCACTTCCCAGGGCAAAGTCCCGCCGTTGGTGTCGCACAACACCACCGTCTCGGCCCCGCCGCGTATGGCCGCCCGCAGCGTCTCCAGCGCATAAGCGGAATCGGCTTTATAGCCATCGAAGAAATGCTCGGCGTCATAGATGACGCGGCGGCCTTGCTCGCGCAGGTACGCCACCGATTGCTCGATGATGCGCAGGTTGTCTTCCAGCGTGGTGCGCAGCACTTCGGTCACGTGCAGCGTCCAGGTCTTGCCAAACACGGTGCAAACCGGCGCGCCAGAAGCGAGCAAAGCCTGAATATTGGCATCGTCTTCGGGGCCGCCTTTGGTGCGGCAAGTGGAACCAAAAGCGGCGATTTGGGCCGTTTTCCATTCGATGTCGCCAGCGCGCTTGAAGAACTCGGCATCCTTGGGGTTGGAGCCGGGCCAGCCGCCTTCGATGAAGGCTACGCCCAGGTCATCGAGGCGTTTGGCAATGCGAATCTTGTCCACGCTCGAAAGGGTGAAGCCCTCGGATTGCGTGCCGTCGCGCAGGGTAGTGTCGTAGATTTGTAATTCCATAGTCTGATAGTCTAATAGTCTTTAGTCGGATGGTCTCCAGTTCTGGCGGCAGTTGCCTGTCCTGGCATTTGCCCAGGGTAGTGCTGCCCGCCAGCAGTTGCACTGCCGACAAGACAAGATAGTCTTATCGTTGTGCAGTTTCGTAAGCGGCGATTTCCTTCTCGAAGCCGAGCAGGTAGCCCAGTTCGTCCACGCCGTTGAGCAAACAAGTTTTGTTGAAAGGATCAATCGGAAACGTCACAGAACCGCCGGGGTAAGAGAGCGTTTGAGAGGCCAGGTCAATGGTAACCTCCGCTGTGGGCGTTTCTGCGACCAGGGCAAACAGGGAGGCGTGCGTTTGGGCGTCCACGATGACCGGCAGCAGACCATTCTTGAGGGCGTTGTTGCGGAAGATGTCGGCAAAAGAGGTGCTGACGACGGCGCGGAAGCCGTAACCGGTCAGCGCCCAGGGCGCGTGCTCGCGGCTCGAACCGCACCCGAAGTTGTCTCCGGCTAAGAGGATTTGCGCGCCCCGATAGCGGGCATCGTTAAGAACGAATTCTGGCCGCGGGCTGCCGTCGGGGTGATAGCGCCAGTCGGCAAACAGCGCCTCGCCCATGCCGTTCTTGTCGGTGGCCTTCAGGTAACGAGCCGGGATGATCTGGTCGGTATCGATGTTGTCCACAGGCAAAGGGACAAGGCGGGAAGTGAGGGTGGTAAATTGGGGCATGGGTGATTTCCTTACTACACGAACACGCGCGGGTCAGAAATTGCACCAGAAAGAGCGCTCGCTGCGGCGGTGAGGGGAGATGCAAGGAAAGTGCGCCCGCCTTTGCCCTGGCGGCCTTCGAAGTTGCGGTTGCTGGTGCTGACGGCGTATTGACCGGGTTCGAGTTGGTCGCCGTTCATCGCCAGGCACATCGAACAGCCGGCCTCGCGCCAGTCGGCGCCGGCTTCTTCGAAAACCTTGTGCAGGCCCTCGGCTTCGGCTTGCTGCTTGACCTGCTGCGAGCCAGGCACGACCATGACGCGCACGCCGTCGGCCACTTTGCGGCCCTTCAAAACGGAGGCCGCCTGACGCAGGTCGGAGAGGCGCGAATTGGTGCAACTGCCGATGAAGACCACATCCACTTTGTGACCGAGCAGCGGCTGGCCGGGGCGCAAATCCATGTAGGCCAGCGCCTTTTCGAGGGCGGCTCTCTGGGAGGCGTCGCCATACGAAGCCGGGTCGGGGATGCGTTCCGTGATCTTCATGCCCATGCCGGGATTGGTGCCGTAGGTAATCATCGGCTCGAGGGCAGAAGCGTCCAGCGTAATGGTTTTGTCGTAAACAGCGCCTTCATCGCTGGGCAGGGATTTCCAGCGCGCCAGCGCCCGCTCCCACTCGGCGCCTTGGGGCGCAAACTCCCGCCCGGCCAGGTATTCGAAAGTAGTGTCATCCGGGGCAACCATGCCCGCCCGCGCTCCGCCTTCGATGGACATGTTACAAACCGTCATGCGTTCTTCCATCGAGAGCGCACGAATGGCCTGACCGGTATATTCGAAGACATGCCCTGTACCGCCGCCGACGCCTATTTGGGCAATGAGCGCCAGGATGAGGTCCTTGGCGGTCACGCCGCGCGCCAATCTACCGTCCACGCGCACTTCGCACGTTTTGGGCTTGCGCTGGAGCAGGCATTGGGTGGCCAGCACATGCTCGACCTCGCTCGTGCCGATGCCAAAGGCCAGCGCGCCGAACGCGCCGTGTGTGGCGGTGTGACTGTCGCCGCACACGATGGTCATGCCGGGCTGGGTCAATCCCAGTTCCGGGCCGATGACGTGGACGATGCCGCGCTTGGGGCTGTCCAATCCGTAAAGCGGGATGCCAAACTCGGCGGCGTTCTTCTCCATCTGGCGGATCTGGGCCTCGGCAATCGGGTCGGCTATCGGCAGGGAAAGATCGTGCGTGGGCGTGGAGTGATCCATCGTGGCAAAGGTCTTGTCGGGGCGGCGGACCTTCAGCCCGCGCTGACGCAAAGCAGCAAAAGCCTGCGGCGAGGTCACCTCATGAACGAGGTGAAGGTCAATGTACAAAACAGCCGGGGAGTCGGGTTGTTGGACGACGACATGCGCATCCCAGACTTTTTGGAAGAGGGTTTTGGGCATAGGGGTTCCAGTGTTCAGTGATCAGTAATCAGTGTTCAGTGAGCAGTGGCCAGGGATCAGGCCTCAGCCGAGTCGCCGGCCGATGAAACGGAAGCAGGCTGCGGGTCGGGCAGAGCGGCCAGGTCCCAGCCCGAAGGCATGGTATTCGGCTCGGGGAAGGGGTCGAACAGCGGGGCTTCGGAAACGTTTGGATTGTCTGTAGAGGTAGACATGGCAATTTCTCCTTTTGGTAGGGCAGGTCTAAGACCTTTTGGTGGGGCAGGTCTAAGACCTGCCCTACAAATTATCCAACCAGCATGACGCCGTAGTCATTCTGGGCGGCTTGGGTTTCGGTTCGAGAAACGATGAGTTTGTTCAGGGCGTTGATGTAGGCCTTGGCGCTGGCAACGATGATGTCGGTGTCGGCGCCATGCCCGCTAAAGACGCGCGAAAAAACGGTCTCGGACTGCGCATCCATCGTATGCAGGCCGTCCTCACCCTGAACGCGGACGGTGACCTCGCCCAGCGCGTCTATGCCTTCGGTGACGGCGTGAACGTTGAACTCGAGCAATTTACAAGGCATCTTGACGAGGGCGTCTATGGCTTTGTAGGTGGCATCCACCGGCCCGGTGCCCATGGCGGCATAGACCAGAACGGCGTCATCCGGGCCTTTGAGCCGCACCGTAGCGGTAGGCATGCCGATCGTTCCGCAGGTGACTTGCAGGCCGTCGAGCGTGTAGACCGGGCGCGGCTGGTAGAACTCGTCGGCTACCAAAGCCTCCAGGTCGAGGTCAGTGATGGTTTTCTTGCGGTCGGCCAGTTCCTTGAAACGGGCAAAGGCCTGGTCGAGTTCCGCTTCACTCAAGACGTGTCCCATGCTCGCCAGGCGGGCGCGAAAAGCATGGCGGCCAGAGTGTTTGCCCAACACCAGGTTGCTCTGGCTGACGCCCACATCTTCGGGGCGCATGATTTCGTAAGTCATTTGATTTTTGAGCATCCCGTCCTGATGGATGCCGGCCTCGTGCGCAAAGGCGTTGGCGCCGACGATGGCTTTGTTGGGCTGAACGGGGATGCCGGTGTAATTGCTCACCAGTTTGCTGAGGCGGGCAATTTGGGTGGTGTCTATGCCGGTCTCCAAACCAAAGACCGGGTGGCGAGTCTTGAGCGCCATGACGACTTCTTCGAGCGAGGTATTGCCAGCGCGCTCACCGATGCCGTTGATGGTCACTTCGGCCTGACGCGCCCCCGCGCGGATGCCCGCCAGCGCGTTGGCGGTTGCCAGCCCCAGGTCGTCGTGGGTATGCACCGAAATCGTAATGCCCTCGTGCATTCCGGGCGTGTTGGCAATGATGCCAGCGATCAGCGCGCCAAATTCGTCCGGCATGGTATAGCCCACCGTATCGGGGATATTGAGGGTGGTGGCGCCGGCCTTGATGGCCTCGCCCAAAACGAGGTACAGGAACTGCGGGTCCGATCGCCCGGCGTCTTCGGGGCTGAACTCCACGTCCTCGCACAAACTGCGGGCGTAAGCCACCATCTCGGCCACCCGCTCGACCACCTGCTCGCGGTCCATGTTGAGTTTGTGCTTCATGTGGATTTCGGAAGTAGCCAGGAAGGTGTGGATGCGGGGATGCCGCGCGCCTTTGACCGCTTCCCATGCCTTGTCAATGTCGCTCTTGGTGGCGCGCGCCAGGCCGCATATCACCGGGACTTTGACCTGCTCCTCGCCCTTGGGCGGATTGCCGACCTCCAGCGCAATGCGTCGCACGGCTTCCAGGTCGTCGGGCGAGGCGGCCGGAAAGCCGGCCTCAATGATGTCCACGCCCAGGCGTGCCAGGGCGCGGGCCACCTCCAGTTTCTCGGCTGAGGTCATGGTCGCGCCAGGCGATTGTTCGCCGTCTCTCAACGTTGTGTCGAAAATTTTGACGTAATTGCTAACCATACAGTCTCCTTCTTATGAGAGCAGAGACGAGAGAGTGAAAAATGGCGAGTGATCACTACTTTCTACTTTCTACTTTCTACTCTCTACTCTCTATTCTCTACTCTCTATTCTCTACTCCTTTTTCTTCCAATTTTCCGGCCTCAAGGCGCGCACCGCGGCGCCGGCCTGCCACATCTCCGATTCGCGCATGGCCCGCAGTTCCGCTTCCAGGTTTTGGCGGTAATGGGGGTCAGAATTCTTTTCCAGCACGATGCGGGTCTCTTCGCCGCTGACCACGCTTTGGTAGAGATGGGCAAAGACCGGAGCGACTGCATCGCGGAAGCGATCCTTCCAGTCCAATGCGCCGCGCTGAGCGGTGGTAGAGCAATTGGCATACATCCAATCCATGCCGTTTTCACCGACCAGGCGGATGAGCGACTGCGTCAGTTCCTCGACAGTCTCGTTGAAGGCTTCGGATGGGCTGTGACCGTGCTTGCGCAATTCGTTGTACTGGGCCTCCATCACCCCCGCCAGGGCGCCCATCAAGATGCCGCGTTCACCCGTCAAGTCAGAATAGACTTCCTTCTCGAAGGTGGTTGGGAAGAGATACCCGGCTCCAATCGCAATGCCGAGCGCGATAGTGCGTTCTTCGGCACGGCCGGTCGCGTCCTGATAGACGGCGTAACTGGCGTTGATGCCGCTGCCGGCCAAAAAGTTGCGCCGCACGCTGGTTCCAGAGCCTTTGGGCGCCACCAAGGCCACGTCCACATACGGCGGCGGGACGACGCCGGTCTGGTCCTTGTAGGTGACAGAAAAGCCATGCGAGAAGTACAGCATATCGCCCTCGTTCAGGCACTCGACAACCTTCGGCCAATTGTCGCGCTGACCGGCATCCGAGAGCAGGTACTGAATCACCGTGCCGCGCTCGGCGGCTTCTTCGACAGAAAAGAGCGTTTCGCCCGGCACCCAGCCGTCGGCCAGGGCTTTGTCCCAATTCTTGGTGCCTTGCCGCTGTCCAACAATGACGTGAATGCCGTTGTCACGCATGTTCATGGATTGCGCCGGGCCCTGCACGCCGTAGCCCAAAACCGCCACGACTTCGTTTTTCAGCACTTCGCGTGCTTTTTCCAGCGGAAACTCTTCGCGGGTGACTACTTCTTCCACGACGCCGCCAAAATTGATTTGTGCCATGTTTTTGCTCCTGTAAGTAGAGAGTAGAGAGTAGAGAGTAGTGAGTAGTTTGACAATGTCATCTTTTCGTATAGTTGTCATTGCGAGGAGCGTTTTTTGCGACGAAGCAATCCCCTCGCAAACCAGGAGACTGCTTCGCTTTGCTCGCAGTGACAAAATGCGTAGAGTTTAT
>DAOTZT010000008.1:0-1693 GCA_034434255.1 Anaerolineales bacterium | reverse complement strand
GAGCAGGAGCGGGCGGAGACTGCCAGGCAAGGCGCCCTGACCGTAACGTTCAGCGCCCGAAAGCCACCTGTGCAGGCGACATCTCACGCCAGGCAACACCCATCCATCAGCCCCAGCACCTTCCCTTTTTCAAAGTTCATTCTATCTGCGCCCAACGGTTGGTTTCAGCGGCAGCGGCGGGGCTGGCAAGACACCTTCCCCTACCAAAACCTTGAGAGAGATTATGTTAATCCGCGGCGGCAACAGCCCCATGCACTTGCGCTTCCAGGTCTTCGAGGGGTTGGTTGATCAACTGCGAGGCATTGACGGAGAGATATCTCATGCCTGTCCGAATCGCCAATCCCAGCAGCCCGGCCAGGGCAAGCACCCACAAAGCATAGAAGGCTTGCTGTGCGCCAACGCTATTTGGGAAGAAAACCTGCGCCCATGTATAGGTGTCGCTTTGAACAATAACCGAGTTTTCGAGAAAAGCCTTATGCGCTTCCGGGAAGAGGGTGTAAGGCAGGTAGCCAATGGCAAAACCGATGAAGCCGATCAGCGTATTGGTGTAGCCCAGCCCGAGGCGCATATACGAGCGGATTTCACATCCGACCAGCATGACCGCGCCTGCGCCCAGGAACAAACCGCCCAGCAATGCCGCCCAACTGAGTTTGTCCATGAACGAACCCTGGTAGCCCAGTTTCGCGCCAAACAGCGTCCAGGCGGCCAGCGCAAAAGCGCCGGTCAACACCTGCGCTATCAAAACTCCCTGGATGGGAATGAAGCCTTTCATCAGCGTGCGGGTAATCGCCGGGACTTTGAAACCGATGAATTTCGCCTCGTCTTTTTTGAGCATGATGCCAGCCTCGATGCCAACCAGCGCGCATTCCGTGCCAAAGCCAGATTTCGCCATCGCAAAACCTGCCACAATGCCAGCCAGCAATACCAGCCCCGCGAATACCCATCCCGCGTTCGGGAAACTATCCGCCGCTTCGGGGCGGAAGAAATTCACCAGCCCTGGGACCAGGACCATCGCCAGGAAAACCAGCCCAACCCAACGCCAGGGGTCGCGCCAGGGATTGTAATTGGCGTCCAGCGTGATTCCATCCACAGGGTTCTTGGCCTTAACCGCCGAAACATAGGAACGGGTTTCCTGGTGCTTGAAGAAAGGCGCCAGCCCCGCCTTTGCCATCAAAAAGAACGCGGTCAGTCCGCCGATGGACATCATCACCACAACGAAGGTGGATTTGACGCTCATCAATGCCGTTCCGCCCAGCAAGTGATGAAGCGTACATCCGCCCGCCAAGCGGGTGCCATAACTAAACACGATGCCGCCCGCAAAGGAAGTCAACAGCATTTTGGGACTGAATTTTGCCCACGAACGCGATTCGCGCTCCGCCAATGCCACCAGAAAGCCGCCGACAATCATCCCGACAATGGGTCCCCAGGTGCCGACCTTGAACACGCTGCCGTACAAACCGTTTTCCAGCCCAAAGGTGTTGCCGCCCCACCAGAATACTTCCATACTGCGAAACATATTTCCCAGGTAGGTGGTCACGCCGATGGGTTGCGCGACCAACGGCTTGCCTGCCTCTGCCTGCTGGATGAACTTGGCGATCATGAAAATGATCTGCGCGACGCCAAACCCAACGCCAGACCAAAAGAACGACCACTGACGGGTAAAAATTTTCTTAAGCATGATGCGTTTTCTCCT
>DAOTZT010000007.1:0-1503 GCA_034434255.1 Anaerolineales bacterium | reverse complement strand
AAGGTAAACTTCGAAACAATTATACGACGCCATGCAAGCCGGCAGGTTCCGTACTAATTGTAAATCAAATTGACAATTTGCACGATTTTCTGTATACTGTCAGCATGATTTTGCGCACGCTTTCTGCGCCTGTTCTTGAGGCGGCAAAAATGTATCCTCTGGTGGCGCTGGTCGGTCCACGGCAGACGGGAAAAACCACCCTGGCCAAGGCGCTTTTTCCCTCCTACACCTATCTCTCGCTGGAAAATCTTGACCTGCGCATTTTCGCCGAGCAAGACCCGCGTGGTTTCCTGACAGCCTACCGCCAGAATTGTATTCTGGACGAGGTGCAAAAAGCGCCGGCTCTCTTCTCGTACCTGCAGGAAGTGGCCGATGAACCGCAGATGGGGCGCTATATTCTGACCGGTTCGCAGAATTTCTTGCTCCATCGTCACATTTCTCAGTCGCTGGCGGGGCGGATTGCGCTGTTTACGATTTATCCTTTCTCGATGGAGGAACTGAAGGCGGCCTCTCTCGGCTTTGAGCAGCCGGAGGAGTACATCTTTCACGGGATGTACCCGCCGCTGTATGACCGCGCGATCCCGCCGGGCAGTTGGTACCCCAACTACATCCAGACCTATCTGGAGCGCGACCTGCGCGATTTGACGCAAGTCTCGAACCTGTTGACGTTTCAGACCTTCGTCAGGTTGTGCGCCGGGCGGATTGGACAGGTGGTGAATACCTCTTCGCTGGCGCGGGATTGCGGGATTACGCATAACACGGCTCGCGCCTGGCTCTCGCTGCTGGAGACAAGTTACGTGGTGTTCTTTTTGCGCCCCTATTACCGCAATTTCAACAAGCGGCTGGTGAAGATGCCGAAGTTGTATTTTTACGACACGGGTCTGGCGGCTTCGCTGTTAGGGATTCAGTCGGTGGAGCAGTTGTACACGCACTATCTGCGCGGCGAGTTGTTCGAGAACTTTGTTATTGCGGAATACCTGAAGCACAAAGCCAATCATCAGACGAGGGTGGAATATTTCTTCTGGAAGGACCAGGGCGGGCATGAGGTGGATTTGCTGGTTGAAACGCCCGATGCGGTCTCGGCAATCGAAATTAAGGCTGGCAGGACGGCGGCGGAGGATTACGTCAAAGCGCTGGAATATCTGCGCCCGCTGTATGCGGCGGAGGGGCGGAGGTTTCATCCCCTGGTGGTGTACGGCGGAGAGTTGGAGCAGGCGCGCCGCGGCATTCCCATCTATCCGTGGCGCAGGATTCCCGTGTTTGGAGAGGGGTAAGGCAGGGGGGGTGTGTTTGTGCAAGTCAAAGACCTGTGCCACGCGCGCGGCACGGGCAGGCAAACCCGTCCACGAATATCTCACGAATGCGCGAATGCGGCGCGGACATTCGTGCATTCGTGGTCGGGCATTCGTGGATGGTTCTTTTTTACGGGCTTATCACCAAAACAAATTGTTCAAGAGTAAAAGGAATAGGAGTATTAAAAGCCTGTGTTTCAAGTAAATTTTG
>DAOTZT010000006.1:0-9235 GCA_034434255.1 Anaerolineales bacterium | reverse complement strand
GAGGGCGTTCTCTGCCCGAAGCAATCTCGTCTTGAACAGGAAAAACCATGCTTTGGGAGACTGCTTCACTCGCAAAAAGCGCTCGTTCGCAGTGACACCCCTGTTTCGAGTGGATGGCTGAATAGTTACCTTTATTTTATCGCTTTGATCCTGTTGACTGCGAGCGCTGCTTATTTTTTGACCCGCTGGTGGCTGCAAAAGCGGCTTTGATTCGCAGAGTGCTGTATAATCCAGGCAGTTATGAATGATTTGTCTGCCCACTCACGCATGCAAAGGCTGCTTGAAATCAGCCGCATGCTGGCGACTGCCCCCGATGCGATCACCTTTTTAAACACTCTGATTGCGGCTGGGGCAGAGTTAACCGCTTGCGAACTCGCGTCCATCCTGGAACTGGAGGAGAGCGGGGAACTGCGTTTCCTGGCCGTTCCGTGGTTTCATCGAGATGCTTTGCAGAATCTCAAAGTGCCGCTCACAGGAAGCATTGCCGGTAAAGCCGTTGAGACCAGGAAGCCGGTCATTGTCTCGAATGTGGCCGCGGCGGGTGAACATTTCAAAGGTGCTGACCGGGCCACCGGTTTCACAACCCGTTCGCTGGTGGCTGTTCCCATTTGCTACCAGGAGCAGGTGCTCGGCGTGCTGGAAGTTCTCAATAAGGCCAGCGAGACACCTTTTAGCGAAGAGGATGTGGCTAGCCTGGAGTTTCTGGCTGCTTATGCCGCTGTGACCATGCAGGCCATGCGCCTGGCTCGCCAATCCGATAGTCTGGTCGAGGAGATGAAAAAACTTGACCAGATGAAAAGTGAATTTATCGCCATTGCCTCTCATGAACTGCGCACCCCTCTCGGCCTCATTCTCGGGCATGCCACTTTCCTCCGCGAGGTCATTCAACCAGAGCATCGTCCAGAGATGGACATTATCGTCCGAAGCGCGATGCGTTTGAAAGAAATCATTGAAAGTTTCTCCAACATTGACAATATCCAGCGGGGCCAGGCCTCCTTACGCCGTAAGGTATTTTCCTTGAAACGTCTCATTGAAGATGTGCGAGACTCGTTCTATCAGGAAATTCGCGCCAAGAATCTTTCTTTGCGTATTGCCAGTGAGAATTCCTCGCTCCTGATGCTCGAAGGGGACGTTGAAAAAATTGGCATTGCCTTAAGCAATCTGGTCAAGAACGCGATTACCTTTACCAACCCCGGTGGGCATATTTTGATTACTGCTGAAACCCTCCCCGGCTATGTGCAGGTGTCGGTGATTGACGATGGGATTGGGATTCCTCTCAAGGATTTGCCTCACATCTTCGAACGTTTCTACCAGGTCGAAAGCCACCTGACCCGGAAACATGGTGGCATGGGATTGGGGCTTTCGGTGGCCAAAATGATGATTGAAATGCATGGCGGGCGAATTTGGGCCGAGAGCGTGGAGGGGCGGGGAAGCAAGTTCACGTTTCTGCTTCCGCTGTCTTCTCAGGAACAACCCTCTTCTTCCTCGAGTACAGAATGAGCATTGAATATGTCCTGACCGGGCGTTTTCGCCGCGAATACCTTTTGCCGCCTGTTGGTCGTCCGTTGTTAGATGTCCCTGGTGGTAATGTGCTTTATGCTGCGGCCGGCCTGGCACTGTGGGAGAAAAATCTCGGTTTGCTGGGGCGGGTGGGAGAAGATTACCCGCATGAATGGCTCAATAATTTTTCTCGCTATGGATGGGATACGCGCGGCATACGCGTCTTGCCCGAAGCGCTTGACTTGCGCTATTTTCAGGCAACGCTCGATTTACAGACCGTTCAACACACCAATCCCGTCGCTCATTTTGCCCGCCTTGACCTGACTTTTCCGAAATCCTTGCTTGGATACGTGCCGCCGACTGAAAAAAGCGATGACCGACGCACCCCTCGACCCGATTCGCCGCGTCCGGGCGATATTCCCGATGATTACCTCCTGGCGCGGGCTGTTCATCTCTGCCCTCTCGACTTTATCACTGCTACCCGCATTAGCGCTGCGTTCCGTCAGGCCGAGACCATCGTTCTCACCCTGGACCCTGCGGCGGCTTACATGATCCCCGAAGCGCTGGAGGATGTGCGTTTGCTCGTCCAGGGGTTGACGGCTTTCTTGCCCTCTGAGGAAGAAATTCGTCTGCTTTTCTCGAGACGTTCTCATGATTTGTGGGAAATGGCCGAAGCGATTGCATCATTTGGCTGCGAGGTGGTCGTAATTAAACGGGGCGCCAATGGCCAAATGCTTTACGATGCTGCTGCTCGCAAGCGCTGGGAAATTCCTCCCTATCCGGCACGTCTGACCGACCTGACTGGGGCTGGCGATTCGTTCTGTGGAGGCTTTCTGGCTGGCTACCTGCGCACCTTTGACCCCTTACAGGCTGTTTTGCATGGCAACATTTCTGCTTCTATCACGGTAGAGGGATACGGCGCTCTCTACCCGCTCGATACTCTCCCTGGCCTGGCCCAGGCGCGGTTGGAATCCCTGGCAGCGCTTGTCCGTCAGGTTTGAGAGTCAACTTTGGAATTGAACATGAAAAAGATTACTGCACGCTTGCTCGATCTTGCTCTTCAAATCCAGCAAATTCCTGCTCCGACATTTCATGAGTCAGAACGGGCAAAATTTGTGCATGCCCGCTTGATTCAAGAAGGCCTGCAGGAGGTCACCACCGATGCTGCTGGCAACGTCTATGGGCGCTACCCTTCCCCGGCACCTGTTTTGCCCCCGCTGGTGATCAGCGCTCATCTCGACACGGTTTTCTTGCTCGATACCGATCTGACGACCTTTCAAGAAGGCGACCGCCTTTATGGTCCTGGAATTGGAGATAATTCGTTAGGAGTAGCCGGTCTGTTTGGCCTCCTCTGGCTGTTGCAGGAGCGGGCTGTCCATCTGCCTTTTGACATCTGGCTTGTGGCCAATTCCTGCGAGGAGGGGCTGGGGGACCTGCGGGGCATGAAAGCAGTGGTGGATCGGTTTGGCAAAGGCGTGCTTGCTTATATCATCCTGGAAGGCATGGCGCTGGGACATATCTACCACCGTGCGCTGGGCGTGCGTCGTTATCGGGTGAGCGTGCATACCGAAGGAGGCCATTCCTGGGTGGATTACGGGCGTCCCTCGGCCATTCATGAACTGGCGGCGCTGGCAACGCGCATCACCCGCCTGGAAGTTCCCCAAAAACCAGCCACGACGCTCAATATCGGCATCATTGCTGGCGGAACGTCCGTCAATACGATTGCTGCCGAAGCGCATTTTGAGTTGGACTTGCGTTCAGAGAGTCTGGCTACCCTGGAAAACCTGTCTTTGAAGATAGAGAGTTTGTGCCAGCAGGCTCAAAAACCCGGGGCGACGGTTGAGGTAGAGGTGATCGGGGCGCGTCCGGCTGGGGAAATTCCTGCCTCGCATTCTCTTGTCCAACTGGCAGCAAATTGCCTGCGAGAACAGGGAATCGAACCAAAACTCACGATTGGCTCGACGGATGCCAATATTCCTCTCAGCCGCGGGGTACCGGCTGTGGCGGTGGGGCTGACCACTGGCGGCGGAGCGCATACTCGACGCGAGTTTATCCATCTTGCTCCGATCGAAAAGGGCCTTGAGGCGCTCTTTTGCCTGGTGAGCCGGCTTCGGGAAACGTCGGGTTGATCTGCCGCGGCTTTGTGATTAACGCCGCAGCAAAAATTTGCGAAAGCAAAGGTCACGAAAGAACTCTCCACCTTCGTGACCTTTTGTCTTCTTGGGGGAGTCGCTTTTGTGAGGGTTGTCCTTGTTCTAGCCGCCCAACAGTTTGTCCCGCGGGGTCATTGCGAGGGCGCAGAGCGCCCGAAGCAATCTCCCAAACGGCTTATTGGAAATTGCATCCCCTTCGGGTACGCTGCGCGGTCGCCCCCTTTAGGGGCTCGCGATGACCTCTTGGGGGGCAGTTTTTTGCAGATGCTCAAGCAAAGTGTCAGGTGGCTAGTCCTTATTTCAAACCGAGAATTTCCCACACTTCTAATGGCTGAGTCTTGCCTTTGACTGGCAGGGGGGCAAAGGGACGGGCAATCACTGCTTCCTTGACGCGCTGATAGGCCGCGGCGCTGATAAGAATCTGGTTTTGAGCAGCGTTCTCCTGGATGCGTTTGGCGGTGTTGACGCTATCGCCGATGGCCGTGTATTCCAGGCGCTTTTCGGTGCCAATCCAGCCCAGCACTGCTTCGCCGTAGTGAATGCCGATGCCAAAGGAGAGATGCGCGTCGGGCGGGAGTTCTGCATGAAGTTTTTCGATGGCAGACCGCAGGTCGAGGGCGGCGCGCACGGCGTGCAGGGTGTGGTCGGGCTGGGGGATAGGGGCGTTGAACCAGGCCATGACGGCATCGCCAAGGAACTTGTCCACCGTTCCGGCGTGGGCCAGAACGGCCTCGGCTCCGGCAGCCAGGTAACGGTTCAGTACCGCCACCAGTTCCTCCGGCGAATGTTTTTCGCTGTAGGTGGTGAAACCGCGAATATCGGCAAACAGGATGGTAATCTCCAGCCGCCGCCCACCAATTTGAAGGCTGTCGGGGTCAATTTGTTCGAGAATGGCCGGATTGACCATGCGCTCAAGTAAACGGCGCTGGGCCTCCAGTTTTTTGCGCTCGGTCAGGTCATCGAGCACGATGGCGACGCCTTGCGTGGTTTGATCGGCATCTTTGAGCGGGGAGAGATTGAGCCGCCAGTCGAGCGGACCCCGTTCGGGGTGATGATGGACGATTTCCAGGCCGATGACCGGCTTATCGGTCTGGCGGACGGTCTGGAGGTGGGGTTGGAGTTCCTCGGCCAGGGTAGGTAAAATTTCGTCCAGCCGCCGGCCCATTAGTTCTGACATGGCGCGACCGAGAATTGCCTCCGCGGCGCGATTGCAGAGCGTTACCTGATCTTGAATGTTTGCTGTGATCACGCCACTGGCAATAGAAGCAAAGACATTATCCATGAGGTTCTTGAGTTCGGTCACTTCGGCCAACGTGCGGCGCACAGAGGCAAACAGGCGAGCGTTTTCGATGGCAATCGCTGCCTGATTGGCAAAGACCATCAGGAGATCGCGCTCTGACTCATCAAAGATGCCGGTGCGAATACGGTTGTCGGCGTAGATGACGCCAATCAACTCCTCTTTCACCTTCATTGGCACACACAGAATCGATCGCAAGTTGTAGGCCACGATGGAATTCTGCCCGCCAAAGCGCGGGTCTTCCTGGGCGTTGGTGGTCAAAACCGGTTCACCGGTATCAATCACGCGCTGGATGACTGTTCGGCTGATGGCAAATTCATTGGGATGGAGCGATTCTTGTTCCCAATTGCGCGCAATGCGCATCGTCATCTCTCCCTGCGCATTGCGCAGCATCAGGAAACCGCGCTCTGCTCCCGTTAGTTGCACAATGATGTCCATCACCAGGCGCAAGACCTCATCGAGTTCCAGGGTTGAATTGACCAGTCGGCTCACATTGGCCAGGCTCAGCAGGTGTTGGCGTTCATTTTCGAGAAACGTGAACTGTTTGCTGCTTTCGAGCAGCGATCGTTCCAGCGTGGACAACTTTTCCAAAACATGAGAGGGAATCGAGGGGCGCCGTTCCAGCAACTGGGAACGGATTTGCCCGACCATTGCGCTTAATTTGCTTATTTGGTGAGAAAATTGTTCTGTCTGGCTATTTGTGTCCATTTTGACCTCGTCCTTTGTGTTCAAAACCCGTTTGGCGGGTTCCAGATTTTCTTTGCCACAGCGTTTTCCAGCGTGTCTGCCAGACCTTGCGCCGCAAGGCACGTCTTGCCGTCTGGCTTCTGGCGGGGTTGCCGGGCACGTTGCCATAGATGGTTGCATGATACTCGCTCAGCAGCGAGGCAATTTCGTCGGCAGCCTCTGGGATTTGTTGCGTGAGCAGTCTCGCCGCTTCTGCAGGTGTTAACACCGGTGCGGATGGTGGTCGCAAATAGCGGTAGATACTCATGAAGTCTTGCTCCAGGGGCGTTAGGCCTGCTAACCAGGCCTGTCGTTCCAGCCAGAGGGGCACCGGCAGAGAATTCTTCTTCAACCAGTTACGCGCCAGCACTGGCGCTGGAAGGTCGAATGCCCGACGCAAGCGATTGTACCCCTTCTCGATTGTTCCCGAAATATAAGCCCAGGCCAGCAAACTGCTGATCAAAACCGTGACCAGGAAGAAGGTCAGCAGCACGTCGAGCGAATTCGAAGAAGCGTCGCTGGACCTGTTGTCTGCTGTGCCGCTATTGTGCAGTTCCTCCGGCTGAAGCAATTCCTCCCCTTCGTTCCTCCGGGGCGTGACGGTCGGTTGGTTTGAGGGTTCCAGGGGAGGAGCGTCCTCGCCCGAGGGACGGTCCAGGGGCAGTTGCGAGGTCGTGGGCTCAAATTCTACCCAGCCGATGCCAGGAAAATAGACTTCTGGCCAGGCGTGGGCGTCACTTTGGCGAACGGTGTACCAGGCCGGCGGGATAAAACTGCCCTCTGCAAAGCCGACTGCCAGACGCGCCGGAATGCCCACGGAACGTAACATGACGACTTCGGCGGTGGCGTAGTAGTTGCAAAAACCTGCCTGATGGTCAAAGAGAAACCAGGCCAAAAGGTCACGTCCGGCGGGGGCAGGCGGTACCGTTGTGGTGTACGTGATGTGATTGCGCAGATAAGCGGTAATGGCCTCGGCTTTGTCGTAGGGGGTCTCGGCGCTGCTGGTGATTTGTCTGGCAAGTTCTGGAATGGCGGGGGGCAGGTTTTCGGGCAGTTGCAGATAATGCGCCGTAACCCACGCGGGATATTCTGTGCCTGCCAGACGTAACTGCTTTTCGGTCGGTTCCAGCAGGACAGCGTGGACGACGTAGGTTTCTCCTGGCAAGATGGGATTGCGTGCCTCGAAGAAAATCGGCTCCTGGGCTTTGCCGACCGAGAAGTAACTCAGCGTGACCGGCTCATCCACCCAAACCGGTCGCGGCGGGGTCACCAGGGCGCCAATGGCCTCTGCTTCGACATGAAATTCGAAATCGGTGGTCGGGCCGGTGGAGTCGGGCAGGTCAATCGGGCGGGATGATTCGGAGAGGTAACGCTGCTCGAAAGGACTGGTTTGCCAGCCAGCGCTGGTGTATACATCGTAAGAGCGCACCCGCCAGTAATAGCGTCGCTGACGACTCAGGCCGTTGGTCTCAATCCGAAACAAAATCGTCTGGGAGGTCGGAGCCTTCTGCCCGAGGGCGAGGCTGTTGCCGTAGAACAGATTAACTTGCTTTCCGGTCTGGTTTTCCAGTCCAGCGGTGAGATTCTTGATGTCGGCATTTTTTTGCCAGTGCTCGCTGATTTCTTCCCACCATCGTCGGAAGAGGGGAATGCCGGGCGTCTGGACCGGGATGAGCCAGGCCGAAAGGACGAGCACGAAAGCGACTACCGAGACAGTAAAGTTGATGTCCGCCGGGGCCTCGCCGGTGAGAAGCAGGCGCCAGGTCTTCCAACTGGCAAGGCGGCGAGCGTAATTCATCCTTCCCAGAAGGAGCAGGGTCAGGAAGGTGTAAATTGCCATCAACAACATGCTCTGGCTGCGTTGGGGGTCGAAAAGTTGAATCAGGAGCAGAGCCAGGCCGGCCGGGATCACCGCTCCGGCAAAACTGGCAAAGCCGGTCAACGCGTAACCTGAGAAGAGTGCCAGAAGCCAGAAGAGCAAAATGAAACTGAGTTGGAAGAAAATAACATCCTCGACAGGTTCTCCTGCCAGGAACGTTTGCAGCACTTGAAACAACCGACTGATGAGGAAAGCCATCCGTTCCAACCACGGCGTGTTGTCGTACAGGACTCTGGCCAGCCAGAACGGGATAAAAATAGCGGTGTAGAGCAGGGAAAAGGTGACGATGGCCGGGCTCCGGAAGCGGCTCCAGCCGAGTGCCAGGCCAAGTGCGATTCCCGCAAGCACGGATAGGATGGTGGCATCCAGCCGCGGCGTCCAGTTTGTGACAGTCAGGCGGAGTGCCGCGGTCAGAAGCAGCAGGAAGGTCAGGAGCACAGAGGGAAAATCCCAAAAGCGCGTGCGTGCAGAATTCATGATTCGAGTGTACAATACTTCTTGTACAGCCGTCAATTCTTTCACGGAGGCATTTTGTATGCAAACCTTGTATGAGTTCGGCATTCAGTTTATTGTTGGTCTGCAGGCGCAAGGGGAGTGGCTGAAGATTCCTATGCAGATTTTCTCGTTTCTCGGGACAGAAGAATTCTACATGATACTGTTGCCTCTCCTGTATTGGTGCCTCGATAGTGGTCTGGGGCTGCGGGTCGCGGTTATTCTGATGACAAGTGGCCTGGTCAACAGCGGCTTTAAGATGCTGTTCCATCAACCCCGCCCTTACTGGGTCAGTAGCGAGGTCACCCGTTTTGCGGAAGAAACATCGTTTGGAGTACCTTCCGGCCATGCACAAAATGCCACTGCGATCTGGGGAATGATGGCAGCATACTTGCGCCGGAACTGGGTCTGGGGTGTGGCGGTCGGTTTGATGTTCTTGATCGGGATTTCGCGGCTGTACCTGGCGGTGCACTTTCCCCATGACGTGCTGCTCGGCTGGCTGATTGGTCTTGTCCTGCTCTGGCTGGTGCTCCGTTTTTGGGAACCAGTTTCGGGTTGGGCTGGTCGTCAGACGTTGCCACGCCAGGCGCTGTTTGCGTTTCTCGGTTCGTTGGCGTTGCTGCTTTTCCCGGTGGCGGTGTACAGTGGCTTGAAACTCAACCACTGGCAGGCGCCAACAACCTGGGCTGCTTTTGCCGGCGATGCGCTTTCGTTAGACAGCGCCCTGACCTCGGCCGGCACTCTGTTTGGCTTGCTGGCTGGCGTTGCATGGATGGAGCGGCGGGGAGGTTTTGTTGTGCGGGGGGCAGGCTGGCAACTGGCATTGCGCTACGTGATTGGAGTGGCAGGCGTGCTGGCAATTCGTTTTGGATTAAGGGCTATTTTCCCCGATGGAGAAAGCCTGCTGGCCTGGTCTTTGCGCTATGTGCGTTATGCTTTGATTGGCTTTTGGGTTACCGGCGCGGCGCCGTGGCTTTTTATTAAAGTCCGACTGACTACTTCCAAGAATTAGGGTTTGCTATTGCATTACAAATAAACTGTTGGAAGATGCCATCTGATGAGTCCACTGCAAAAACCTTTTTTACCACAAAGGGCACAAAGGAGCACGAAGTTTTTTTCAAACAATTGTGCGCCGGAATTCAAGATTCTCAATTGAGCCTTTCAGAAATCCTTTGTGTACTTCGTGTC
>DAOTZT010000005.1:0-3742 GCA_034434255.1 Anaerolineales bacterium | reverse complement strand
TCGCTCATGGTGGGGTTGAGAAATCTCGAAACCATCTGCACCGACCCGCGTCTGCGTTCCACGGTGGACGAATTGCGCGGGGTGACCGCCCAAACGCTCGAGGAAGTTCACGAAATTTCGGCTCGTTTGCGCCCGCGCATTCTCGATGACCTGGGGCTGCCCGCTGCGCTGGAACGTCTCGCCCGCGAATGGCAGGCGCGTCACAAAATACCGGTTGACCTGCTCATTCACATTGGCGTGGAACGGCTGCCTGGGGAAATCGAAACCGCAATTTATCGCATCGTGCAGGAGTCTCTGACCAATATCGCCCGCTATGCTGAGGCGCAGTCGGTTGCGATTCTTGTGGAACGGCGCGGCGGCGAGATCGTTGCTGTGGTGGAGGATGACGGCCAGGGCTTCGACCCGTCCCGTTCGTTTGGCGAGGGGCATCTCGGCCTGGTTGGGATGCGCGAGCGCGCCGAATTGCTGGGGGGGAGGCTCACCATCGAGAGCGCGCCCGGCCGTGGGACGAGCGTTCATGTTCAGATACCGGTGAACAGTGAGCAGTGAACAGTGAACAGTGAGCAGTGATCAGTGAACAGTGAGAAGTGATCAGTGAGTGGAAGAATATCCAAATCAAAGAAGCGCTTATGACGAGAATTCTGCTTGCCGATGACCATGCCGTCCTTCGCTCTGGGCTGAAGTTGCTGTTGGAGAGTCAGCCCGATTTTCAGGTGGTGGGCGAGGCCTCTAGCGGGTTAGAAGCCCTGGACCTGGCGGGCAAACTCCAGCCCGATTTGATTCTGCTCGACCTTTCGATGCCCGGGCTGGGCGGGTTGGATGCGCTTCCGGCGCTGGCCAAAATCTGTCCGGCGGCGAAAATCCTGGTGCTGACCATGCACGACGACCCGCAATACCTGCGCTCGGCGCTCAAAAATGGCGCTGTGGGCTATGTGTTGAAGAAGGCCGCCGATGCTGAGTTGATTTCTGCCATCCGCGCCGTGCTGCGCGGGGAGATGTACGTCCATCCTTCGATGACGCGCGCCCTGCTGGAGCAAATGTTGCCCAAAGCCGAGGCCGCTCCCGACGCCTGGGAGTCGCTCAGCGAGCGCGAGCGCGAGGTGCTGCGGCTGGTGGCGCTGGGACATACCTCAGCGGAGATTGCTGCGCAACTCCATTTGAGCGACAAGACGGTGGAAACCTACCGCGCCCGCGGCATGGAAAAACTCGGCCTGCCCAACCGCGCCGCGCTGGTGAGATTTGCACTCAAGAAGGGGATTTTGGGGGAGTAAAACTTTTTTTCACTGACATTCATCACCCATCCTGTAGGGATTTCCCCGACAACCCGCCAAAAACTGGCGGGTTTTTCCTGCTTTTATCGAAATGCAGGATGGACGACAATAAGGCTGGAATTCTTCCCTACCGAGTGTTCCCTCTCCCGTTGGGAGAGGGGCAGGGTGAGGGCAAGAAAGATTGGAATTTTCGGAGTTTATCCGAGACAATTTTTGAAGAAGGAGAAGCATGATGACAGAAGCAAATTTGCTGGAAAAGTATGCTTCCGAGGTCTTTGCCGGGTTGGTCGCTCCCGCGCTGGATGGCGCGCAGATTTCCGCCGCGCCTGCCGCAGAGGACCCGCTGGCAAAAGAGGACGTGCTGGTTCGCATGGAACGCGAACTGAAGCGCGCCCTGGAAAAACCCGCCTCGGAACGGCGCTGGGTCATGGTCATTGACCTGCGCCGCTGTATCGGCTGCAACGCCTGTACCGTCGCCTGCGTGGCGGAAAACAAACTGCCGCCCGGCGTGGTCTATCGCCCGGTTTTGCAGCAAGAAGTCGGCACGTATCCCAACGTGACGATGAAGTTCCTGCCGCGCCCGTGTATGCAGTGCGAAAACTCGCCCTGCACGGAGGTCTGTCCCGTAACCGCCACTTACCACAATGAGGAAGGTGTTGTTGTGGTGGATTACGAACAGTGCATCGGCTGCCGCGCCTGCATGGCGGCTTGTCCCTACGGCGCGCGCACGTTCGACTTCGGCGAAACCTACACCGAACAGTTACCGGTCATCTTCGATGGGGTGCTCATCGGCAGCAAGACGGCGGCAGCCTATGAACATGCCAGCCAGGAGTATGGTCAGGCATGGAAGCGGGAAGGCCGGCACGAATCACCGGTCGGGAACGTCCGCAAGTGTCACTTCTGCCTGCACCGCATCAAGGATGGCATTCTGCCCGCCTGCGTTACCACCTGCATCGGGCGTGCCACTTTCTTCGGTGATGCAAACGATCCTGATTCGCTGGTCTCTGAACTGATCAGCAAGCCGAATGTGATTCGGCTGAAAGAAGAACTCGGTACAGAACCACGAGTCTACTACATTGTGTAGGAGGCGCATCATGGCAAAGAAACTCATCTACGCCCTGGGTGTCCTGACCCTGCTGATAGGGTTGTGGGGCTTCTATGATCGGCTCGTCTTTGGCGAGCAACATGTCAACTACGGCTCAGCGGTCGTCTGGGGACTTTGGGTGGCCATGTATTTCTTTTTCGGCGGCGTGGCTGTGGGTAGCTTCCTGGTTGCTTCCCTCGACTACCTCTTTGAGATCAAAGCCTTTGAGGGATACGGCAAACCAGCCCTGTGGACTTCCCTGGTGACGCTGGCCGCTGCCATGGCCTCCATCGGCCTCGACCTTGGGCATATGGAGCGCATCTGGAAAGCGTTTGTGCAGTTCAATCCGCATTCGGGCATCATCGAGGATGTCTGGGGATATACCATCTTCGGTGTGCTGGCGCTGATCGCGCTCATCCTTGCTCTGCGAGGGCAAAAAGGAACGACGCTGAAGATCGTCATGGTCTTGGGCTTCATCGCTGCCCTGTATGTAGCAGGCGCGCCTGGGAAACTGCTTGGCAACAACGCCACCCGCCCATACTGGCACATGGCGCTGCTCCCCCTGCAGTTCCTTTTCATGGCGCTAACCAGCGGTGCCGCCATGATGCTCCTGGTACAGGCCTTCCTTAGCCCGAAGGAACCTGCACCTCTTGCCACGCTTGTTCTGAGAGTCGCCCTGATCGTCCTGCTGATCCTCTCTGCCTACTCCACCTGGGCCTTTTTCTCCCAAAGCCTGTACGGAAATATTCCATCTCTGATCGCTTCCGTGAAGCAGCTCACCAGCGGGCAATACGCCGGCCTTTTCTGGGGCCTGGAAATCGGGTTGGGCACGTTGCTACCGCTTGTGTTGCTCTTCGTGCCCGATTTGACGAAAAATAAGCTGGCCGGTGGGCTGATTGGGTTATGCGTGCTGGTGGGGAATGCCGTCGCTCGATACCTGATTGTCGTGCCTGGCCTGAACGTGAGCGTGCTCAAGAACATCGAAACTGCTCACATTGGACGTGGCCTGACCCTGAGCTATAGCCCCAGCACGATTGAGTGGGCGGTCGTCAGCGGCCTGGTGGGGATTATTCTGCTGGCATTGGCGCTTGGCACAGATTATCTGCCGTTGTACAAGAAGGAGGCGTAACATGACAACAAAACACAAATCCCTTTCCCGTCGCGACTTTCTCAAACTCGGCGGTGTAACCGGCGCAGCTGCCGCCTTTCTGGGCGCTCTGCCCGCCGGTCGGGAAGCGATTGCCAGAGTGAACGCTGCCGCTGAGGGCACTTTCTTTGAAGCCAAACCTGAAAATCAACTCTATACTGTCTGTCTGCAGTGCAATACAGGCTGCGGCATCAAGGTCAAAATTCTGGAAGGGCTGGCTGCCAAGATTGACGGCAACCC
>DAOTZT010000004.1:0-7034 GCA_034434255.1 Anaerolineales bacterium | reverse complement strand
AGCAAACCGGCAATCATTTTGCCGATAGTGGTTTTGCCACAGCCCGATTCGCCAACCAGGCACATCACTTCTCCGGCCTCCATCACCAGAGAGACATCATTGACCGCAGTAATGAAAACATTGCGCTTGATCTGGAAGCGGCGCGTAAGATGCTTGAGTTCGATCAGCGGGGGGGGCATCACAACTCCTGCTTGAGGGTGGGTCCCAGAGCTTGTTTGGCTTCCTGCCAGCGCCAGCAGGCCGCTAGATGTTCCGGCCCGTTGGTGGGGACAAGGTCTGGCTCTTCTCGTTTGCATTTTTCGATGGCCAGCGGGCAGCGCGGGTGGAATTTGCACCCGCCCGGCAGGTCAATCAGGTCGGGCGGTGAGCCGGGGATGGAGGTCACCTGGTCGCGATGCGTCGTCAGTGTGGGGACGGCGCTCATCAAGCCAATGGTATAGGGATGCTGAGGGTTTTGGAAGATATCGTAGACGTTGCCAATCTCGACAATCCGCCCGGCATAGACGGTTGCCACCCGGTCGGCCAATTCGGCGGCCAGAGAAAGGTCGTGGGAGATGAAGATGAGCGAGAAGCGCAATTTGTCGCGCAGGTCTTTGAGCACATCCATGATGTTCCGCTGGGTGAGGATGTCGAGTGCGGTGGTCGGTTCATCGAGGATGAGCATGGGGGGGTTGAGCAGCAGAGCCAGCGCAATCAGCACGCGCTGACGCATCCCGCCCGAAAGTTCGTGGGGATAAGCATTCCACACCCGCTCCGGGTCGAGGCGCACCATATCGAAAAGCTCGTAGGCGCGGCGGCGCAGGGCGTCTCCTTGCAGATAACCATGGGCGCGGGCCGTATCGCCAAACTGATGCTTGATTTTCAGCACCGGGTTAAAGGCGTTGAGCGCAGCCTGAAAGACCATGGCACAATCTTTCCAACGAAAGGCGCGCAGCTCGACGGGGGATAACTTCAGAACGTCTATCTCTTGTTCCTGACCAGTTTGAGGGTCGAGAGGGTGAAAGAGAATTTGTCCATCGGTAATTTTTGCGGTAGAAACCAGCAAACGGACGATGGCCAAACCGATGGTGGTTTTTCCGGAGCCGCTTTCGCCGATTAACGCCAAGGCTTCGGAGCGGCGCACATCCAGGTCAATACCGCGCACGGCTTGCACCGCGCCGCGCCTGGCCTGATATTCGATGCGCAAATTGCGGATAGAGAGGATATTGGCGCTCATGGTCACACTCCGGTGCGCAGGCGTGGGTTGAAAATCTCTTCGAGAGAACGAGAGAACATAATCAGCGAGAGTTGCAGCAGTACGATGCCGCCCATCGGCACCAGCAAACTGTACATGGCATTGGGGTTATAGATGGCGTTCTTGGCATACGCCAGGCTGAAGAGAACTCCCCAGTTGTTGCCGAACGGCACCAATCCCAAAAAGACGAGATAGGTTTGCGAGTAAATCGCGCCCGTCATCGATTCGATGAGAGCGATGAGAATATAGGTCATCATGTTGGGCAGCATCTCGCGGAAGATGATGTGGGGCGTCCCCAGGTGAAGCAGTTGCGCCGCTTCCACATACTCCCGCTTCTTGAGCGAGAGGAACTGCGAGCGCACCTGCCGCGCCAGCGAAGGCCAGCCAAACACCGCCAGAAACAGCGCCAGCGCCCAAACATCTTTGAGCGAGATGAAAAAAGCCGTCACAATGAGCAGAATGCCGCGCGGCAGCGCCAGCCAGACATCGGTGACGGTCATAATGAGTTCGTCGGCGCGGCCTCCCAAAAAAGCGCTGAATGCGCCCACCACGACGGCGATGAGCGTGGTCATCAAACCGGCCAAAAAAGCCACCGAAATCACCTCGGCGCCGCCATGCACGAACAACACCCAGTTTTCACGCCCCTGAAAATCGGTGCCGAGGGGGTGTTCCCACGACGGCGGCTGGTAAATCTGTTTTGTATCGGCGCGCGATTCGGGCGGGACAACCAACGGCCCCAGGTAGGAAATCACAATGAGCGCCAGCAAAATCAGAAAGCCCAAAAAACCCACCTTGTTGTAGGTGATCAGTTTGAGCGTCTTGAGCGTTTCACGCAGAAAATTCGTCATGTTCAGCTCTCCTCGCCGCCGCGGATGCGAATGCGCGGGTCGAGCCAGCCGTAGAGCAAATCGGCAATGGCCGTCGAAAGAATGACCGTGATGGTCGTCACCAGCAAAATGCCCTGCATCACAGGATAATCGCGTTTGGCAATCGCCTGGCTCATCAACAAGCCCACGCCCTGATAGACGAAGATGAATTCGATGACCGTCGAGCCGCCGAGCAGAAAGCCGATGGAAATGGCCAGGGCTGTCACCAGCGGCAGGCTGGCATTGCGCCCCACATAGGCGGTGATGATGCGCACATCGGGCAGGCCGCGCGCCCGCGCCACGGTGACGTAATCTTCACCCAGCACGCTGACCGTGCTGGAGCGCATGGCAAGCATCCAGCCGCCCAGCGTCGTCAGTACATAGACCATGCCCGGCACGAACCAGTGTTTGAGCACATCCCCAATGAACTCGAGGCTAAAGCCAGCCTTGACCCCCGGTGAAACCGAGCCGCGCATCAGGTTGAGCGGCACCACCTTCCAGACCACCCCCAACAGCAAGACCAGGATAATAGCCCACAGGGTGTTTGGCACGGCCCCAATCATGGCACTCAAATTGGTGAGCAACTGATCGAACCACGAACCGCGCCGGTAAGCGGCCAACATGCCCAAAAACATGCCAATCGTAAAACTCAGCAGCAGCGAAGTTCCTACGCTGAACAGCGTCCAGGGCAGGCGCTGGAAAACGATTTCGGCCACTGCTTTGCCGCGTGCCAGTACGTACGAATCGCCCAAATCGCCGCGCAGCAAATTGCCCAGAAAATCGAGATATTGCTCGTGCAGGGGGGCATCCAAATCGAGCCGCAGCAGGCTGGCGGCGCGGGTGCGTGCCTCTTCTTCCGAAATTCCCTGGCTGTCCATCAGGTTCATCACCATAATGTCCACCGGGTTGCCGGGCAGGCCGCGCACAATCACGAACGAGAGCGTCACCACCATCCAGATAATGAAAGTCTTTTTGGCGATGGTTTGCAGGATGTAGCTTTTGAGAATGCGCTCGGCGAGGGGTTTCCTCTGGCTCAAATCGGCCTCCTTCTGCTAGGGGTAGAGCAAATACTTTTGCCGACGGCGGGCAAAATCAGCAAGGAATGTTTCCCAGGCGGCGGCTATTTCCTGCGGGTCGTCTCCCCGCTCCAGGGCCAAACGAACCGCGCTGCCACCCGTCAGGCGGTCGAAATGCGCTTCCCAGGCCCACTCGCCGCGCCACAGCCGCCGCGCCGCTGCCAATAAATGCAGCGCCATACTCACCGGGCGCAGCGAATTCCTGTCGGTGACGTGAACCTGCACCCCGCCGCATTCCCGGCCCGAATGCCTGGAGGCCCAGGGGGTGAAGACGATTGGGCGGAAGCGCACCCCCGGCAGGTGAAGGGCGTTGAGCGATTCGGCCAGGGCGCGGCCATCCAGGCCCGGCGCGCCGCATATCTCGAAGGGCAGGCTCGTGCCGCGCCCCAGCGAGAGAGGTGTGCCCTCCAGCAAGCACATGCCGGGGTAGAGAATGGCAGTCGAAAGGTGCGGCATAGCCGGAGAAGGCGGCGCCCAGGGCAGGCCAGTTTCGTCGAACCACATTGCCCGCCGCCAGCCCTGCATGGCAATCACGCGCAAATCTGCGCCGAGGGCGTATTCCGCGTTCATGAAAACCGCCAACTCACCCAGGGTCATGCCGTGTCGAATGGGAATGTTGACGATTCCAACGAACGACTCGTAGCCCGCTTCGATTTCACCGCCTTCGAGGATGTTCCCCGTGATGGGGTTGGGACGGTCGAGCACAAAGACCGCTTTGCCCGCTTTGCCCGCGCCGCGTAAAACGTGAAAGAGTGTGCTGAGATAGGTGTAAAAACGAACGCCCACATCCTGCATGTCGAAGACCAGGGCATCCACATTCGCCAGCATGGCCGCAGTGGGTTCGACGTTTGCGCCATACAGGCTGAACACGGGCAGCCCCGTGCGCGGATCGATGGCATCATCCACCTTCAAACCATCGGCTGCCGCGCCGCCAAAGCCGTGTTCGGGGCCAAAAAGCGCCGTCAGCGTGTATCCGGCGGCTCGCAGCGCATCCACGGCATCGACCAGATCGGGCAGAATGGCAGCAGCGTGCGAGACCAATCCCAACCGCGCCGTCCGCAGTTCGGCAGGAGGAGAAGCGGTGAAAAGGTCGAGACCGGTGTGAAGCATAGCAATCAATCAGACCGTGTGAAGGCCGGCAAGTGACGGCCCCTAACTCAGCGTCAGATGGAACTTGTAGCGGTCGCCGCGATAAGCTGAAACGACGTATTCGAGCAAGGCGTCGTTCTGGTTATAGGTCAGCCGCTCGATGCGCAGGACGGCAGCGGGGGCCGTCATGTGCAGCAACTCCAGCTCGCGCCCATTGGCCAAACCGGCTTCTATGGTTTGCTCGGCGCGGATGGGGCGGTGGCCGTAATCCCGCTGGAAGACGGCATACAGCGATTGACGTGAGAAGTCGTTGCTCAGGATGTTGGGGCAGAGATAATGGGGGATATAGGCGGTTTCAATACACAGCGGCAATTCGTTAGACAGACGCAGGCGCGAAAGCTCTACCACCTCGGCACCTTCCAGCAACTTCAATACGGTGGCAATTTGCGGGGTGGCGGCAATCACTTGGGCCACCAACACCACACTGGAAGGCCGCGCCCCACGACTGGAAATATCCTGACTGAAACCGGTCAAATTGTGCAATTGCTGGTCAATTTTGGGTTCGTTGATGAACGTGCCTTTGCCCACCCGTGAAAGCACCAGCCCCTGCCGCTCCAACTCCTTCAAGGCCTGACGCGCCGTCATGCGGCTGACGCCAAACCGCTCGCACAGTTCACGCTCCGAAGGCAGGCGGCCATGCTGGGCATACTTGCCCTGCTGAATTTCGGCCTCCAGCGTCTGTTTGACTTGCAGGTAGAGCGGGACAGGAGCGTTTTTGCTGAACGTGTCCATGTAAAACCTGTTATAATTGGTATATACCAATTATGACATGTTCTGTAGCTTTGTCAAGGGAGTTTTGTCGTGCAGACTCTCACCATTCGTCCTGCTGTCACCGCTCCGCTCGATCCGTCCTTCCAGCCGGCGGTGTTGTTCAACCGCAGCTTTGCCGCGCGGCTGAAAGGGGCCGGCGTCCCCCTGGTTTTGGCCCTCGAGCGAGAGCGGGGGGAAATTTCCCGCTTCGAGACCCTCATCTTCCCCCCGGGTCACCCTGATTTCAACTTGAACTTCACTTACGTCGAGCGCCTCGTCAAGTTCGTGCTGTGGCAGAAAGGAGGCTTCCGCTTGTATGTAGGCGGACCGGCGCAGATAGCGGATTTCCTCCGTCAGGCCTATTCGCCTCACGGTCAGCGTGCCTTCGATGCCGCTTTCATGGCAAAGGTCTACGAAAAGGAAATGGAGATTGTCTCCTGCGCCGCGGCGGAAGTTCCGGGGGCCAATGAACCTGGCAAGACCCTTGGCCGCCACCTGGAGGGTTGCCGCGTCGGTTTCGATTTGGGCGCCTCAGACCGCAAAGTGAGCGCTGTCATGGATGGCCAGCCTGTTTTCAGCGAAGAGGTCATTTGGGAGCCACGCAAACACGCCGACCCGGCCTATCACTACCGCGAAATCCTGGCGGGCATCCAAACCGCCGCGGCGAAGATGCCGCGCCTAGACGCCATTGGCGGCAGCTCCGCCGGCATTTTCATCGAAAACCGCCCCATGGTAGCCTCCTTGTTTCGCGCCGTCCCGCCAGAACGCTACGGCGAAGTGCGCAGCTTGTTCGAGCGTCTCCAGCGCGAGATGGGCGTCCCCCTCCAGGTCATCAACGACGGCGACGTGACTGCCCTGGCGGGTTCCATGGCCATCGGCGAAAACGCCGTCCTGGGCATCGCTCTAGGCTCAAGCGAGGCCGCCGGTTACATCAACCCCGCAGGGCGCATCATGGGCTGGCTGAATGAACTGGCCTTTGCCCCCTTGGATTACAACCCGCAGGCGCCTGTCGAGGAGTGGTCGGGCGATAGGGGCTGCGGCGCTTCTTACTTCTCCCAACAATGCGTATTTCGCCTGGCTCCTCTGGCAGGCATCGAGCTGCCTCACGACGTAACCGACGCCGAGAAGCTGAAATTCGTCCAGGAGAAATTACAAGCCGGTCATAGCGGGGCGCAGCGCATCTGGCAGACGATGGGCGTGTATTTGGGCTACGGCCTGGCGCATTACGCCGATTTTTACGACATCAAGCACGTCCTCATCTTGGGCCGTTGCACCTCCGGCCTGGGCGGCGATTTGTTGCTCGACGGCGTGCGGCAGGTGTGGCAGGCCGAGTTTCCTCACCTGCTCAACCAGATTAGCCTGCACCTGCCCGATGAGAAGATTCGCCGTGTGGGGCAGGCTGTGGCCGCCGCCAGTTTGCCATCCCTGACGTGAAAGGAGACCCTCCCATGGAATTACACCTGCAAAGCGCAGAAATCTATGTGCCAGATGGCTTGCCGCTCGAACAGGCCCTGGCGCGCACCACCCACCTGGCCATTGCCGCTCACCAGGACGACCTCGAAATCATGGCCGCCGCGCCCATCCTGGTTTGTTTCCAGCGCAGCGACGCCTGGTTTACCGGTGTGGTGGTCACCGACGGGCGCGGTTCACCGCGCAGCGGCATTTACGGCAACTACACTGACGATCAGATGCGCCAGGTGCGTCTCAAAGAACAGCGCAAGGCCGCTTTCGTCGGCGAATATGCCGCTCAGGTGATGCTCGATTATCCCAGTAAAGTCATCAAAGATGGCGCGCAAACGCAGCCGGTTGACGACCTGCTCGCCGTCTTGCGCGCCGCCCATGGGCATCAGGGTCGTGGTCATGGGGAAGATTGTAAGAGTTGAAGGAGGTGTCGGGCTGCCGAGAGGATGTGGTCACGCATGGCTTGTTCGGCGCGTTGTCCGTCTCTGGCTTCCAGGG
>DAOTZT010000003.1:0-2445 GCA_034434255.1 Anaerolineales bacterium | reverse complement strand
GAGCGTGGGTCGGCCTGTCATGGCGGGGGCAATGGGAGCCGGGAAGAAGGTCGCCAGGACGACGAGCGCCGCGCCGACCAGCAGCATGGCCACGACCTCGCGCCGCACCAACTCGAAGCGGGAGATGCGCTGCGGGTCGGGGCGCAGAGCGGCCGGCGGGACGGCAATTCCCCCGTCGCGGCGGACGCGGAAGGCGTGCCACACGCCCAGGATGACCACCGGCAGGGTCAGGGCGAAGATGTGCCAGGTGTAGAAGCGCAGCAGCGCGCTTTCACAGGCGTTTTCTCCGCCCACTGCCAGGCGGAAGATGAAGTCGCCCACGAGCGGGATGGTCTTGAGCAGGTTCGTCCCCGTGACCAGAGGATAGCAGATGCCTGTATCCCAGCGCAGGATGTAGCCGGTGAAGTCGAGCAGGAAAGCCAGCACGAACAGGCCCATGCCGAGAAGGTAGTTGAAGCGGCGCGGCGGGCCATAGGCGGCAGTGAAGACCACCCGCAGCAGGTGCAGCGAAGCAAAGATAAGCAGTAATTGGGCGGCCCAGTAATGCAGGTTGCGGATGAACCCGCCAAAGGGGACGTGATAGGTAATGGTCTGCACCGAGAGCGCCGCTTTTTCGGGATTGGGGACGTAGTAGAACATCTCCAGGATGCCGGTCACGCCGAGGACGAGCATCAGGAAGATGGCCGTGCCGCCCGCGCCCAGGGTGTGCCGCCAGCGCGCTTGCGCGGCGGGGAGGGTGGGCGGGTGCAGGTGGTGGAAGAAGTTGGGGCGCATGACAGCTATCGTTTGGATACAAGATCATCAATCTCTGCCAGGATTTGGCTCAGCGTCGGCTGGTCGGTTGGCACAATCTGTTCTGGAAACAGATGTTTATGATGGGGGAAGGTAGCAATGTGAGGGTGATGGGGAGCGTTGTCATAGCGGAAAACAGGACCGCTAACGCGAAAATACGCATACGAATAACTGATGCGCACAGGGTAGCCTAATTCGACACTGACAACTTCGTAAATATCCAGAAAAGAATCGTCCCAAAAATGTACTCGACATTTGAGCAACCCATTGGCTTCATCGGAAATGAAATAAGCCTGCGGTTCATCCACGCGGACGATGCTCGGATGCCGACGCAGGCTTGTTTCAAGTTTCGAGAAGTACTCAGTGATGTTCACCCGGCAAACGATTCAGATTGCATGAACTGGCGGATGGGTAGAGAGGTCAGATAAAGGTGGTACAAACCAGCCCACATCAACATCTCAGGATCATCTCCCAGTTCCCCGGCTTGAAAGCGCCGATAGAATTCGATGGTCGAGAAGCCAAATCGGGTTTCATAGGCGCGTAGTTTTTCGCTCAATTGTTCAAAACTCAAACGGGTGGGGTTGAACATAATGTAACTCCTCCTGTCATTGTAGCAAAGGCCACAGAGATTGTCAATTTTTGTAAAATCGAACGATTCGCAGAGGCGAAACTTCGGGCGCTCTCTGCTCAACTATGTGGCCGCTGTGCGCTGCGCAGGTTTGAAGACAGGAAGCCCCGGCACGAACGGAAAAAAGCGAAACGAGAAATGCAACATCGGCTAGTGCAGTTTTTCGGGGTGATCTACGATCTGACCGCTGAGGTAGGCTGCGACGGCTTCGTCAATGTCCGCGATGGTCGTCACGATGGGGCGGATGTTGAGTTGCTTCATGCTCTCGTAGGCGCCCCTGCCCATGCCGCGGCAGAGCAGGACTTCGCAATCGCGGATGGCCTCAGCCATTTGCATGTGCCGCTCGTGCGCAGCGGCGTCTTGCCCATGGCGATGCCCATGACCGTGTCCATGTTCCTCATGTGGCTGAGAGGAAAAATGATTGTGTCCCAATTTGGGGCGCATTTCGCGCTGGGTGACCTGACCGTTCTCCACACTGACGACCAGATAGTACTGTGCCCGTCCAAAGTGCTGACTGATGGTTTTTCCATCGTCGGTAATAGCGGCGATTTTCATGATTTTGTCTCCTGTTGGGTTTCTTTTGGGGGATTCGATCTGACGGCGTCATACGCCGCTTCAAGCGCTTCGATCTCCTTGCGCCGCTGGCGCAGGGCTTCGATCCATTCGGAGAGGGCCGCTTCGCCCTGCGGGGTGATGGTGTAGATGCGCCGCTGCGGGCCGAGGCTTTCCTCGCTCCACGAACTGACGACCAGCCCGGCTTCTTCCAGGTCGCGCAGGGCGCGGTAGAGGATGCTGATGTCCATCAGGGCAGTGTCGAAGCCAAACTCTTTCAGGCCGTCCATCAGACTGTAGCCGTAGCCCGGCTCGCGGTGCAACAGCACCAGCAGGCACGATTCGAGAAAGAACATCTTGCGCCGACCGCCTCCGCGGCCTCTTCCAAAACCTCGTCCAGGGGGCATAAGCGTTTCTCCTTGTCTATAGTTTATATCACTATAGATATTTTGTCAATAGTTGGCAAAAAAAAG
>DAOTZT010000002.1:0-1609 GCA_034434255.1 Anaerolineales bacterium | reverse complement strand
TTTCGTATAGTTGTCATTGCGAGGAGCGTTTTTTGCGACGACCGCGAAGCGTACCCAAAGGGTAAGCAATCCCCTCGCAAACCAGGAGACTGCTTCGCTTTGCTCGCAGTGACAAAATGCGTAGAGTTTATGGAACAAGAGTTTAACTTGACATTGTCAAAGTATTCCCATTTGAGCGTTTTTCACTTCAAACATCCCCGCGAAACAGATGCATGGCTCGCTACCCTGTAACTTTGGAGACAGCCTGCTGACAAACTGACGCTCTCGTTTGCAAGCCATGCTTCCCATCTTTGCAACGCGGTTGTCCCACCCCCGAGGCGCAGAGTACGGAGTGATAGCGCTCCTGGTACCTGTGGGTGAGTTCTGGCAACCGCGTCAGGTTCTCCCCTCCCCCATCAACGCCTGGCCCTTTTCAGGCCGCTCAGACAAAGCAAGGCCTGGCAGATTCAGTTCAGGCGCGTCTTGATTGCCAGCATCACTCTTTGTCACAAGGCCCTTAAGCCTTTATAATCGCAAGCAGTCAAGAGTCGAGTGCGCAACACGTCAGCCTGCGCACATTCCCTATTCAAAACCAGTGGGTTCCTATGGAAAATTTACCGTTATTTCAAAATAAAATTGTGCTCGTCACCGGCTCGGGGAGGGGAATCGGCCGCGCTATTGCCCTGCACTTTGCCGCCCGCGGTGCGGACGTGGTGGTCAACTACTTCCGCAATCCCGGCCCGGCGCAGGAGACCGCTGAGGCCATCCGGCAAATGGGACGCCGCGCCCTGCTGGTAAAGGCCAACATCGGCGAACTGGATGAATTGAACCGACTCTTTGACGAAACCGAACAGGCCTTTGGGGGGCTGGATATCCTCGTCCACAACGCTGCTTCGGGCTACAACCGCCCCGTCCTGGAACAGCGCCCCAAGGGCTGGGACTGGACGATGAACATCAACGCCCGTCCGCTCCTGTTTGCTGCCCAACGCGCCGTTCCGCTGATGGAAAAACGCGGCGGCGGCCACATCGTCAGCATTTCCAGCCCGGGAGCCAACCGCGTTTTGCCAGATTACGTGGTGGTGGGAGCCAGCAAAGCCGCCATCGAAAGCCTGACCCGCTACCTGGCTGTGGAACTGGCGTCCAAAAACATCATCGTCAACGCCGTCTCGCCGGGAATTGTCGAAACCGACGCCCTCAAGCATTTCGACGCCCTCTCCGACAAGAATCTCATCCAGAAGGCTGTCGAGGCCACCCCGGCCGGCAGACTGGTGACGCCGGAAGATGTGGCAGGCGTGGTGGCTTTCCTGTGCAGTCCAGCCGCCTCGATGATTCGCGGCCAGGTGATTGTGGTGGATGGAGGCTACACTCTGCCAGCAAAGTAGCGTTCCCCGCTCCATGCGGGGCGTTTGCCCCTGGCTTCGCGACAGCAATGACATTCAATCTCTTCGAAAATTCGTTTGACCAATTTGCCCACAATTTCTGAATCTATGTTACAATCTTTGAGTCCACTGCAAAAATCTGTTTTACCACAAAGGGCACAAAGGAGCACGAAGTTTTTTCAAACAATTGTGCGCTGAAATTCAAGATTTTCAATTGCGCCTTTCAGAAATCCTTTGTGTACTTCGTGTCC
>DAOTZT010000001.1:0-2864 GCA_034434255.1 Anaerolineales bacterium | reverse complement strand
CGTCCACCTGGTCTTTCATCAGGGCGATGAGCGGCGAGACGACCAGGGTCAGCCCTTCGCGCAAGAGCGCGCCGAGCTGGAAGACCAGCGACTTGCCCGCCCCGGTGGGCATGACGACCAGCGTATGCCGCTCTTCGAGCAGCGATTGCACCGCCTCCGCTTGCCCCGGACGGAAGGAGGGGAAGCCGAAGTGATGCTGGAGGGCGGAAGCGAGGTCAATGTTGGGGGAAAGCATGGGGGAATGCCAGTTCCATCCTTGCGGAGTATCGGACATGCACATCCGGCAGGTCAGAGCAGGGTTGCGCATGTCCAGGTTTCTGTTTAGCCAGTCTGTCAGTCGGTCTTCGCGTTACCACTTCAGGGTGATTTGGTTTATAGCGTGGAGAAATATTCTCGAATCTTGGCGGACATCAGTTTACGGCGTTCTTCAAGGAACTCGTCATAATTGCGCGCCAGCGAATTGAAAATACCTTCTGGGATTGCATGTTGGCGCAAATTCTCTTTCAACTCATCCAGATTGGTGATTGCGCCATATTTCCTCTTGCCGCCCTGACACTGTTCCAGCAATTCGGCAAAATACGTTTCGGGCGGCGTAGCGCCAATCGCAATATTAATTTCGCTTTGGGAGCGCACATAGTTGGCGATTTGATTGTAGCGCCCACGTTGCAGCCCCATCTCCTTCAGATATTTGCGTGGGAACAAGTGATGCACATCCGAACGGTTGAGCAGCAGGTCACGAACCGTAATATCGCGTGAAAGAAACCCTTTATCTCCTTGTTTGACCTGCGCCGCCTGGTACACCAAAAAATAGGGGCTGATAGCAGATGACGTTTCCATTTGCTGCGGCAGCAGAGCCGTCCAGAAACTGTCTGAAAGTTCGGCATCAATGACGGTATTGACATAATTTACAATGCCGCGCGCTTCCATTTGGCGAATATCCAGGTCGAAGGCTGTTTCGGGCGTGCCTGAATAGCGTCCAGTCAGCATCGTCATCACAAACCAGCGGCGCACCAGGCTCTCGATGTCTGCCGCTGGGATATTTTCTTTACGCGCTCGCAGGTACAGGATGTAAGCAAAGTTGAGCGTGTTTTGCCCTCCGATTAAATCACTGGTAATGAATCCGGCAGAACGGATAATCATCGTAAACCGGTCGTGATTGGTTCTATTCATGAAGTTGAACACGCCCTCTTTCAAACGCGCAAAGGAGGCTTCGGCAATGGCTTCCTCGTATTGTTTGGTTTCGAAATTCCGTCCGGAAAGCAGGGCAACCAGGTCTTGCAGTTTGCCACGCCCAAACTCGGAAGTAAAAGCAACGCGCAGCATGTCGGTATAAGACGGGTCATAAATGTCATCGTTGACATCTTTGAGCCAGGACATTTTTGCAAAAAACTCGGTTTTGGCAAATTCCGGGTCGCCCTGCTGGATACGTCCATAAAACTCAGGCGCAACAGCCAGGTGACAGAAGTAATCAATCGCTTTACGCAGATGGTTGCCGCCATAGGTCTCGTTGGCGGCGATTTTAGACATGGCGAAATCGGCCTGGCTCAATTCTGCGCCCGCCGAATTGACGCGGATAAATATCTCGGTGACTGTTTCAATATCTAAATCTTCCGCCAGTTCAATCACCCCAACATGGTTATTCACAATCTTGCGCAATTTTTCGAACGTGCCAAATAACTCATCGGCATCCGTGCCCGGGTTGGCATCACAATACGCTTTGGTGATTTGCAACAGGCGGGCATTGGGCGAGAAAATATCAGCCACATCAGCAATCCAAACGCTGTTTTTCTGGATGGCCGGGTTGGAGACTTCAAATTTCTCCTCTTTTGGGTTGAAGGCAATGCGAATGCGGACGGTTTCGTACTCTTTGGTCAGGACTTCATGCCCAAGCAAGGCTGCCATGAGCGCCGTGATGCGCTGCTGACCGTCAATCAGAATCCGTTTGCCTGCAGATGACGTGCCATCTTTGAGTTTAATGGTGGGATTGCGCCAGACGATGAGATAGCCAATCGGGTAGCCCTGATACAACGAATCGAGCAGATTGCGGACTTTGGTCGCATCCCACACAAAGGGGCGCTGGATTTCCGGGATGGCAATTTCGCCGGATTTGACCCAGGTGAGCAGAGTTTCGATTGGATGCGGGGTGACGGAGTAGCGTTGCGTGGTCATGATTTATCCTTTGTGGACGGTATTCCCATCTCCAGTGACAATAACGCTGCCGCTGACGTTCCCACCGATGGCAACCGAGCGGCTGCCGCTGGCGGTGACGGTCTGCCCGGCGGGACGGGTCTGCTCCAGCAGGCGGGCGAGTTCCTGGGCCAGGGCCTGGTCTTCGGCGAGCAGTTTCTTCAGTTGCAGGCGCAGGGCGGCGAGGGCGTCTTCGTCGTCGGGACGTTCGGCCGCGTCCTGGACGGCTTCGAGCGCAGCGGATTTGGCTTCCACTTTGGGGCGCAGTTTCTCCCACAGGGTTTTGGCCTGCTCGAAGCCTTGCTCACCGGCTTTTTCGCCGAGTTTTCTGGCCGCCTCCTGCCCGGCGAGTTTGGCACCTTTGACGAGATAAGGCAGGAAGGGGGCGAGGAATTGCACGAGTTGGGCGGGGAGTTGAGGGTCCATGAGAGGCTCCTTTCAGGGAATACCGTTTTGTGCTGGTGAGAGGAAGAAGATTACAAACGCGCCAAAAACTCCGCCGGACGCAGGATGGGAATGTTTTCAAAGGAGTTCAAAATGAGCAGGTCGGCGTCTCCCGAAACGATGCAATCGGCTTCGGCAGCGAGAGCGGCTTCGAGAAACTTGTCATCTTTGGGGTCGCGGCAGGCGGTCATTTTGCGGGTCGGCGTCGCCAGTTCCCCCCGCAGGCGCAATAA